>NZ_JBVHMF010000012.1:44255-108018 GCF_055558595.1 Streptomyces sp. NPDC025721 | reverse complement strand
TGGTTGTTGTTGTCTCTGTTGTTCTTTGCTTTTTTTTTTTGTGGTTGTTGGGGTGCCGCGGCGGTGGGGGGGTTTGGTCCCCCCCCCCCCCCCCCCCCCCCCCCCCCACACGCGTGTGTCACCAGCGCGGCACGGGCGGCGTCCGCCAGTCCGGGTCCGCCTTGCGCATCGCGGCGGCGTCGTCGCGGTCGCGCATGGCCCCGTCGTCGTCGAGCCAGCGCTGGTGCAGCGCCTTGAGCGCGTCCTGGTCGAGTTCGACGCCGAGGCCGGGGAGGTCGCTGACGGCGAGGCGGCCGTCCTCGAAGACATGGCGGCGGGTGATGACGTCCTCGGTCTGCCACGGGTAGTGCGAGTCGCAGGCGTAGTCGAGGTTGGGCACGGTGGCCGCGACATGGGTCATGGCGGCGAGGCTGATGCCGAGGTGGGTGTTGGAGTGCATGGACAGGCCCACGCCGAACGTGCGGCAGATCGCGGCGAGTTGCTGCGTGTTGCGCAGGCCGCCCCAGTAGTGGTGGTCGGAGAGCACCACCTGGACGGCGCCGCGCGTGAAGGCGTCCTGGATCTCGGCGAAGGTCGTCACGCACATGTTGGTCGCCAGCGGCACGGAGGTGCCGCTGGCGACCCGGGCCATGCGGTCGGTGGTGCTGGCCGGGTCCTCCAGGTACTCCAGCACCTCGCCCAGCTCGCGGGCCACGTACAGCGAGGTCTCCACCGACCAGGCGCCGTTGGGGTCGAGGCGCAGCGGCCGGCCGGGGAAGGCGGCGGCCAGGGCGCGTACGGCGGCGATCTCCTCGTCGGGCGGGAAGACACCGCCCTTGAGCTTGAAGGAGCCGAAGCCGTACGTGTCGGCGAAGCGGCGGGCCTGGGCGACGACGCCTTCCGGGTCGAGGGCGGGACCCCAGTCGTCGGCCTCGCCCTGCCCCTCGGGGTGGGCGGCGAGCCGGTAGAAGAGGTAGGCGCTGTAGTCGACGGCGTCGCGGACCTTGCCGCCGAGCAGCGCGTGCACCGGCAGGCCGAGGTGCTTGCCGAGGGCGTCGAGGCAGGCCACCTCGAAGCCGGAGATGATCGACAGCCGCAGCTTGTCGGCGGTCTGCACACCGCGCAGCCCGCCGACGTCGACGGAGTCGGAGACGTCGGCGGGGTCGCCGCAGACCTCTTCCGCGAGGGTGAACAGCCCGTTCAGATCGCTGACCGTGTGGCCGGGCAGCGCGCGGGCCAGGGGCGCGGCGAGGTCGAGATAGCGGGTGTCGCCGTAGGTCTCGCCCACCCCGGCCGTACCGTCGGCGGTGACGACCTCGATGATGAGGCGGGGCGTGTAGGGCTGGTGGACACCCTGGGTGTTGAGCAGCGGCGGATCGGCGATGAGGATGGGGGTCAGCCGCACCTCGGTGATCACGAGTCCGGCGGAGCGATCTGCTGTCTGCATATGTGAATTACGTTCACCCATAAGTCCAGAGCGTAGGTGCGGTGACCACGGCCGTCAATGCGGCCTCCCGAGCGCGGATGTGACGGACGGGACGCGACGGGGAGAGCGAAGAGCTGGACGACATACCGACTGGTCGGTACGATTTCTGAAGCCACGACGGTGACGAGGAGACGGCATGAGCGATACCGACAACCCCCCGGGTCTCGATCTGGGCCGGCTGCGCGCCCATCTCGACCGGGAGCGGCCGGGGCTGGTCGGCGGCGGCCTGCGCGGCAAGCTCATCGAGGGCGGCCGGTCCAACCTCACGTACTGGGTCACCGACGGCGGCACCGAATGGGTCGTCCGCAGACCGCCGCTCGGGCACGTCCTGGCCACCGCGCACGACATGACGCGCGAGCACCGGGTGATCAGCGCGCTCGCCGCCACCCCGGTACCGGTGCCGGGCACGGTGCTGCTGTGCGAGGACGGCGAGGTGATCGGCGCGCCGTTCTACGTCATGGAATTCGTCGAGGGCACCCCCTTCCGCACCGAGAGCCAGCTCAGGGAGCTGGGCGCCGAGCGGACCCGCGAGGTCGTGCTCGCGCTGGTCGACACGCTGGTCGACCTGCACGCGGTGGACCCGGCGGCGGTCGGCCTCGGCGACTTCGGCCGCCCCGAGGGTTATCTGGAACGGCAGTTGCGCCGCTGGGGCAAGCAGCTCGACGCCTCCCGCAGCCGTGAACTGCCCGGCATCGACGCGCTGCACGCCGCGCTCGGCGCGGCCCTGCCCGACTCCCCCGGCGGCGCCGTCATCCACGGCGACTACAAGCTGGACAACGTCCTGGTGGACACCGCCGACCGGCTCACCGCCGTGCTGGACTGGGAGATGTCCACCCTCGGCGACCCGCTCACCGACCTCGGGCTGCTGCTGGTCTACAGCGAGCCGCAGATCGCCTCCGACTTCCCCATCCAGGCGGCGGGCGGCGCGCCCGGCCACCCCTCGGAGGCGGAACTCCTCCAGCGGTACGCCGAGCGGTCCGGCCGCGACGTGTCGACCGTCGACTGGTACACGGCCTTCGCCTGCTACAAGCTCGCCGTCATCTCCGAGGGCATCCACTACCGCTACACCCTCGGGCAGACGATCGGCGCCGGATTCGACCGGATCGGCGGCATCGTCCCCCACTTCGTCGAACGCGGCCTCGACCGGCTCCGGCGGCACGCCGAGCGGCAGGGCCGGCCGCGCCCCTCGCAGGACTCCCCCCGGAAGGAAGGCTGAGCAGCCATGGAATTCGCCTTCGACACCCGTACCGAGGAGCTGCGGTCGCGGCTGACCGCGTTCCTCGACGAGCACGTCTACCCCGCCGAGCCGGTCTTCGCCGAACAGCGCGCCGAGGCCACGGGGGACGACCGGTGGACCGCGCCGCCCGTGGTGGAGGACCTCAAGGCCGAGGCCAGGCGGCAGGGCCTGTGGAATCTCTTCCTGCCCGGCGAGCACGGCGCGGGACTGACCAATCTCCAGTACGCGCCGCTCGCCGAACTCACCGGCCGCAGCCCGCACTTGGCCCCGCCCGCCCTCAACTGCGCCGCTCCCGACACCGGCAACATGGAAGTCCTCAGCGAATTCGGCACCCCCGCCCAGCGCAAGGAGTGGCTGGAGCCGCTGCTCGCCGGGGAGATCAGGTCCGCCTTCGCGATGACCGAGCCGGACGTCGCCTCCTCCGACGCCACCAACATCGAGACGCGGATCGTACGGGACGGCGACTCGTACGTGATCAACGGCCGCAAGTGGTACATCTCCGGGGCGATGAACCCCAAGTGCGCGGTCTTCATCGTCATGGGCAAGACCGACCCGGACGCCGAACGGCACCGCCAGCAGAGCCAGATCCTCGTGCCGCGCGACACCCCCGGCATCGAAGTACGGCGCGGCATGCGGGTGTTCGGCTTCGACGACGGCGACCACGGCGGTCACGCCGAGATCGTCTTCCACGACGTGCGCGTGCCCGCCGGGAATCTGATCGGCGAGGAGGGCGGCGGCTTCGCCATCGCCCAGGCCCGGCTCGGCCCCGGCCGCATCCACCACTGCATGCGGCTGATCGGCATGGCCGAGCGCGCGCTTGAACTCATGTGCCGCCGCGCCGCCTCCCGTGTCGCCTTCGGCAAGCCGCTCGCCGCCCAGGGCGTGGTCCAGGAGTGGATCGCCGAAGCCCGCGTCGAGATCGAGCAGTTGCGGCTCCTCGTCCTCAAGACGGCCTGGCTCATGGACACCGTCGGCAACCAGGGCGCCCACACCGAGATCCAGTCCATCAAGATCGCCACCCCCGTCGCCGTCCAGCGCATCGTCGACCGCGCCATCCAGGTCCACGGCGCCGGCGGCGTCAGCCAGGACTTCCCCCTGTCCCAACTCTTCGCCGCCGCCCGTAGCCTGCGGCTCGCGGACGGACCCGACGAGGTCCACAAGCGCTCGCTCGCCCGCCGCGAGCTGAAGAAGTACCTGACCCCGTAAGGGGACCGCGCCCGCGCGGGGCGGTACGCCGGTGTCTTGAGCCGCCCACCGCGGAGGGGTACCTCCGCGGTGGGCGGCGCGCCGGTCTTTTCAGGGGCGCTGAGGGCGTTACGGCTGGACGACCAGCCGGCCGATCGTCGTGCCGTCCGCGACGCGTTGAACGGCCTCGGCGGCGCCGCCGAAAGCCACTCGCTCGCTCACGAGGGGGCGGACGGCCCCGGAAGCCGCCAGCTCGCAGAGCGCCTCGTGGGCCTGGCGGACCGCCACCGGATCGTGGGTGTTGTAGAGCCCCCAGTGGAGACCGAGGATGGCGTAGTTCTTGACGAGGGCGTGGCTGAGCGCGGGCGCGGGGACGGTGCCTCCGGCGAAGCCGACGACGACGATGCGCCCTTCGAAGGCGACGCACTTGGTGGACTTGGTGTAGGAGTCGCCGCCGACGGGGTCGAAGACGACGTTGGCACCGCGCCCGGCGGTGGCTTCCTTGACGACCGCGACGAAGTCCTCCGCGTGCCGGTCCACGACGATGTCGGCGCCGAGCTCACGGGCGGCCTCGGCCTTGTCGGGGCCGCCGACGACACCGATGACGGTGGCGCCCGCGGCCTTGCCGAGCTGGACGGCGGCGCTGCCGACACCGCCCGCGGCGGCGTGCACGAGCAGCGTCTCGCCGGGCCTGAGGGCGGCGCGGCGGTGCAGGGCGAACCAGCCGGTCTGGTAGCCGATGTGGAGGGCGGCGGCCTCGGCGTCGTCCAGGGCCTCGGGCGCGGGCAGCACCCCGGCGGCGGGGACGACGGCGTATTCGGCGAAGGCGCCGCGCGGCAGGGCGGCGGGCGTGATGACGCGGGCGCCGGTGTCCAGGTCCGTGACCCCTTCACCGACGGCGACGACCTCGCCGCAGAATTCCACGCCGGGCGTGAACGGCAGCGGCGGCCGGATCTGGTAGGTGCCCCGGCAGAGCATCGCGTCGGGGAAGTTGACCCCGGCGGCGCGTACCCGCAGCAGCACCTCGCCGGGACCCGGCTCGGGGGTGGGGACCTCGTCGAGGCGCATCGCCTCGCGCGGCTCGCCGTTCTCGTGCACGCGCCATGCCTTCACGTCAAAGCTCCCAGCGGGTCAGTGCCGCCGCACCGAGTGCAGCAGCAGGTCGGAGAATTCGGTGGCGACCTGCTCGGCGGAGAGCGGGCCCTCCGCGTGGTACCAGGTGCCGAGGTGGTGCACGGAGCCGAAGAAGAAGTCGACCACGAGGTCGGGCCGCAGGTCGGCGCGGAAGTGGCCGCCGCGCTGGCCCTCCTCGATCAGGGAGCGGAACTTCTCGTGGTAGCGGCGGCGCTCGGCACGTACCGCCTTCTGCTTCTCCGGGGCGAGCTGGTGGATGGAGCGGAAGAAGATCTTGGTGTCGTCCAGGTTCTGGATGCTGGTGACGACGACATCGGCGGCGGCCTCGGCGAGCCGGTCGGGCACGGCGGTGTCGCGGGCGGCGATGGCGTCGAGACGTTCGGTCTGGAGCCGCAGCACCCGGCCGTAGATCTCGTGCAGCAGATCGTCCTTGGAGCCGAAGTAGTGGTAGAGCGCGCCCTTGGTGACTCCGGCGGCCTCCACGATCTCCTGGACGGAGGTGCGGTCGTAGCCGCGCTCGGCGAAGAGCCGGGTGGCCTCGGCGAGCAGCCGCTCGGGTACCGCGGCGGTGCCGCCCTCGCCGGAGCCGCCGCTGCCGCCGCCCGTCGCATTGCGTGCCATGGCCTGACCTCTTTCCGTACCCACATGCCCACGTATCCCCGTACCGACCTGCCGGTGAACCGATGTGGCGCCGTACCGACAAAGCGACGCGCGTTCCGGCCGGTAGGGAACCCTATCCGGCCCGGACCTTGAGTTCGCGCCGGAGGATCTTCCCGGTGGCCGTCTTGGGGAGGTCGCCGAGCACCTCGACCTCGCGCGGGTATTTGAAGGCGGCGAGCCGGTCCTTGCAGTAGGCGACGATCTCCTCGGGCCCCGCGGTGGCGCCGGGCCGCAGGCTGACGTACGCCTTGACGCTCTCGCCGCGGTAGGCGTCGGGGACGCCGACGACGGCCGCCTCGCGGACCGCGGGGTGGGTGTAGAGGACGTCCTCGACCTCGCGCGGCCAGACCTTGAAGCCGGACGCGTTGATCATGTCCTTCTTGCGGTCGACGACATAGAGCCAGCCGTCCTCGTCCATGAAGCCGATGTCGCCGGTCAGCAGCTCGCCGCCGGGCAGGGCCGCCGCGGACTCCTCCGGCCGGTTCCAGTAGCCCGGTACGACCATCGGTCCGGTGACGGCGATCTCGCCGGATTCGCCGAAGGGCACCTCGGCGCCCGTGTCGTCCAGGATCCGGACCATCGTGCCGGGTCCCGGAACGCCGACGGCGAGGGTGCCGGACGCGGGGTCGACGGGGGCCTCGGTGCCGGGCGGGACGCTGGCGCAGGGGGCCGTGCACTCGGTGAGGCCGTAGCCGTTGGCGAGGTAGAGGCCGCCGGAGCGGGCGCGGAAGCCCTCCACCACGGCGGGCGGCAGCGGCGCGCCGCCCGAGGAGATCAGCCGGAAGGACGCGAAGTCCGCGGCGTCGGCGTCGGGCCTGGCCAGCAGCGCCATGAAGGCGGTGGACGGGCCGACGGTGTACGTCGGGCGGTGCTCGCGGAAGGCGTCGAGCACCACGCCCGGCTCGAAGCGGTACGCGAGGACGACGGTGTGGCCGCCCGCCAGCCCCGCCGACAACTGGCAGACCATGCCGGTGATGTGGAAGAGCGGCGCGAGCGCGAAGATGACGGCGTCGTCGGCGAAGCCCTGGACGCGTACCTGCCGGTGGGCGTTGAAGGAGATGTTGCCGTGTGTGTTGAGCGCCCCCTTGGGCTTGCCGCTGGTGCCCGAGGTGTAGCTGATCAGCGCGATGTCGTGGGCGGCGGGCAGGGGGACGTCGGGGCGCGGTCCGGCCGCGGCGCGGGCGGCGGTGAGCACGTCGTCCGCGCCCTCACCGGCCTGCGCGGGCGGCCGTTCCCCGGTCAGTACGCGGCTGTCGTCGCGCGTCTGGAGGTCGAATTCGCTGGCGGTCAGCGCGATACGGACCGGCGAGTCGACGACGGTGGCGCGGACGTATCCCTGCCAGGCGCGCTCCGAGCAGAGGATCGCGGCGGCCCCGGCGTCGGTCAGGATGTGCGCCAACTCGCCCTGCTTGTACATGGGGTTGACCGGGATGACGGTGCCGCCCGCCTTCCACGCGGCGAGCAGGCCGACGACGAACTGCGGCACATTTTGCAGCATGACCGCGAGGCGGTCGCCGGGGGCGAAGCCGCGCGCGGCCAGATGCCGGGCCAACCCGTCGGAGAGGGCGTCGAGTTCGCGGTAGCTCAGCGCGCCGTCGAAGTAGGCGAGCGCGCGGTGGTCGGGTATCCGCGCGGCGACGTCGAGGAAGGTGTGCAGGACGGACGGCGGGTGCTCGACGTCCTCGCGCTGCTCGTCGGTGAAGTGCTTGAGCCAGGGCTGGTCGGCGTAGGTGGTCATGCCGGTTCCCCTTCCCGCGCGGGGGCGTTGGCGGATTCCGTGGTCTGCCCGGCTCTCCCGGCGTCCCCGGCTTTCCCGGCCTTCCCCGCGCCCTCGGCTTTCCCGGCCTTCCCCGCGCCCTCGGCCTGTCCGGCTTCCTTCGCCCGCAACTCCTCGTAGGTGCGCTGGAGTTTGTTCATGCCGCGGAGCCAGCGGTCGGGTTCCGCGGCGCGGGCCGCGTAATAACCGGCGACCTCGGGGTGCGGCAGGATCAGGAAGCGGTCGGCCGCGATGCCGTCGAGCACCGCCTGGGCGACGTCCTCGGGCTCGATGGCGTTCGGCGCGAGCACGAGGTCGCCCGCGACCCCGGTGGAGCGGAGCATCGCGGTGCGCACGCCCTGCGGGCACACCGCGTGCACGTGGACGCCGCGGTGCCGGTAGGTGAGCGAGAGCCATTCGGCGAAGGCGAGCGCGCCGTGCTTGGTGACCGAGTACGGGGCCGCGCCGATCATCGTCAGCAGTCCGGCGGCCGAGACGGTGGACACGAAGCGCCCCTGTCCGCGCTCCAGCCATTCGGGGAGCAGCGCGCGGGCGGCGCGGACATGGCTCATGACGTTGACGTCCCAGGCCAGCTCCCAGGCGGCGTCGTCCGCCTCGGGGCCGCCGCCGGTGCCGACCCCGGCGTTGGCGCAGAAGATGTCGACGCCGCCGCCGAGCGCGGTGCGGGCGGCGGGCACGATGCCGGAGGCGTCGCCGGGGACGACGGCCGCGCCGATCTCGTCGGCGACCGCGCGGGCGGCGTCGGCGTCCAGGTCGTTCACCACGACCCGGGCGCCCTCGGCGGCGAATCTGCGGGCGAGGGCGGCTCCGATGCCGCCGCCCGCCCCGGTGACGACCACCCGGGCGCCGCGCACTGCTTCCACGACCACGATCGTGTCTCCTTCGACTCGACTCGGCTCCTTCGCATACTAAGCGGTCGGTCACACAATCCGGTAGTGCCGGGCCGGGGGGCGGGGGCGGACCCCGGACGCCGGGGCCTGGGGTCCGGCCGCGCGCCGTGTACGTAGCCGGTGCCGCCGCGTACGTAGCCGGTGCGTATTCAGTCGTCCGGGGGATGGACGACGCCGGACCCTGTCGGGATGATGCGGGCGAACCACACCATCACGGCGTATTTCCAGGGGGGCACCATGGCCGTGACCGGCACCTCAGTGACCAGCACCTCAGTGACCAGCGTCCGGCCGTACTGGGACCTGACCTTCGACGCGGACGGCGACCCCGACCCCCGGCAGCGGGACGCGCTGCTGGAGGCGGTCGGGAACCGGACCGATCTGGTGGTCTTCTCGCACGGCTGGAACAACGACATCGCCACCGCGACCGCGCTCTACGACGGCTTCTTCGGCCACTTCCCCGGCCTGCTGGCCGCCGCGCCGGACCTCCGCTTCGGCTACGTCGGCGTGCACTGGCCGTCGATGCGCTTCAGCGACGAGCCCATCCCCGATTTCCCGCGCACCTCCCCGACGCTCGCCGCGCCCGTGGCGGACGGCGCCGCCGCGTCGGGCGCCGCGCTCGACCCCCTGACCAGGGCCGCGCTCGGCGAGGTCTTCCCCGGCAGCGGACAGACGCTCGACCGGATCGCGGAACTGCTGGCCGAGCGGCCGGAAGCGCCCGAGCGGCTGGACGAATTCGCCGCGCTGGTCCGTACGCTCACCGGACCGCCGCCGAGTCCGGGCGCCGCCGCACGGACTCCCGGCGCACGGGGTCCCGCCGCCTCAGGTCCCGCCGCACAAGGCGTCGCCGCCCACAGCCTCCTCGCCGAGGACATGGGCACCGCGCCGGGCGCCGAGCCGCTCCTCTTCACCCAGGACCCCGTCACCACCTGCCTCTCACTGGCCGACGCGCTGGCGACAGCGGGCGCTGAGGTCGCCCCGGCCCAACCGGCGTCCGGCGAGGCGGTGTTCGGCGGGCTCGGCCGGCGCGTGTGGGACGGCGCCAAGGAGTTGCTGCGGCAGGCCACGTACTACGCGATGAAGCGGCGCGCGGGGACCGTCGGGCAGCGCGGGCTCGGGCCGCTGCTCGGGGTGCTGGCGCGCCGGGCGCCCTCGGTCCGGGTCCACCTGATCGGGCACAGCTTCGGCGCGCGGCTGGTGTCCTTCGCCCTGGACGGCATGCCGTCCACCGTCCGGGTCTCGTCGGTGACCCTGCTCCAAGGGGCCCTCTCGCACTACGCGTTCAGCGGCCCGCAGCCCTTCGACGCGCGGGGCGGGGCGCTGCACGGCAGGCAACAGCGGGTCACCGGGCCCCTGGTGGCCTGCCATTCGCGGCACGACCAGGCGCTCGGCGTGTTCTACCCGCTGGCCTCGCGGCTCGCGGGTGAGGACGAGTCGCTGCTCGGCGACATCGCCCACGCGGGAGCGGATCTGCTCGGCTTCGGCGAACGCTGGGGCGCGCTGGGCCACGACGGCTTCCAAGCTCTGGACGGCGCACCGGAGTTGACCCTGGAGCGGGCCCTGGCCGGTGAGCTGCCGAGGACCGGCTGCGTCAGCGTGGACGCGTCCTCGGTGGTGTGCTCGGGCGGGCCGCCGTCCGGCGCGCACAGCGACATCTGCCACGAGGAGCTGGCCCGCCTGGTGCTGCGCGCCGCGGGCCGGGTCCCCGGCTGAGGACCCGGCCCGCGACTGTCACCGCGCACCGCTCAAGGGCTCACCCCTGAGCGGAACGCGTCACCGGTGTGACGGGAATTCCACCACCTGCTGGAAGGTGGGCCGGTTCTGCCACGCGATCCGGTCGTCCGTGACTCCGCCCAGCGGACGCTGGACGATCGAGTCGGCGCACCACTGGTCACCGGCGGAGCAGCCGCTGTCGTCGGCCGGGTAGACGGTGGCCGCCGGGACGGCCGCCGCCTGCTTCAGCGTGGACAGCAACATGTCGCGGCAGGCGGTCAGTTGGCCGCCGCCGCAGTACGTCTGGTCGAGCGCGCCCTGCACCGGCTTGCCGAGCACCTTGCGCAGATCCTTGTCGGCGTACGACCACCAGCCGTACTGGAAGGCGCTGCCCGCGTGCGAGCCGGTCGGCCCGTGTCCCGCGGACGGCGACTCGTCGATCGCGAGGTTCGCGGCCAGCGCGTTGTAGAGGTCGCTGCCGAGGCCGGGCTGGAACTCGCCCGCGATCAGCAGCGGCCACCACGCGTCCATCACCCGTACCGCGTCCGCGTTGGCGTACGTGTGCGAGCCGGGCGAGGTCTCGTGCCGCTTGGTGCCCGCCGTGCTCCACGCCTCCAACTGCTGTACGGCGGTGGCTTCCTGGGGATCGGTGACCGGTGCGCTGTGGATCACCTGGAGCAGGTCGGGCAGGACGTCCTCACCGCGCAGGTCGGTGAGCGCCGCGTCCGCCATGGCCTTGGTGAGCGCGGCGCGGGTGACGCCGCCCGCCTGGGTGAGCGCCTTCACCCGGTCCTCCAGCAGGTCGGCGCGGTGCACGGAGCCGTTGCCGAAGCCCGCCGAGGTGTACCCCTTGGCCTGCTTGTTGTTCCACGACACGTAGTAGTCCTGGTCGACGGACTGCGGATGCTGCGCGGGCGGGGTGTAGGAGGCGGTGTTGGTCACCGGGTCCCAGCCGCGCCAGTCGTAGGCGGCCTGCGCCCACACCGGGAACGACGGGTCCACGCCGTCCGCCCTGACCGGGTTGGTGCCGCTGTTGTAGTACGCGGTGTGCTGGGAGTCCGCGTAGAACCAGTTGAAGGTGTAGTTGATGTCCTGCGTCGCCCGCTGGAACGAGGCGGCGTCGTGCACGAATCCGGGGTCGTTCAGCTCCTGGAAGCCCAGGATCGAGTCGGCCTCGTGCCGGTACGAACTGCGCAGCGCCGTATAGGCGACGGCCTTGCCGCCGACGGTCGCCCGGTACTGCACCGGGCCGTACGCCGTGCGCCAGACCTGCATGCGGTACGAGCCCGCCGCCGTGGAGTCGGCGACGGTCGGCGACCAGGAGTTGGTGCGTTCCAGCTTCTCCATCGGCACGCACGCGCCGTGCAGCACATAGTGCGTGGAGTCCTGGCACAGCTCCACGGCGTAGGTGTCGGTGACGTCCTGGCTCGCGGAGGTCGCGCTCCAGGCGTAGTCCTGGCCCCGGCCGAGTTCCACGTACATGCCCAGGCCCGCGAAGGACGCGCCGCGCGCGCTGATGCCGGGGCCCTGCAACTCCTGGAGCATCAGCAACTGTGGCGCGAAATAGCCGGTTTGCGGACCGAAGACGGCGACCGGGTGGCCGCTGGCGGTGTGCGCGCCGCTGACCACGAGAGCGTTGGACATTCCCTTCTTCGTGGCGTCGCCGGAGAAGAGGTTGCTCGGCAGCACTCCGGGGCTCTTGGTGGTGGCCTGCTTGGCGCCGCCGGTCGCGTCGTAGACCAGCGGTTCCGGTACGACCGAGCCGGCGTCGGGCAGCGCCTGGCCCTTGGCCTGCGCGGGCTTGCCGGCGTACGGGAAGCTGCTGCCGTCGTGCACGGTGGGCGTGGCCTCGGGGTCGTCCCGCTCGCGGAAGGACTCCCAGACCTTGGTGCCCTCGGCGACCCCGTACTTCTGCTGCGCCGCCAGCAGCGACAGCGCGGACTCCACCTCTCCGCCGCCGCCGGTGCCGAACAGCGCGCCGATCACCGAGGCGAGCGCGATCATGTCGGTGAGCTGGAACGGGTCGATCGTGCCCGCGTTGGTGATCGCGTCCATGTGCCCGGTGAGGACGTACTCGCCGGGGAAGTAACGGCCGTTCTTGGACTGCGTGATGTAGGCGTTGATGCCGTCGACGTACGCCTGCGCGTCGGCGAGCGCCTGCTGGCCGCGGGCGCCGCCGCTGTTCGCCAGCCGGGTGACCTGGTCCTGGAGGTCGGCCTCGGTGTACGGGGCCTGCCGCCAGAACTCCTGCTCCAGGCCGCGGTTGGCCGCCGCGCCGCCCGCGAACGACGACAGTTCGCCGCGTCCGACGTGCCGGAAGAGGTCCATCAGCCACAGCCGGTCCTGCGCCGCCGCGTATCCGGCGCCGTACTCCGTGCCCTGCCTGGTCGTGCCCTTGATGTGGGGGACGCCCGTCGCCTTGTCACGGGTGATCGTCACGTCCGAGCGCGGGCTGATCACCGAGGCGACCTGGCCCGAAGGGACGCCGAAGGACGAGCTGTTGAAGAAGTTGCTGATGGTCGCGTCGGTCAGCCCTGGGTATCCGTCGGCGAGCGACGAATACGGTCCGAGCTGGTCAGAGGTGTGCGCGGGGCGTGTCCCGAGCACCTTGTTCGCCAGAATGTCCGCGAGCGTGGCGTTGCCGTTCTCGCCCGGCGGCAGAATGTCAGAGCACTGTCCCGCGCAGTAGTCGCCCGAGTTGTCCGCGGCCTGCGCCGCCAGCGGCAACGGGGCCACCAAGGTGGCCCCGAGCGCCAGCAGCGCCGCGGCTGTCGCCGTTCTCCACTTGCCGATCCTGCCCAGCTTGCCGATCCGTCGTGGGGTCCGCAGCGGCATGTCTGCTCCTTCCGGATACCAGTCCCCGGACGTTACCGCCGGTACCTCCTTCCCGGAAGATGAACATGCGTCAGCTTTTCACTTCCCCCACATCCCGCCGCCCCCGACTCCCGCAGCCGCGGGGGGGGTGGGGGGCGCGTTGGGGTGAGTGGGGGCGCTTTGGGGTCGGCGGGCACGCGTCGCGGTCAGCGGGGGCACGCCGGGAGCAGCGGCGCGCGTCGCGGTCAGCGGGGGCGCAGGACGAAGACGCCCCAGCCGAAGTAGCGCTTGCCGTAGGTGAGATGGCCGCGCCGCTGGTGGTCGAGGAATTCGCGCATGGCCGGTACGTCGGGGTGGTCGGCGGGGGTGCGGCGGAGCCATTCGGAGATCGCGAACCACTGGGGCGCGTAGTAGCGGTCCCAGTTGTCGCCGTCGGCCAGCACCATTTCGACCAGGTCGACGCCCGCCGCCTCGAAGCGGTCCAGGGTGCCGCTGAGCGACACGAAGTCGTCCGGCTCGGTGCCGAGTGCCTCGTACGCCTCCTCCGGAGGTGTCTCGTGCCAGTACGGCTCGCCGATCAGCATGAGTCCGCCGGGGCGCAGGGCGGGCCGCAGCAGCTCGATCGTGCCCGCGAGGCCGTCCCCGATCCAGGTGGCGCCGAGGCACGAGGCGATGTCGAAGGCGGCGGGCTCCGGCTGGTATTTCCCGGCGTCGCCGCGCTCGAAGGTCACGCTCTCCGACACGCCGAATTCCGCGGCCCGCTCGCGCGCCGCCGTCAGGAAGACCTCGCTGAGGTCGACGCCGACACCGCCCGTGCCGTACCGCTTCGCCCAGCCGGCCAGCATCTCGCCCTTCCCGCAGGCGAGGTCGAGGTGCCGCTGCCCCTCCTTCAACCGGCAGATCTCACCGAGCAGCCGCAGCTTCTCCTGGCTGAGGGGGTTGAGGATGCGGTTGTCCGCCTCGGCGATCTCGTGGTGGCGCAGGCTCATGTGGCTCCTTGGCGGTGCTGGTCGTTCACAGGCGGGCTCGGGCGTTCGCGATGGTCCCCGATCGGGATGGCGGGTGCCACTCGTTTTGGCCCGTCGGCTCGGCTCCATAGTGGCCGACGGCGGGGCGACGGCCGTCACCGGTCGGCAGGCGCCACCGGTCAGCAGGCGTCACCGGTCGGCGGGGGTCACCGGTCGGCGGGGGTCACCGCCACGGGGCCGTGGTCATCAGGCATGACGGGTTCCGGGCGGTGACCGGGTCCGCCGAGGGGCTGGTCGGTACCCGCCGGTAATGCGAGGATCGCGGCGCACGACGCGTGGCGCACGGCGGTACGAGCGGCGGAAGGCGGGAGCGGGCATGGCCCAGTTGCACGATCTGACGGCGGTGGAGCAGGCGGCTGCGGTACGTGAGGGGGCGGTGTCGCCGGTCGAGTTGACCGAGCACTATCTGGAGCGGATCGACCGGCTCGACGCGACGCTCGGCGCGTTCATCACCGTGACGCCGGAGGTCGCCCGCAAGCAGGCGGCGGAGGCCGAGGCGTGGGCGCTGGCCGCGCGGCGCGAGGGCGCGGCCGACGAACTGCCCGTGCTGCACGGCGTCCCGGTGCCGGTCAAGGACCTGAATCTGGTGGCGGGTGTGCGCTGCACCTTCGGTTCCGCGGCCTTCGCGGAGCACGTACCCGACGCCGAGGACCATGTGGCGGCCCGGCTGCGCAAGGCGGGCACGATCCTGCTCGGCAAGACCAACACCCCCGAGTTCGGGCTGCCCTGCTACACCGAGAACCGGCTGGCGCCGCCCGCCCGCACGCCCTGGGACCTGGAGCGGTCGGCGGGCGGTTCGAGCGGTGGCGCCGGGGCGGCGGTGGCGGGCGGCCTCGCGCCGGTCGCGCAGGGCAGCGACGGCGGCGGCTCGATCCGTATCCCGTCCTCGGTTTGCGGGCTGTTCGGCATAAAACCGAGCCGCGGCCGGGTGAGCGGCGGTCCCGTCCTGCACGACGTGAGCGGGCTCAGTACGTCGGGCCCGATCGCCCGTACCGTCGCCGACGCGGCGGCGCTGCTCGACATCCTCGCGGGCCCCGAGCCCGGCGCCCCGTACGGGGCGCCCGCGCTGCCGCCCGGCGAGACCTTCCTCTCCCACGCCCGCCGCGAGCCGGGGCCGCTGCGCGTGGTGGCGCTCGCCGATCCGCCGGTGCCCGGCGTCGCGCTGCACCCCGACTGCCGGGCCGCGCTCGACGGCGCGGCGGGGCTGCTGCGCGAACTGGGCCACGACGTGGACGAGATGGCGCTGCCGGTGGACGACTCGGTGCGGCAGGCGTTCAACGCGGTCTGGTCGGTGATGGCCGCGGCCCGGCCGGTCGCGCCGGGCGACGAGCACTTGCTGATGCCGCTGACCCGGCATCTGCGGGCGGCGGGCGGCAAGGTGTCGGGGCTGGACTTCGCGGGCGCCCTCTACGTCTTCCGCATGCTCGGCCAGCTCATCGCGGACGCGCTCCTGACGTCGTACGACGTGATCCTGACGCCGACGCTCGCTCAGCCGCCGGCCCTGGTCGGGGGCATGCGCGACGACGCGGACCCGACGGCCGAATTCGACGCGATGGCCGCCTTCACGCCCTTCACCCCGCTGTACAACGCGACGGGCCAGCCCGCGGTCAGCGTCCCGCTGCACTGGACGGACGCGGGGCTGCCGATCGGCGTGATGCTGGGCGGGCGGTACGGCGACGAGGCGACGCTGGTGTCGCTGTCGGCGCAGTTGGAACGGGCCAGGCCGTGGGCGGGGCGGCGGCCGGAGGTCTGGTAGCGGCGCGGGAGCCGGGGGTACGGGATCGGCGCGGGAGCCGGGGGTACGGGATCGGCGGCCGGGCGGCGCGAGGGGCGGCCGACCGCGCGGCGGCGATTGACACCCGGCAGCCCCCGAACCATGCTGAGAGTCGCTGAGCAAGCGCTTAGAAACCCCGTAGCGCGCCGTACCGGACCACCCCTGGAGGCCACCCCATGTCGCAGCCCCGCATCTTCGCTTCGCCGGACGAACTGCGCGCCGCCGTCGGCGAACAGCTCGGCTGGACCGAGTGGCAGGAGATCGACCAGAAGCGGATCGACCTGTTCGCCGAGGCCACCGGGGACCACCAGTGGATCCACGTCGACGCGGAGAAGGCGGCGCTCGGCCCGTTCGGCACGACCATCGCGCACGGCTATCTGACGCTCTCCCTGATCCCGTCCCTCACCCCGCGGCTCCTGCTGGTCGAGGGCGTGAAGATGGGCGTCAACTACGGCGTGAACAAGGTGCGTTTCCCCGCTCCCGTACCGGTCGGCTCGCGGCTCCGCGCGACCGCCGAGGTCGCGGAGGTCACCGAGGTGGGCGGCGGCATCCAGCTCGTGACGAAGGTGACCATCGAGCGCGAGGGCGGCGACAAGCCGGTGTGCGTGGCGGAGACAGTGGCCCGCTTCTATCTGTAGCTCTGCGGACGCGTTCGGGCGGCTGTCCGTGGAGGCGTTCGCGCGGGTCGCGCCCTCAGGCCGTGGGCCGCACCATGCGCAGCACGAGGTCGGCGTAGAGCGCGCCGACCTCGTCCGGGGTCCTGCGGCCCTCGGGGTTGAACCAGCGGGCCACGTCGATGCAGAGCGACAGCACGGCGAGCGTGGTCCCGGAGACCTCGGGGACGTCGAATTCGCCCGCCGTCACGCCGTCCTTGATGATCGTGCGGATCGCGTCCTCGCTCTGCCGCCGCAGCGCCACGATCTCCGCGTGGTGCTCGGGGGCGAGCGCGCCCAGTTCGTACTGCACGACCCGCCCGGTCGTGTGGTGCTCGGCGTGCCAGCGGACGAAGGCGCGTACGGCGCTCTCCAGCCGTTCGGCCGCGCTGCCGTCGCCGTCCCTGGCCTCGGAGAGCATGGCGAGCGAGCGCAGGTGGCCGACCTTGCTGATCTGGTAGAGCAGTTCCTCTTTGGTCTTGTAGTGGATGTAGAGCGCGGCGGGGCTCATGCCCGCGCGCCCGGCGATGTCGCGGGTGGTCGTGGCGTGGTAGCCGCGCTCGGCGAACGCCTGCACCGCCGCGATCACCAGCCGCCTCGCGGCGTCGGGGCTGATGTCCCCCCACGCCTCGCCGGTTGTCGCCTCGACGCTCATCGCACGCTCCTCACCGCCGGTCACAGCCGCCACCCTATCGCGGGGCTGAGCAAGCGCTTAGATACTAAGCGGTCGCTCGTCACTTGTCGTGACCAGGGCAAGGGGACGTCGAGACAGGACGTCGAAGCGGTACGGGGGCGCGGTGCGTGGAAGCGGTACGGGTGCCGTACGGGGAGTGCGGTACGGGTGCGTACGGGTGCGCGGCCTGCGGTCAGAACGCCGATACGCCGGTCAGCGCCCGTCCGATCAGCAGCTTGTGTATCTGGCTGGTGCCTTCGTACAACGTCATGACCCGCGCATCCCGCAGCAGCTTGCCGGCCGGGTACTCGTCGATGTAGCCGTAGCCGCCGAAGACCTGGAGGGCGTTGTTGGCACAGCGCACGGCGGCCTCACTCGCGTAGAGCTTGGCGACCGAGGACTCGGTGGCGAAGGGCAGCCCGCGGTCGATCAGGTCGGCGACCCGCCAGGTGAGCAGCCGGGCCGCGTCCACGTCCACCGCGATGTCGGCGAGCAGCTCCTGAACGAGCTGGCGTCCGGCGATCGGCGCTCCGAACTGCTCGCGCTCCCCCGCGTACGCCACCGCCGCGTCCAGGCACGCCTGGGCGATGCCGACACAGCCCGCCGCGACCGACATCCGCCCCTTGGCCAGCGCGGACATCGCCACGGAGAAGCCCTTGCCCTCGGGCGCGAGCATCGCGGAGGCCGGGACGCGGACGCCGTCGAGGACCAGCTCGGCCGTCGCCTGCCCGCGCAGCCCGAGCTTGCCCTGGATCTCGCGGCGGGTCAGGCCCGCCGTGTCGGTCGGCACCAGGAAGGCGCTGACGCCCTTGTGCCCCTCGTCGGCGCGGCCGGTGCGGGCGAAGAGCAGGACGACATCGGCCCAGGTGCCGTTGGTGATGAACATCTTGCTGCCGGTGATCATGTACGAGTCGCCGTCCCGTACCGCGCGGGTGGTGAGATTCGCGGCGTCCGAACCGGTGCCCGGCTCGGTCAGCCCGAAGCAGCCGACCGCGTCGCCCGCGGTGAGCCGGGGCAGCCACGCGCGCTTGTGCTCCTCGCTCCCCCAGCGCGCGATCGACTTGGCGACCAGGCCGAGCGAGACCGAGACGATGCCGCGCACGGAGGAGTCGCCGCGGCCCAGCTCCTCGGTCACCAGGCAGTAGGCGAGGTGGTCGCCGCCGGAGCCGCCGTACTCCTCGTCGACGGTCAGCCCCAGGAAACCGAGCGCGCCGAGCTTCTTCACGATGGCGCGGTCCACGCTCTCGGCGCGGTCCCACGCCACCGCGTTCGGCGTGATCTCGCGCTCGGTGAAGTCCCTGGCCAGCTCCTTGACGGCGGCCTGCTCCTCGGTCAGCTCAAGGTTCACTGCGTCGTCACCGCATCCCACGATCGTCCGGACGATCCTTCGAAACTACCACCGCTAGTTTTCGGGCGGCAGGCTCTACTATGTGCCGCATGGCCCGCCCCCGCAAGCCCCTGCTCAGTCGCGACCGGATCGTCACGGCGGCCCTCGCCCTCATCGACGAGGAGGGTCTGGCGGCCCTGTCCACCCGGCGGCTCGCGGCCGAACTGGGCGTGAGCGGGCCCTCCCTCTACAACCACTTCGCCACCAAGGAAGCCATCCTCGACGCGGCGGCCGACACCGTCGTCACCCAAGTCGACCTGTCGATGTTCGGTGACGGCAGGGACTGGCGGCAGGCGCTGCTCGACTGGGGCCGCTCCTACCGCGCCGCCCTCACCGACCACCCGCACATCGTGCCGTTCCTCGCCGTCGGGCCCGGCCTGCGGCCCGCCGGGCTCCGGATGGCCGACGCCGTCTTCGGCGGCATGGTCGAGGCGGGCTGGCCGCCCGCCCACGCCACCCGGATCGGCGCCCTCATGCGCTACTTCGTCACCGGCTCCGCGCTCGGCTCCTTCGCGGGCGGCTTCGTCGGCGACGCGGACGTCTACGACCCCGCCGACTATCCGCACCTCGGCCAGGCCCACCTCCTCGCCAAGCACCAGCGGCAGATCGACAGCGGCGCCTTCGAGACGGGGCTGCGCGCGCTGATCGACGGTCTGGCCGTGCAGTTCGAGGCGCTCGCGGGCCCGGGAACCGCCCCGGCGTGAGCCCCGGCGCGGGTGGCCTCCCGGCGGGAAATCCGGGGGCGGACCGGCCGCGCCTGCTGACAGGATGGCGCCATGTCAGAACCGGTCCCGCAGGGCCCCGAGCCCGACTTCGTCCAGGTCAACTACCGCAAATACGACGGCACTCTGCACTGGAATCTGCGGATGCGGCGGCTCGGTGAGGACGAGCACGGCGTATGGCTCGGCCTCCCCGGCTTCGGCCTGGTGCGCAAGGGCCACAACCCCCACGTCCCGATCCCCGAGGCGCACATCATCCTCTTCCCGCGCGACGCCTGGTGGACGGCGACCTTCAACGCCGCGCCCCGCCGCACCGAGATCTACTGCGACATCACCACCCCGCCGCGGTGGCCGTCCCCCGCCGAGGTCACCATGGTCGACCTCGACCTGGACGTCCTGCTCAAGCGCGGCGCCGACCTGCCGATCCTGGTCGACGAGGACGAATTCGCCGAGCACCGGGTGCGGTACGGCTACCCCGCCGATGTGATCGGCGCCGCCGAATCCGCCGCCGCGTGGCTGATGACGGCGGTGGCGGAGGGCACCGGTCCCTTCGACGGCACTCACCGGCACTGGCTGGCGATGGTCGACGGCGCGCAGGCGTAGGCGTACGCGTAGACGTACGCCTAGACGTACGCCTGGGGACGCGCCCGCTGACAGCGGCGGGTGCGCGGTCCCGCGGGAATCCGGCCCGACGGCCGGTCAGAAGACCACCAGCGCCCGGCCGCCGCGCCCGGCGGTCATCGCCCCGAAGGCCGCCGGGATGCCGTCGAGCGTGATGCGGTCGGTGACCATGGCGGACAGGTCGAGGCGGCCCGCCCGTACGTGCTCGGCGAGCACCGGCAGATCCACGGCCGGGTCGCAGTTTCCGTACACGCAGCCGGAGAGCGTGCGGCCGAAGTAGAAGAGTTCCAGCGCGGTGAAGGTGACCTGCTGGTCCTGGCCGCCGATGCCGACCACCGTCGTACGGCCGCCGCGGCGGGTGGAGGACCAGGCGGTGCGGATGGTGGCGGCGCGGCCCACGCACTCGATGGCCGCGTCGGCGCCGAAGCCGTCGGTGAGCTTGCGGATCCGCTTGGCCGTATCGTCCCCGGAGACGACGAAGTCGGTGGCGCCGGCCGCCCGCGCCAGCTCCTCCTTGGCGGGCGCGACATCGACCGCGATGATCCGCTCGGCGCCCGCGATCCGCGCCGACTGGAGCACGGCGAGCCCCACGCCGCCGACCCCGTAGACGGCGACGCTCTCGCCGGTACGGATCCGCGCCGAGTGGTGCACCGCGCCGTAGCCGGTGAGTACGGCGCAGCCGAGCAGCGCGGCGTCGGTGAGCGGGACGCCGTCGGGGAGCGGCAGGACCGCGCCCGCGGCGACCACGGTCTCCTCGGCGAAGACGGCGGTGCCCAGGCCCGGGTAGAGCGGGCTGCCGTCGGCGGCCAGCGTGGCGTACGGACTGGCGGCTGCCGTGGCGGAGTTGGCGCACAGCCAGGGCTCGGCGAGGCCGCAGAAGTGGCAGTCGCCGCAGGCGGGCGCCCAGTTGAGGACCACGCGGTCACCGGGGGCGAGATGGCCGACGCCGTCTCCGACCGACACCACCGTGCCCGCGCCCTCATGGCCGAGGACGGCGGGTACCGGCTGGCGCAGCGTTCCGTTGGACAGCGACAGGTCGGAATGGCACACGCCCGCCGCCGCCAGCCGGACCCGGACCTGTCCGGGGCCGGGGTCGGGCAGCTCGATGTCGGCGACGGCCAGCGGCGCGTTGACGGCGGGCAGGACGGCTGCGCGTACCACGAGGTCTCCTGGGTGCGGGGCTGCGAGCGGATCCGGATGCGGACGGATGCGGTCGGGGGCTGACGGATGCGGGTGCGGGTGCGGACGAGCGGGCGTGAGCGGGGTGGGGCAACGGGCCGGTCGGACCGGGTCGGCCGGGGTGATCCCGGTCGACCGAGTCGGCCCGAACAGGTCGGGAGGGGCGGGCGGTTTGTGCGGTTCAGCCGGGTCGGGCGGTCCTGGGGTCCTGGGGTCCTGGGGTCCTGGGGTCAGAACTGGAGGGACTTGGTCTGGAGGTACTCCGCCAGCCCGTGCGCGCCCAGCTCGCGGCCGACTCCGGACTGCTTGTAACCGCCGAAGGGCGCCAGCGGGTTGAACCGGCCGCCGTTGATGTCGACCTGTCCGGTGTCCATCCGGCGGGCGAAGGCGACGGCCTCCGCGTCGTCGGCGCCCCAGACCGCGCCCGCGAGCCCGTAGACCGTGCCGTTGGCGATGCGCAGGGCGTCGTCCTCGTCCTCGTACCTGATCAGGGCGACGACCGGGCCGAAGATCTCCTCCTGGGCGATCGTCATACCGGGGTCGACGTCGGCGAAGACAGTGGGGCGTATGTAGTAGCCGGTCTCCAGTCCGTCCGGCGCGTCGGGGCCGCCGACGACGATCCGCGCGCCTTCCGCGGCGCCGCGCCGTATGTAGCCGCGCACCCGCTCGCGCTGCTTGGCGTTGACGACCGGGCCGAGCCGTTCGCCGGGTACGTACTTGGCGGCTGCCGCGGTGGCCGCCTCGACGGCTTCGTCGTAGCGCGCGGAGTCGACGAGGATCCGGGTCCAGGCGCTGCATGTCTGGCCGGAGTTGGCGAAGACGTTGGCGATGCCGACGTTGACGGCGCGGGCGAGGTCGGCGCCGGGGAGGATGACATTCGCGGACTTTCCGCCCAGTTCGAGCGCGACGCGCTTGACGGCCGCGCCCGCGGTGGCGCCGATCTGCCGTCCGACCGCGGTGGAACCGGTGAAGGAGACCATGTCCACGCCTGGGTGCTCGGCGAGCGCCTGTCCGGCGACCGGGCCGAGGCCGGTGACCAGGTTGAAGACTCCGGCGGGGAGCCCGGCCTCGTCGAGGATCGCGGCGAAGAGCTGGGCGACCAGCGGGGTGTCCTCCGCGGGCTTGAGCACCACGGTGCAGCCCGCGGCCAGCGCGGGGGCGGCCTTGGCGACGACCTGGTGCAGCGGGTAGTTCCACGGCGTGATCGCGCCGACGACGCCGACCGGCTCCTGGAACACCCGTGAGTTGCCGACCTGTTCCTCGAAGCCGTACCCGGCGGCGAGCGCGGCGAAGCTGCCCATGACGGCGGTGGGCATGTCGGTGTGGACGGCGGCGGCGAAGGCGGGCGGGGCGCCCAGCTCGGCGGCGACGGTCGCGGCGATCTCCTCGCGGCGCGCCGCCATCAGGTCGCGTACCGCGCCGAGTATCGCGCCGCGTTCCGCGGGCGGGGTGGCCGCCCAGCCGGGCAGGGCGGCGCGCGCGGCGCGTACGGCCTCGTCCACGTCCTCCGCGGTGCCCGCGGGCACCTGTCCGATGACCTTCTCGGTCACCGGGTTGACGACGTCGATCCGGCCGCCGCCCGCGGCGGGGCGCCACTTCCCGCCGATGTACTGGGCGTCGCGCGATGTCACCAGGTCCTGTGCGCCCTCTGCCGTACCGTCCACCGTTGCTGCCCTCCGGGGTCACCGCTCTGCGTCCGACGCCCAAACTAGCGCCGTTAGTTTTTTGTGGCCAGGGTGTGTCGCGTGCCGTCAGTCACGTCGCGCCGGGAACACCCGACGACCCGGGCTCCGCGCGGGGCCGGGCCCGTGACATCCGGCCGCCCTCCCCGGGCGACTCGCGCCCAGGGGTCCCGTGCCCCGCTGTCCGGGTGTCACACCACTCGGCGGCGCCGTGTCACCCGGCCGTGTCACGGGCGCGGCGCGGGTCAGCGGACGGCCTCCATCCGTATCGGGAATCCGTTGAGCACGGCCGTGCCGGAGAGCGGGTCGAGCCGCGTGCCGTCGAGCAACTGATTGACGTTGACGCCCGGCTCGCGGGCCGCCTCGGTCAGCCGGGTGCCCTCGCGGTCGTGACCCCAGCCGTGCGGCACGCTGACCACTCCGGGGCGCAGCGCGTCGGTGATCTCGACGGCCGCGGTGATCTCCCCGCCGTCGCCCTTGATCAGGGCGAGCGCCCCGTCGGCCAGCCCGAGCCGGGCCGCGTCGACGGGGTGTATCTGCGCCGTGCAGCGGTTGGTGCCGCCGGTGAGCGCGGGCACATTGTGCATCCAGGAGTTGTTGGACCGCAGATGGCGGCGCCCGATGAGGACCAGCCCTTCGCCGTCCGCGCCGCGCGTCACCGTGGCCCGCAGCCGCGGCAGATCGGCGGCAACGGCCTCGGGCGCCAGCTCGACCGTGCCGGACGGTGTCCGCAGCACCTCGGGCACGCGCGGGCGCAGCGGGCCGAGGTCGATGCCGTGCGGCCGGTCCAGGACCCTCGCCAGGGTGAGGCCGTCGGGGTCGGCACCGAAGCCGTCGCCGTACGGGCCGAGGCGCAGCATCATGTCGAGCCGCCGCTCGTATCCGGTCCTCCCGCCGAGCGCGGCGGACAGCTCCGCGACGTCCCGGCCGTGGACCGGCGAGTGCGGGTCGCCGGTCTCGGCGGTGAGCTTGCGGACCACCGCCTGTTCGTCCACGAGCGCGGGGTCGGCTCCCTGCTCCCGGGTCTGTCCCAGGACGGCGAGGATCAGCCGGGCGTGGATCTCCGGTTCGTCCAGCAGTCCGTCCTCCAGCGGCACCGCGGGCGGGCTGTAGCGGACGGTGTTGCGGACCGCGAGCGTGCTGAAGGCGAAGTCGTAGTGCGCGCTCTGCGCGGGCGGGGGCGGCGGCAGCACCACATCGGCATGGCGCGAGGTCTCGTTGAGATACGGATCGACGCTGACCATGAAGTCCAGGCCGTCCAGGGCGCGGTCGAGCCGCAGGCCGTCGGGGGCGGACAGCACCGGGTTGGCCGCGACCACGACGAGGGCGCGCAGGCGGCCGTCCCCGGGGGTGTCGATCTCCTCGGCGAGGGCGGCGGCGGGCAGTTCGCCCTTGACCTCGGGGTGTCCCGAGACCCGGCTGTGCCAGCGGCCGACGCGGAATCCCTTGCCGGGGCCGGGCGGTCGGGGCGCCCGCGCGGTGGCCGCGAGCGGGAACATGGCGCCGCCCGGCCGGTCCAGATTGCCGGTCAGCGCGTTGAGCACGTCGACCGCCCAGCTCGCCAGGGTGCCGAATTCCACGGCGGTGCTGCCGAGCCGCCCGTAGACTACGGCGCGCTCGGCCGCCGCCAACTCGCGTGCCAGGGCCCGGATGTCGTCGGCCGGGACGTCGCAATACGCGGCGACCGCCTCCGGCGCGAAATCCGTCACCAGGTCGCGTACTTCGGCCACGCCGCTGAGCCACGGGGTCAGTTCGCCGGGGTCCGCGAGCCCTTCGGCGAACAGTGTCCTGACCATGGCGAGCAGCAGGGCCGCGTCGGTGCCGGGCCTGGGCGCCACATGGCGGTCGGCGGCCCGGGCGGTCCTGGTGCGGTGCGGGTCGATGACGACGAGTCTGCCGCCGCGCCGCCGCAGCGCCTTGAGCTTGCCGGGGAAGTCGGCGGCGGTGGCCAGACTGCCGTTGGAGACCAGCGGGTTCGCGCCGATGAGCAGCAGATGGTCGGTGCGGTCCAGGTCGGGCACCGGGATCGCGTTCGGGTCGCCGAAGAGGTAGCCGCAGGACACGTGCTTGGGCATCTGGTCAAGCGTGCTCGCGGTGAAGACGCGGCGGGTGCGCAGCGCGCCGATGAGCTGCGCGGGGTAGAGGCCGCCCGCCATCGTGTGCACATTGGGGTTGCCGAGGACGACGCCGACCGCGTCACCGCCGTGCGCGCCGGTGACCGCGCCGATCCCGGCGGCGACGGCCGCGTACGCCTCGTCCCACGTCGCCTCGGTCAGCCGGCCCTCGCGGCGCACCAGGGGGCGCCGCAGCCGGTCGGGGTCGGCGTCGAGCGCGCCGAAAGCGGCGCCCTTGGGGCAGATGAAGCCTGCGCTGAACACGTCGTCCCGGTCGCCGCGGGCATGCGTCACCCGTCCGTCGTCGACGGACAGCGTGAGGCCGCAGGTGGCCTCGCAGAGCGGACAGATGCGCAGGGCGGTTCGGGTCATCGGGGACTCCCCTGGACGGGCGGCGACGTTGGCGCGCGGTCGTCTTCGACATTACCCGGCGGTACTGACAACGACCCCTGGAGCGGGCATCGGGCCTCGCGAGGCGGGTGCGGGAGATCCGGGAAGGGGCGGGGAGGCCAGGGGGCCTAGGGGCCAGGGGACCTGGGGGCCTGGGAGATCAGTCCAGGACGGTCGCGAGATAGGCCCGGATCAGCTCCTTCGTCTCGGAGATCACCCCGGGGTCGCCCGACGGGTCGGTGCGGAAGGCGAGTTGCAGCGCGGCGTCCGCCGTCTCGACGGCGATCACCAGGGCCAGCCGCAGCCGGGGTTCCGAGGGGTCGACCGAGAGCCGTTCCCCGAGCAGCGCGGGCAGCCGGTCGGCGAGGTCGTGGTTGGTCTCGCCCGGCACGCCGAAGTCGACCAGCGCGAAACCGGGCGCGGTGCGCTTCATGGCGGTGTACTCGTCGACCAGGATGTTCACCGCCGTGCGCCAGTCGGGGTCGGTGCCGGGCTCCGCGAGACGCGCGGCCGTACGGTCGAGGAATTCGTCGAGGTTGCGGTGGGCGAGGGCGTCCGCGAGGGCGCGCTTGTCGGAGAAGAAACGGTAGACCGACCCGATGGGGACGCCCGCGCGGGCGGCGACGGCGCGGGTGCTGAGACGCTCGTAACCGCCCTCGTCCAATAGCCGGGCGCAGGCGTCGAGGATGCGTTCCAGGCGTTCGGTGCTGCGCTGCTGCACCGGTGCGCGGCGCAGTCCGCTGTCGGCGCCCACGGCCCGTGGCACGGCTCCCTCAGCCCTTCGCGGCGAGCGCGTCGAAGAGCTTGCGCAGGTCGGCGAGGGCTTCCGCCAGGGCGGCCGGCGGGTCGTCGGCCCTGACGATCGCCATCGCGCTCTCGCTGAGTCCGCCGTAGAGCATCGACGTCAGCGGGTCGGCGGGGCGCTGCGAGATCGCGCCCGCCTTGATGGCGTACTTCACGCCGCGCAGGGTGAGTTGGCGGCAGTTGACGCCGAGGTCGCGCATCGCCTCCCAGCCGAGCGCGCCCGGAGCGTCGAAGAGCGTGATGCGCTGCACCTCGGGGTCCAAGGACGCCTCCAGATAGGCGCGGCTGCCCTCGTAGACCGCCTCCCACGGGTCGGCGACCTGGAGATACGCGGTCGAGATCCGTTGGGCGAGACGTTCCTGCTCGCGGGTGTAGACGGCGCTGAAGAGCTGCCTCTTGCCGGAGAAGTGGTGATACAGGGCGCCTTTGGTGACGCCCGCCCGCTCGCAGACCGCGTCCAGCGAGGTGGCCGCGTAGCCCTCGGCGGCGAACAGCGCGCGGGCCGCGGTGAGCAGGTCCTCGACGGTGGCGTCCGACCGCTCGCGCTGCGTGGGGCGTGCCGCCGCCCTGCGGGCCGGGACGGTGCCCGTCCCGCTTCCGGTGCCTGTGCGCGGTGCTGCCACAGCGGCGCCCTCCTGTCGTTCGCGATGCCCTCCCCACCCTAGGGCCTGCCCACTCTTGACACGCACATACCTTCGGTATGTATTTTCATACCGTCAGTATGTACTCCCAGTATGTTTCTCGCTGCCAAGGCAAGGACGGCCCATGTCCTCCCCCGCTTCCACCCTCCCCGCACCGCCCGGCTCAGGACGGACCCCGGACGTCAGACCGGGGCTCGTCCTGCTGCTCAGCGCGGGCGCCACCTTCATCGCGTTCCTCGACGCCACCGTGGTCAACGTCGCTTTCCCCGACCTGGCCGAGAGCTTCCCCGCCGACCGCGTGTCCGACCTGTCGTGGGTCGTGAGCAGCTACGCGGTGCTCTTCGCCGCGCTGCTCACCCCCGCGGGACGGATAGCCGACGCCTTCGGCCGCAAGCGCGTCTTCCTGCTGTCGCTCACCGGCTTCACGGTCGCCTCCGCCTTGTGCGCCGCCGCGCCCGGCCTGCCCTGGCTGATCGCCGCCCGCGCCCTCCAGGGCGCCGCCGCGGCCGGGATGATCCCGGCCGCGCTCGGGCTGCTGCTCGCCACCACGCCCCCCGCCGGGCTCGCGGCGGCGATCGGCGTCTGGGGCGCCGCGGGCTCGATGGCCAGCGCCGCCGGGCCGAGCCTGGGCGGTCTGCTGGTCGACGCCTTCGGCTGGCGCTCCGTTTTCCTCATCAATGTGCCGGTGGGCATCCTCCTGGTGGCCGCGGGACTGCGCGGCCTGCCGGAACGCGTCGGCGCGGAACGGCGGTTGCCCGACCCGCTGGGCACGCTCGCCGTCACCCTGGGCATCGGCCTGCTGGTGCTCGGCCTCAGCAAGGGCAGCGACTGGGGCTGGGCGTCCGCGGCCACTGTGGGCAGCACATTGTGCGGCGCGGCACTGCTCGTCGTGGCGCTCGTCCGTTCCACGCACCAGGTGACGCCCGCCGTCGAAACCGGCCTGTTCCGCGACCGCGCCTTCGCCGTCGCCTCCGCCGCAGCCGCTTTCGCCGGGGCCGCGCTCTTCGCCTGGATGCTCTGCGGACCGCTGTTCCTCACCACCGTGTGGCACTACTCGGTCCTCAAGGCGGGCTTCGCCCTCACACCCGGCGCGCTCACCTCCGCGGTGGCCGCCCTGGTGGTCGGCAAGCGCGCCCGGCCGCACCATCTGCCCGCCGTCGTCGCCGTGTCCATGGCCGCCTTCGCCGCGGTGAGCGTCTGGACCTGGTGCCAACTCGGCGCCGACACCCGTTTCCTGGCGCTGTGGCTGCCCATGGGCCTGATCGGCGGCGCCGCCTTCGGGGCCACGCTCACCGCCCTGTCCACCGCCGCCGCGACATCGCTGCCGCCCCGGCAGTTCGCCTCGGGCGTCGGCATGACCACCACCGCGCGGCAGTTGGGCGGCGCGCTCGGCGTCGCCGCGACCGCCTCGGTCATCGCCGCCCACGGTTTGGACGGGACGCGGGCGTTCCGCGAGGTGTTCCTCGTCTGCGCCGCGCTTGCCGCCGTCGCCGCCGTGGTCGGCCTCGGCCTGACCCGCACTCTTGCCAAGGAGTCCTGAGATGACGCAGTACGGCGACGCCGTTCCCGTTCCCGTTCCTGTTCCCGTCCCCGCTCCCGATCCCGCTCAGAGCCCCGTCCCCGGTCCCGTCCTCAGCGCGGTCAGCGCCTTCTCCGCCACCTATGCGGCCGACCACCCGGCGGAGGCCGCCGACCCCCACTGCCTGTCACCCGAGGAGAGCGACCGGCTGCTGCGCGGCGCGCCCTGGAAGCGCTTCGCGGTCGTCGGCGACAGCATCGCCGAGGGCCTGGGCGACCCCGTGCCCGGCTACCGCACCGCGCCCTGGGCCGACCGCACCGCGGAGGCCCTGCGCCGGGTCGTGCCGGAGCTGACGTATCTCAACCTCGGCATGCGCGGTCTCACCGCGGGCCAGGTACGCGCCGACCAGGCCGAGCGCGCCGCGCGCTTCGCGCCCGACCTGGTCGCGATCGTCTGCGGCGGCAACGACCTGCTGCTGCCCGGCTTCTCCCCCGAGGTGCTGGAGAAGGAGCTCGACCTGCTCTTCGCCCGGCTGGCCGCGCCCGGCAGGACCCTGTTCGCGTACGCGCTGATGAATGTCGCGGCGGCCGTGCCGGAACTGCGCGGCGGCCCGCTGGAGACCGGCGTCGCCGTCCTCAATCAGGTGACCCGGACGGTCGCGGAGCGCTACGGCGCGGTGGTCGTCGAGATGTACGACCATCCCGCCGTCGCCGACCGCGACCTGTACAGCGCCGACCTGGTGCACGCCTCGGCGAGCGGCCACGCGGTCTCGGCCGCCGCCACCGTCCGGGCCCTGGCAGCGGAGTTTTCCACAGGCTCGGGCTGAGGGTTGCCGCCGTGATTCCTATGGTTCAGCATAGGAATCACGGACGAGACCCCACCGGGAGCAGACCATGAACGCCACGAACGCCGTGAACGGGCCGGGCGGCGCCGACGCCGAGGACGGCAAGGACCTGCCGTACTCCTCGGGCTTCGGCAACGAGCACAGCAGCGAAGCCGTGGCGGGCGCGCTCCCGGAGGGGCGCAACTCACCGCAGCGCGCCCCCTTCGGGCTCTACGCGGAACAGCTCAGCGGCACCGCGTTCACCGAGCCGCGCGCCCGCAACCGACGGAGCTGGCTCTACCGGATCCGGCCCTCGGCCGCCCATCCGCCCTTCCGCCGGGTCCCCAACGGCCAGGTGCGCAGCGCCCCGTTCCTGGACGTGGAGCCCGACCCCAACCGGCTGCGCTGGGGCCCGCTGCCGATGCCGCAGGAGCCGACGGATTTCGTGACCGGCCTGGTCACGGTCGGTGGCAACGGCGATGTGCTGCGCCGTGAGGGCATCGGCATCCACTGGTACGCGGCCAACCTTTCGATGCACAACCGGGTGTTCTCCTCCTCTGACGGCGAGTTCCTGATCGTGCCGCAGCGGGGCGCCCTGCTGCTGCGGACCGAGTTGGGGCTGATCCGCGCCGATCCGGGCGAGGTCGCGCTGATCCCGCGCGGTGTCCGCTTCCGCGTCGAGCTGCCGGACGGCACGGCGAGCGGCTACGTCTGCGAGAACTACGGCCAGCCCTTCCAGCTCCCGGAGTTGGGCCCTATCGGTGCGAACGGACTGGCCAACGCGCGGGACTTCCGCGCCCCGGTCGCCGCCTACGAGGACCGGGACGAGCAGACGGAGGTGGTCAACAAATTCGGCGGCAATCTCTGGGCCGCGGTCTACGACCACTCGCCGCTCGACGTGGTCGCCTGGCACGGCAGCCATGTGCCGTACGTGTACGACCTGCACCGCTTCAACGTGCTGGGGTCGCTCAGCTACGACCACCCCGACCCGTCGATCTTCACGGTGCTCACCTCGCCCTCGGACACGCCGGGGCTCGCGGGCGCGGACTTCGTGGTCTTCGCCCCCCGCTGGCTGGTCGGCGAGGACACCTTCAGGCCGCCGTACTTCCACCGCAATGTGATGACCGAGTTCATGGGCCTGATCGAGGGGGCGTACGACGCCAAGGCCGAGGGCTTCGTGCCCGGCGGCGCCTCGCTGCACAACATGATGTCGGCGCACGGACCTGACCGGGCCACCTTCGACAAGGCGAGCGCCGCCGAACTGGCGCCGCAGCGCGTGGACGACGGGCTGGCGTTCATGTTCGAGACCCGTTGGCCGGTCGTGCCCACCGAGTTCGCGCTGAACGGGGAGCACCGGCAGGGGGGCTACGACCGGGTGTGGGAGGGGCTTGCGAGAAACTTCCGGCCGTGACGTCCTTCGCCCCCGACTCCCTCGTCCTGAACCGCAAGCTGCCGCTGTGGTACCAGGTCTCGCAGTCGTTGCGCGCCTCGATACTGGGCCGCCACGCGCAGGCCCCGCTGCGGCTGCCCACCGAGGACGAGCTGGCCGGGCACTACGGGGTGAGTGTCCTCACCATGCGGCAGGCGCTCAAGGAGCTGGAGGACGAGGGCCTGATCAGCCGGCACCGCAGGCGTGGCACCTTCATCGAGCCGACGGCGCTGCGCGGGGCGCCGGTGAAGCTGCTCGGCTCGGTGGACGCGATCGTGGCGCAGCAGTCCGGCGGCCGTACGGCGGTGCTGCGCTACGGTTCCGAGCCGCTGCCGCCGGGGGCCGCCGAGCACTTCCCCGACCTCGACCGGGCCATGGCCTACCGCAGGCTGCGCTGCGACGAGAGCGGTGAGCCCACCAACTGGGCGGAGAATTTCGTACGTCCGGAACTCGGCGCCCGGATCGACCTCGCCGACCTGGAGCGGTGGCCGATGACGAAGGTGCTGCGGGACATGCTCGGCGTGCGGATCAGCCGGATCACCGACACCGTGGAGGCGCGGCTGGCCGATCCCGAGACGGCGCGGCTGCTGCAAGTGCCGCTGCTGAGCCCGATATTGCACTACACCGGGGTGACCTACGACGAGTCGGGCCGGGCGGTGGACGTGGTGCGCATCCATTACCGGGGTGACCGCTTCTCGTTCACGGTGACGATGGAGGCGCCCTGAGGGTCGTCAGTAGCATGCGTGCGGTGAGCAATGACGCGCCTTTGCTGCACGACGTGATGCCGTGGTCCGTACGCCCGTTGCGGATCGGCCGCGGCTGGCCGATGGCCGCGGAGCCTTCCTGTCTGCGTGCCCGGTGGGCGCTGTTCACCGGCACCGCGGACCAGGACGCCCGGTCGGCGCTGCTGCATCCGACGCGGGCCAGGAATCTGCACACGCCCGTCGCGCAGTTGCCGGGCCACCGCACCCCGACCACCGCGCTGGCCGGCGAGACCGGTCGCTGCCCCGAGCCGGTGCGGGTGCAGCACGGCCCGTACGACCGGCAGTGGCTGATACCCGACCACCGGCTGATCGACGTGGCGCGGGCCGAGATATGGCGGACGGCCGACGACCGGCAGGTCTTCGCGCTGGAACAGGCGTATCAGGCGCGGGCCGCGTCGGTGGCGGAGTCCGGGGCGCCGGAGCCCGCCGTGGTGTTCTGCGCGCTGCTGCCCGACGGGCGCTCCCCTGCCGGGCGGCCGGGCTGGATACGGCCGCTGTTCCGGCAGCCGGGCGGCCGGGACCCCAACATCGCGCCGGGGCTGACCGCCCTGCTCTCCGCGCGGCTGGGCACCGAGGTCGCCGCCGCGGACGTGCTGGCCTGGATCGGCGCGGCGGCGCGGCCGGGCCCCGGCGGCGCCCTCGTACCGCTGCCCCGTGATCCCGCGCTCTGGCAGGAGGGGCTGGCGCTCGGGCGCCGGACGCTGTGGCTCCAGACCCACGGGGCGCGGTTCGCCGATCCCGCCGAGGGACGCGACGCCGGTCGGCTCCGGCTGCCCGGAGGAAGCCGCCCTTACGTCCGCTCGCCGCTGCCGGACACCCCGGCCGCCGGGGAGTTGTCGTACGACCCGGACGAGCGGGCGCTGCTGATCGGTGACGGCCGGATCTCGCCGGTCTCACCGGCCGCCTGGGAGGTCACCGCGGGTGGGGTGCGGGTGATCGAGGCGTGGTTCGAGCGGCGTACGGCGCCGGGTGCGCCGGGGACCCTGGAGGCGCTGCGACCCGCCGCGTGGACACGGGCCACTACGTCGGAACTGCTGGAACTGATCAGTGTGCTGACGCTGCTGGCCGGTCTGCGCGCGTACCGCGAGGGTCTGGCGCGCCGCCTGGCGGTGCGCGGCGAGACGGTCACGACGGCCGAACTGCGGGCCGGCGGCGTACTGCCGGTACCCGCCGCCAGGCGCAGGCCCGCCTCCGTGCTGGAACACCACGAGGAAGGGCCGGACGGGCAGTTCGCCCTGCTGTGACCAGCCGTTGTGACCAGCCGTGCCGTGAACGACCTTGCCGTAAGCGGTCCGACTGCGGCCGGGGGGAGGGTGTCCGCGCGACCTGGTGTCGCGGCGGACCGTCCGGTGGGGAGGGACGGCCGCGGCGGGCACACACCGAAGCGCCGCGCGAAGCAGCGCCGAGCCGGGACGGTGTGGCCGCCGGACGATCCGAGCACCTGGCCGGTCCGCGGCCCCGACCGAGGTCAGGGGACGGCGGGACCTGGGAGTCCGAGTCCTGGGAGAGGGCGGAGCGGACTCAGCCTCGGTTGCCGAACAGCGATCTCCGCAGCCGTCGCAGCGGCGCGAAGAGCGACACCCTCGCACCGCGGTTGGCCGTGGTGTGCACGGTGTTGCGCGAGGTCAGCTCCTGCATCAGCACAGTCGCTTCCTCTGTGTCGCGCTGGGGCAGGGCAGGCCCGGCCAGTATCGCGAGGTGCCGGTCGAGGCGCGCACTGGACGCGCCTGTACCGCAGTTGATGGCAGGCACTCGTGGCCTGCTGTGCATCGCTATCTGTTCCATTACTCTCCCCACCCTTACGAGGGCACCCGGCTCGGGCAGGCTAACCCTATCGCCCCGCCACGTCACGTGCGCATCCTGGACTCATTCGCGACGCCGTATTCACCTTCTCCTCAAGGGCGTTGACATTCCAAGGGCATGTGCCCAGCTCGGCCGCCCGATCGGCGGCGACCGCTGTGACCTGGCAACAGTGCCGTTCCCCCGGGTCTCCCCCGCCGCCCCGCCGGGGACACCCACGAGCGTGGACGTACGCTTGTACGAGAAGTTCAAGCCGCCCGGCACCTCGCTCGCCAAAAACTGACAAGACGGTATGAATCCACCAACGGCGTGGTGGGAGGCCCGGCATGGAAAAAGACTGGGCGAATCGGGCCCGCGTGCCGGATCATGGGCCGCATGTCCGCGACACCCAGTGAACCGAGGAGGCAAGTGCCGCCCACCACCGGAACCGGCAAGGGACCGGCCGCCAAGCCGACCGCCGCCACCGCCCCGCACCAGGCACTCCCCGTCCATCTGCGACTGGACGACAGCGACTCCCCGTCCGATGTCGTGGACGCCCTCTTCCTGGGCCGGTTCACCTCGGGCGAGCAGCCGTTCTCGCGCGGCGCCTCGCTGGAGAATGTGAAGTCCGGCCTCACACTGCTGCCGCCGGACGCGGTGGTACTGCGCCAGGCCCGCGACAAGGACCGCAGCGCCACCCTCGCCGAGGGCGACGGCTGGACCGTCCTCATCTCCCGCTGGAACCGGGGCGCCGACGTCACCGTGGCCGCCGTCACGGACGAACTGGCCGAGCAGGTGCTGAAGTCCTCCGTCGACGACGCCGAGGACGAGCCGGAGCCGCAGCCCGAGAACGTCACCATGGGCTTCTGGTACGTCTCGCCGCGCCGCGGACCGCACCGCACCACCCGGCAGATCTCCGCCGCCACGTGGGAGGAGCTGCGCGGGAACTACACCGCGCCGGTCGCCGACTCGATGGACGGCCTGATGAAGCTCACGGCCGACGACATCACCGGCCGCCTGCTGCTGCTCCACGGCCCGCCCGGCACCGGCAAGACCTCGGCGCTGCGCACCCTGGCCCGGTCCTGGCGCGACTGGTGCCAGGTCGACTGCGTGCTCGACCCCGAGCGGCTCTTCAACGACGTCGGCTATCTGATGGACATCGCCATCGGCGAGGACGACGGCACGGCGGGCGGTCGCTGGCGGCTCCTGCTGCTGGAGGACTGCGACGAGCTGATCCGGGGCCAGGCCAAGCACCAGACCGGCCAGGCGCTGTCCCGGCTGCTCAATCTCACGGACGGGCTGCTCGGCCAGGGCCGCAATGTGCTGGTCGGCATCACCACCAACGAGGATCTGGAACGCCTGCACCCCGCGGTGGTCCGGCCGGGCCGCTGCCTGGCCAGGATCGAGGTCGGCCCGCTGACCCGTGACGAGGCCGTCAACTGGCTGGGCACTCCCGAGGGCATCGGCCGCGAAGGCGCCACCCTCGCCGAGCTGTACGCGCTCCGCCGCGGCAGCACGGCCGCCCTGCCCGTCCCCGCCCAGGCGTCGGACGGCCTCTACCTCTAGCAGCTCCGGCGGTTTCCCCGCCCCGGACGCCGCCAAGGCCGATGAGGCGTCCGGGAACCGCGCCGCCCGGGTGTGAGAAGACGCACGAGGAGACGCGCGAGTGCCGGACGCCGCCTTGGAGACGTCCGCTGTTGTCATGCCTCCGACGACACCGATGCCCTCGTGGCCCGAGTGGCGGAGGAACTCGCGGCAGCGCCTGGCGAACGCTCCGAGCAGACGGTGTACGCGGCGGGCGGTCTCTCCGTGGCCGTCCGTACCGGCATTCCGGCGACCGATCCTCCGCCACCTGCGGACCATCGCGATCACTCCCCCCCCGTCTCGCCGAAGCCGACTCCCCCATGGACCGGCTCCGTTACGCACTCCCGCCGATCCACTACGACGGCTCCCCCACCACCTGGTCACGCCCGCCCGGCCCCCCGGCCGCCGACCTGCCACGCTGGCGCCCCTCCGAGAGCGAGAACCTCCGGGGTCCGGGGCTCTAGGTCTCGTCGACGGCGCGCAGCGCCTCGTCCACCGCGGCCCGCGCGGCGTCCCGGTCGAGCCCGAGGCGGCGCGTGCGTGCCACGTACTCCGCCGCCGCGGCGGCCACTTCCCGTGCGCGGGCGTCGGCTGCGGCGATGTAGGTGCCGTGCCTGCCGCGGGTCTCGATCACCCCGTCGGCCTCCAGCGCGCGGTACGCCTTGGCGACCGTGTTGGCCGCAAGCCCCAACTGCTCGGCGAGTCCCCGTACGGTGGGCAGCTTGTAGCCGACCGGAAGGCGTCCCTCGCGGGCCTCTTCCGCGATCTGCCCGCGCAGTTGCTCGTACGGGGCGGTGGCCGCGTCCGCGTCTACGGTGATCTTCAGGCTCATATCCGGGATCCTGGCACAGCGGACGGCGGCAGGGGCACCGCTCGGCCGCTGCCGACCGGGTCGTGGGCGATCGGGTCCCCGCTCTCGTGCAGGTGGAGCAGGAACGGCTGCCCGCCCCGGTAGGCGTCGATCCCCGCTCGGCAGTACGCGACCATGTCGTCGGGCAGGGCGTCCAGCGGGTACCAGCCCAGCTCGGAGCACTTGTCGGGCTCGCGGTTGACGGGCTCGCCGCCGCTGCCGTATTCGGCCGTGAAGAACCAGCCGATCCTGGCCGCGCCGTCCGGTGCGCGGTGCTGCATGACCAGGGCGACCGCCAGCTCCTCCGACGCCAACTCGATGCCGATCTCCTCGCGGGCCTCGCGGATCATGCCGCTTCTGACGTCCTCGCCGTCCTCCAGGTGTCCGGACGGCGCGTTCAGCAGACCGTCCGCGTAGCCGGTGCCCGAGCGGCGGGCGAGCAGCACCTCGTCGCCGCGGAGCAGCAGCAGATGGACGTCGACGATCTCCTGGTGCCGTTGGGGCGCGGGCGGCCGGAGCACCGCCGCGTACCGCTCGTCCTCGACCTCACGGCCCCACAACGCGGCGTCGTGCCCGAGCTGTTCGATCACCAGTCGGCCGCCGAGCGGTGCGGTCAGCTCGACGAGTTCCGCGGCCCCGATGCCGACCGGGCTGATCGCGCCCCAGCGTCCTTCGACCAGTACGAGCCTGCCGCCCGGCCGCAACAACCCCACCCAGTGCCGCAGTACGGCCGCCGGATCCGGCAGGGTCCACAGCACGTGCCGGACGAGGACGACATCGAATCCGGCGGGGCCGACCGGCGGCCGGGCGGCGTCGCCGACCAGCACCCGCGCCCCCGTACCCGCCAGCTTCTCCTCGGCCCGCGCGACCATCTTTGTCGATGAGTCGACAGCGGTGATCCGGTGTCCCGCCTCGGCCGCGAGCAACGCGAGGCTTCCCGTGCCGCAGCCGAGGTCGAGCACGTCGGACGGCGTCCCGGGCAGCCACGAGCGCAGCCGTATGGCCCAGGCGTCCCTGACCCTCGGGTCGCGCAGGCCGTGGTCGGGCTCGTCGTCGAAGCGGTCGGCTTCGCCGTCCCAGAAGTCGCGGTTGTCCGTCTCGGTGCTCATGGGAAAAGCCTGCCACCCACCACTGACAATGGCCCCTCAGACCCCGCCCAGCCTGCGATAACGCGCTCTGCGGGCGGCTGTTCGCCGCTCGGGGTCCATCGCGCGGAGGTCCGCGAGACGCGCGCCGAGGACGTGGGCGAGACGAGTGAGAAAGGCGTCCGGGTCGTCGGCGGCGTCCGGGTCCTCCGGGACGACGGCGTCCGCGATGCCGTGGGCGAGCAGCGCGGCCGAGCCGATGCCCTGCTGTTCGGCGAGTTCGACGGCGCGGTCCGTCGTGCGGTGGAGGATCACGGAGGCGCCTTCGGGCGGGAGCGGGGACAGCCAGGCGTGCCGGGCGACGAGCACCTGATCGGCGGGCAGCAGAGCGAGCGCGCCGCCGCCCGCCCCTTGGCCGAGGAGCAGGCACAGCGTGGGCGCGGGGAGCGTGACGAGGTCGGCGAGGCTGCGGGCGATCTCGGCGGCGAGACCGCCTTCCTCCGCCTCGCGGGAAAGCGCGGCGCCCGCCGTGTCGACAACGGTGAGGAGGGGCAGGCCGAGTTCGGCGGCGATCCGCATCCCGCGCCGTGCCTCGCGCAGCCCGGCGGGTCCCAGCGGCGCGGGTCCGGCTTCCGCGGGGCGGCGGTCGTGGCCGAGCACCACGCACGGCGAGGGTCCGAAGCGGGCGAGTGCCAGCAGCAGTCCGGGGTCGCGCTCTCCCGCGCCGGTGCCGCTCAGCGGTGTCACATCGGTGGCACGGGCCAACAGGTCGTGCAGTCCGGGGCGTTCGGGTCGGCGGCTGCGGCGCAGCGAGTCGGCGGTGTCGGCGGTGTCGGCGGTGTCGGCGGGAAGTGACGCGCTCGTGGGAAGCGACGCGTCCACGGGTAGCGGCGTGTCCTCTCCTTGTCCTCTCTCTTCCTGCCCTGCGGGCGCGGGCGGAGATAGGAGTGCGGGCGTGGACACGGACGGAGACGCGGTCAGGGGCCGGGGCGTGGTCAGGGGCCGGTGCGAGAGCGGGCCCTGCTCGCCGCAGAGCACGTCGAGCGCCGTGGCCGCCGCCGCGGCGAGCGCGCCCGCGGGCAGCACCGCGTCGATCAGACCGTGGGCGAGCAGATTCTCGGAGGTCTGCACTCCGGCGGGGAACTCCTCGCCGTAGAGCGCCTGGTGCACCCGTGGTCCCAGGAAGCCGATGAGCGCGCCGGGTTCCGCCGAGGTGACATGGCCGAGCGATCCCCAGGACGCGAGCACCCCGCCGGTCGTGGGGTGCCGCAGGTGGACCAGGTAAGGGAGTCCGGCGGCTTTGTGGTCGGCGATGGCGGCGGTGACCTTGACCATCTGGAGGAAGGCGATGGTTCCTTCCTGCATGCGGGTGCCGCCGGAGGCGGGCGTGGCCAGCAGCGGGAGCCGTTCGCGGGTGGCGCGTTCGACCGCCGTGACCAGCCGGGTGCCCGCGGCGACTCCGATGGACCCGCCGAGGAAGCCGAACTCCCCTGCCATCAGCGCCACTCGGCGCCCCCGGATCCGCCCCTCCCCCGTCACCACCGACTCGTCCAGGCCGGTACGGGCGCGGGCGGCGAGCAGATCCGCCCGGTAGTCGCCCGCTTCGGGCAGGTCGGCCACGGTCACCGGTTCGTCCCAGCGGCGCCAGGTGCCGGGGGCGAGGACGGTCCCGATGATCCGGAGGGCGGTGGGCCGGCGGTCTGGGTCGCTCATGGCGCCACCCTGCCACGGCCGGTGCGGCCGGGCCGCGTTCTCCTCCGGCGGTCGGCCGCGTGCCGCGCTACCAGCTCGGACGGATGGGGCCGGTGGGCGCGAGGCGGACCAGTTCGTCGCGCAGCGCGAGCAGCCGCTCCTCGCCGAGGAGTTCGATCCAGGGCTGGACGGCTTCCGCGGCGGACTCCTCGGCGGCGCGGGTGCACCGCCACCCCTGCGGGGTGAGCACGACCAGCCGGGCCCGCGCGTCGTCGGGGTGCGGGCGGCGTTCGACGTACCCCTTGCGCTCCAGCTCGTCCACGATCTGACTGGCCGCCTGGCGAGTGACGCCGAGGTGTTCGGCGATCTCGGTGACGGTCGCGCCGGACGGGGCCAGCCGGGAGAAGACAAAGCCGTGCGTGGGGCGTAGGTCGGTGTAGCCGAGGGCCACGACGCCGTTGTGGATGTCCTCGACGAGCGAGCCGGTGGCGGCGAGGAGCGCCGCGCTCAGGCTCATGGCATCGGAATTCTTCACAGGAACACCTTGACACAGTGCGCAAGCTGCTTGAACATATAGGCAAGGAGCTTACGCAAGTTACTTGCCTAACACCGGAGGTTGTCATGCCTTTCATCACCGCGGCCGACGCCGTCGCACATGAGATCCACGGGGTGCGCTTCGTGTCCTACGCGGCGCCCGCACTCGGCAGCGAGGAACTGTGCGCCTGGCGCAGCGAGGTCCCGGCCGGGACGTCGGGACCTCCGCACACCATCACTCGCGAGGAGGTGTTCCTGGTCCTGTCCGGGTCGGTGGAGCTGTCCGTCGACGGGGAGACGCGCTCTCTGACACCGGGAGATGCCGCCATCGCACGGCACGGCTCCTCCATAGGTCTGTCCAACCGCACGGAGGAGCCGGCCACCTTGTGGGTCACCACGAGCATCGGCCTGCAAGCCACGCTGGCCGACGGCTCGCGCATATCACCGCCATGGGCTAACTGAACGCCGACAGACAGGTGGTCGGGGTCGCGTGCGCCGGATCGAGCGCGTTCGCCGCCTCGTGGAAGGCGATGCGGTCGGTCAGGCCGATGGCCACATGCTCGGACACGTCGACCGGGCACAGGTTCTGGAGCACGACGTTGTGCACGTCGGGCCCGGACAGCGCCTGGGTCGTATACGGCGTGACGACCTCGTCGTAGATGGTCGAGATCACCGTGTAGTGCACGCCGGGCACGGTGTCGCCGCCCGCGTTCAGGTGCTGCTGGAAGGGCGATCCGGCCACCTGGTCGGCGAGTCCGGGGGTGATCCCGTGGAGCGCGTCGGCCGCGCCGGGGAAGTACGGGAGCAGCTTGGTGAGTCCGTCGAGCGTGGTCCCGTGGTTGTCGGGAGCCAGGGCGACCAGGGCGTTCACCTTCGCCGCGCCGCCGAGGAAGCGCAGGTAGTAACGCGGCATCATGCCGCCCTGCGAGTGCCCGACGATGTCGACCTTGGAGGTGCCGGAGGCGGCGAGCACCCGGTCGGTGAAGTCGGAGAGCTGCTGCGCGGAGTCCGCGATCGGACCGAGGCCGCCGATCAACGGCACGCCGGGCAGCATCCCGTAGTCGAACGAGTAGACGCAGTAGCCGCGCTGCACCAGGTAGGGGGCGAAGGCGAGCCAGTTGTCGGTGCCGTTGCCGAAGGTGCCGTGGACCAGGACGACAGGACGGGGGTGTTGGGCCGAGGGGCGGCAGGAGAAGTTGTTCCACCCGCTTGACGGTGCCGAGTTGGCAGATGCGGAGGCGGTGGCAGCGGGCGCCACAACCATCGCGGCAGCCAGCGAAAGCGCGGCCAAGAGCCGTCGCCAGGGCAGCCTCATGTGATCTCCTCGCAGTTCGGGAAAATGGACACACGCAGGCCCTGTGATCCGGATCACGAGGTTGCTGAACACCCGTTAAATTACGCGCGAGTAAGTACGGGCGGCTAGTTACGCGTGAGTAAAAAGTCGGCGCGTCGTTATCCGCCGGTCACAAAACCCACGACCCTCCACGGCATCTCGGCGGAAGTGACGGCCTCCACCGGCGTCCGCGAGTACGGCAGGCGGCGGGCGGACGTCGACCACCGGAGTGACGACGGCCGAGCGGGCCGAGAACGGCGTCGCGACCACCCCCGCCGGGGCGGCCAGGGGCGGGCCGAGCGGCCGCGGTCGAGCGGATGCAGAGGACATGCGTATCGACCGTACGACACCCCTCACGTGCAGTGATGGTGGTGCGCCGACTTGCCTTGTTCGAACGCGCGTGCGAATGTCGGGGGCATGGGTGCAGTGCTGGCGGCAGACGGTCGGGCGGGACACGGGACGGTCGCCGGACCGGGGTCCGTGTGGGGTCCGCTGCTGCCCGAGGGGCGGCTGCGGGCGGGCACGGTGACCGCTGTCGGCGGGGACAAGGGACTGCTGCTGGCGTTGGCGGCGCAGGCGGTGGGACGGCGTCCCGGGGCCGGCTGGGCCGTGGTGGGGCTGCCGTCCTTGGGGGCGCTGGCCGCGCGGGACGCGGGGCTGGACGCCGGGGCGGGCCTGTGGGTGGACGCGCCGGGAAGCCGGTGGGCGCAGGTGGTGTCGTTGCTGGTGTCGACGGTGCCGGTGATCCTGCTCGGCGCGACGGGGCCGGCGCCGGGGCGAGTGGTCCGCCGGGTGGCAGGACAGGTGCGGGCCCACGGGGCCGTGTTGCTCGTGGCCGGTCCGTGGGACGGCGCCGATCTGCGGCTGCGGGTGACCGAGGCGCGGTGGGACGGGCTCGGTGCGGGCCACGGTGTGCTGCGTCATCGCCGCGTGGTGGTGGAGGTGTCCGGGCGCGGCGCCGCGGGCGGTGCCCCGCGCCGGGCGGAGCTGTTGCTGCCCGGCCCGACCGGGATGGCGATGCCCGTGGCGGAGCCCGAACCGGTCGCTCCGCCCGCAGATCAGGTGCGGGACGGGGCCGCGCCGGGCCGGGGCCGGGCGCTGCGCGTGGTGGGGTGAGCGGGCGTGCGAGTGCTGGTGTCGTGGGTCCCGGACTGGCCGCTGATCACCACGGGGCTGCCGGACGGCGAGCCGGTGGCGGTCGTGTCGGGGGACGGACGGGTGGTGGCGTGTTCGGCCGCGGCGCGGGCGGCCGGGGTACGCCGGGGGATGCGGGTACGGCAGGCGCAGTCCCGCTGCCCCGGGCTGCGGGTCGCCGAACGGGATCAGGCGGCCGAGACGCGCGGGTTCGAGCCGGTGGTACGCCGGTTGGAGGCGGAGGTGATGCCGCGGCTGGAGGTGATCCGTCCGGGCATGGTGGCCGCCCCGGCCCGTGGTCCCGCGCGGTACTGGGGCGGCGAGGCGGAGCTGGCCGCGCGGGTCGCCGCGGCGCTCTCCCGGCTCGGCCACCCCGTGCAGAGCGGGGCCGCGGATACGACCTTCGCCGCGGCGCTGGCGGCCCGCGCCCGGTCCGGGGTCCTGGTTCCGGCCGGGGAGACGGCCGGTTTACTCGCCCCCTATCCGGTGGGCGTGCTCGGTCGGCCCCGGCTGGCCGAACTGCTGGTCAGGCTCGGGATCGGCACGCTGGGCGGTTTCGCGGCGCTGCCCTCGGACCAGGTGTCGGCCCGCTTCGGCGCCGACGGGGCGGCGGCGCACCGCACCGCGTCCGGGCGTGAGCCGCGGCTTCTGAACGCCTCGGGCGCGGAGCCCGACCACGCGGTGCGGTGGGGCTTCGACCCTGCCGAGGAACGCACCGAGCCGTTGGCGTTCGCGGGGAAGGCACTGGCCGAACGGTTGCAGGAGCGGCTGACGTCGGCGGGCGTCGTCGGAGCACGAGTGGAGGTGGAGGTGGGCCTGGCCGACGGCCGCAAGTTGCGGCGGGCGTGGCGGCACGAGGGACGGCTGTCGTCGTTGGCGGTCGCGGAGCGGGTGCGCTGGCAGGTGCAGGCGTGGACCGATGCCGGGGATCTCGCCCCGGCCGCCGACGGGGCCGGGGGCGCGGTCGGAGTGGTGGAGCTGGTGCTGCGGCCCCGGCAGCTCAGCGCGGCCACCGGCCGTCAGACGGTGCTGTTCGGCGGGGGCGCCACGCTGGACGATCTGGAGCGTGCGGCCGGTCAGGTGCAGGCGCTGCTCGGGCACCGGGCGGTCACGCGGGTGGAGTTGACCGGGGGCCGCGGCCCGGCCGACCGGGTCCGCAAGGTCCCGGTCGGCGACATCGCCACGCCCCCGGCCGGTGGCGGGCCGTGGCCCGGCAGGCTGCCCGCCCCGCACCCGGCCACGGTGTACCAGCCGCTGCTGCCCGCCCGGTTGCTGGACGGCGCCGGGCAGGTGGTGGGCGTCTCGGGACGGCTGGCGGTCTCCGCGCCTCCGGTCCGGCTGACCGTGGACGGGCTCCCCGGCGTACTGGAGGTGACCGCGTGGAGTGCGCCGTGGCCCGCGCTGGAACAGTGGTGGGACCGGGACCGTGCGCGGCGGATCGCCCGGATGCAGATCACCACCGCCGCGGGCGGGGCATGGCTGCTGCAGATCTCCGCGGGCCGGTGGTGGGCCGAGGCCCACTATGGCTGACCGCCGCACCGGTCGTCTGCTGCGCCTGCCCGCCGCCGCTCCGCGCACGGCGCGCCCAGCGGATCCGGCACACACCGAATACCGGGAAGAGCGGAGCCGGTTGCCGTGGGCGGAGCTGCATGCGCACAGCTCGCTGTCGTTCCTCCAGGGGGCCAGTGATCCGGGGGCGCTGGTCACGGAGGCCGTGCGGCTGGGCATCGAGGTGCTGGCGCTCACCGACCGGGACGGGCTGTACGGGGCCCGGCGGGTTGCCGAGGCCGCCCGCAGTACCGGGCTGCGGACCGTGTTCGGCGCCGAACTCACCCTCACCGCTCACGGGCTCGGGCACCCCGTCGTCCTCGCCCGGAACCTCGACGGGTTCCACCGCCTGTCCGCGGCGATCACCGCGGCCCAGCTCGCCGGGTCCAAAGGCCGTCCGGTGTACGACCTCGACGTGCTCGCCCGCGCCGCCGCCGGCGGCGACTGGGCGGTCCTGACCGGCTGCCCGCCCGCCGACGCGGGCGAGGACGGTACGGAGATCGGACAGCTCGCCTTCCACCTCGACCGGCTCGGCGAGGTGTTCGGCAGCGGCAGCGTGCACGCGGAACTCATCGACTGGAATCTTCCCGTCGACAGCGTGCGCGCCGACGCCCTGGTGGTGGCCGCTCACCGCACCGGCACCCCCGTGGTCGCCACCAACGCCGTCCACTACGCCGCGCCCGCGCAGGCCCGGCTCGCCCAGGCCCTCACCGCACTGCGACGGATCGAGACCCTCGACCAGGCCACCGGGCATCTGATGGCGGCGCCGACCGCGCACCTGCGGACCGGGGCGGAGATGGAGGAGCGGCTGGCCCGCTACCCCGGAGCGTACGAATCGACCATCGCCCTGGGCCAGTCGTGCGTCCTCGACCTCGCCGAGCTGCGGCCCGAACTGCCGCGCTTCCCCGTACCGCCCGGTCACGACGACAGCTCCTGGCTGCGGCGACTGGCCGAGCGGGGCTGCGCGGCCCGCTACGGAGCCCGTGACGATCCGGCGGCGGCGACCGCGTGGCGGCAGCTCGACCACGAACTGGGGGTGATCGGCGATCTGGGCATGGCCGGGTACTTCCTGATCGTCCACGACATCGTGCGCTTCTCGCAGGAGCAGGGCATCTGGTGCCAGGGCCGGGGCAGCGCCGCCAGCAGCGTGGTCTGCTACGTCCTGGGCATCACGGCGGTGGACGCGCTCAAGCACGGGTTGCTCTTCGAACGGTTCCTGTCGATGGAGAAGTCGGGGCCGCCGGACATCGACATCGACTTCGAGAACCACCGCCGCGAAGAGGTCATCCAGTACGTCTACACCCGCTACGGCCGTGACCACGCCGCGCAGGTCGCCAACCTCATCAGCTACCAGCCGAAGCTGGCGGTCAGGGACGCGGCCCGAGTGCTCGGTTACCCGGCCGCCGCCGTCAACGCCATGACCCGGTCCCTGCACCACCGGCCCGGCCGCCCCCACACCCCCGACGGCGCGAGCAGCGACACAAACACGGCCACGAGCACGGGCACGGGCACGGGCACGACAGCCGATCCGGACATCCCCGCCGACGTCACCGAGCTGGCCGCTCAGCTCAAAGGTCTGCCACGGCACCTGGGGGTGCACTCCGGCGGCATGGTGCTGACCGCGCAGCCGATCGGCGAGGTCATGCCGGTCGAATGGGCCACCATGCCCGGCCGGTCCGTCCTCCAGGGCGACAAGGACGACGTCGCCGCCGCCCATCTGGTCAAGATCGATCTGCTGGGTCTCGGCATGCTCGCGGCCCTGCACACCGCCTGTGACCTGATCGCCGGACACCACGGCGTACACCTCGACATGGCGACGATCCCGCAGGACGACCCGCGGGTGTACGCGATGATCGCCCGCGCCGACACCATAGGGGTCTACCAGGCCGAGAGCCGCGCCCAGATCAGCACCCTGCCGCAGCTGAAACCGGCCTGCTTCGAGGACCTCACCGTCGCCGCCTCGATCATCCGCCCCGGGCCGATCCAGGCCGGGAGCAAGCACCCGTATCTGCGGCGCAGGGCGGGCGAGGAACCCGTCACCTACCCCCACCCGCTGGCCGAAGCGGCGCTGAAGAAGTCCCTGGGGGTGGTGTTGTGGCAGGAGCAGGCGATCCGGCTCGCCACCGACTGCGCCGGGTTCACCCCGGGCGAGGCCGACCGGCTCCGCAAGGACCTCGCCGCCAAACACGCCACCGAGAAGGTCGCCCGGCTGCGCGACCGGCTGCTGACCGGCATGGCGCGGCGCGGGATCGGCCCGGACGCCGCGGAGCGGATCATCACCATGATCTCGTCGCTGAGCAGTTACGGCTTCCCCGAGTCCCACGCGCAGTCCATGGCGGGCATCATCTACGCGTCCGCCTGGATCAAGCACTACTACCCCGCGGCCCTGATCGCCGGGATCATGGCCCACCTGCCGATGGGCTTCTACGACTCCCAGACCCTCATCCAGGACGCCCGCCACCACGGCATCGCCGTCCGGGGCGTCGACATCAACGCCTCCGGCGCGCACGCCACCCTCGAACCCGACTCCGCGCGACCCGACGGACACCCGGCGATCCGCCGCGGGCTCACCAGCGTCCGCGGACTGTCGCAGGACGCCGCCACGACCCTCCTCACAGCCCGCGCCGAGCGGCCGTTCCGGGACCTGGACGATGTCGCCCGACGCGGCGGCCTGGGCGCCCGGCTCCTCGAACAGCTCGCCACCGCCGGCGCCTTCGCGTCCCTGGGCACCGGCCGCCGCACCGCGATCTGGCGCTCCGGCGCCCACACCGCGCACCAGCAGCCGGTCCTGCCCGGCTTCGACGCCCTGCCCGACGCCCCCGAACTCCCCGCCATGACCGCGGGCGAGACCACCCTGGCCGACCTCACCGCCACCGGCGCCACCGCGGGACCGCACCCCGTCCACCACCTGCGCCCCTACCTCGACCACCTCGGCGCACAGCCCACCAAGGCCATCCGCACCTGGCCCGCACAGCGCCGCATCCGCGTCGGCGGCATCGTCAAATACCTCCAACGCCCCCCGACCGCCAACGGCATGGCCTTCGCCGTCGTCGAGGACGAGACCGCCATGGCCAACCTCGTCATCACCCCACCGGTCTGGGCCCTCATCCGCCGCACCATCCTCGACGCCCCCGCCGTCCTGCTCGACGGCCACATCGAACGCGAACACGACGTCACCAACCTCGTCGTCCACACCGCCCGCCCCCTCGGCGAGGGCGAGCCGAAGGCGTAGGGCCGCGACGGGTGTTGGGGGACGGTGGGTGTTGGGTGGCGGTGCGAGGGGCGGGCGGGGGACGATGCCAGGTATGGGTCAGAAGGGAACGTCGGGGCGCGCGGCGGGTACGACCGCGTTGGTGGCTGTGGTGCCGGAGGCGGAGAAGGTGGTGGGCGCGGCGCGGGAGCGGTACGACCCGGCCGCGGCGGAGGGGGTGCCCGCGCATCTCACGGTGCTGTATCCGTTCCTTCCGGCCGAGCGGATCGACACGGGGGTGCGGGCTGCGCTGGGTGAACTCTTCGCGGGCCACCCGCCGTTCGAGGTGCGCTTCCCCCGCTTCGGGCGGTTCCCGGATCTGTTGTGGCTGGCGCCGGAGCCCGAAGCACCCGTGCGGGCGCTGACCGCGGCGGTGGCGGCCCGGTGGCCGGAAGCCCCGCCGTACGGAGGCGCGTTCCGTGATCCGGCCCCCCATCTGACTGTCGCGCAGGGGCAGTCGGACGAGGTGTACGCCGCGGTGGAGGCGGAGTGCGTCCCGGCACTAGCGATACTGCGGACGCGGATCGCGGAGGTCCGGCTGGTGGTCTTCGACGGCGTCCGCTGGACGCAGGACGCCGTGTTCCCCCTGGGCGGAGCCCCCCACGGCGGGGCTCGCTGAAACAGAGCCCACTGAAACGGCGTCCGCCAAACCCTCGGCCCTCACCGAACCCGCGTCCGCCGAACCCGCGCCCCCGCCACGCAGCAGCAGAAGCCACGCGGCCAGCAGCCCGAGGACGCCGACGGCGGCGAGTTGGAGCCGGAAGTCGACCAGGGCGACCAGCCCCGCGCCGAGGGCGGCGGCCAGCGCCGTGGGGCCGAAGATCACCGTGCTCGCGGTCGCCGCGACCCGGCCGACCAGTTCGGGAGCGGTGCGCTGCTGGACGGCGGTGAAGGCCGCGACGATGACCCAGGGCAGCCCGACCCCGATGGCGAGGGTCGCGACGAGCACGACGGGCAGTGAGGCGACGGCGCGCAGGGCGGCGCCGGTGGTGAAGAGCAGCAGGCCGATGGCGGCGAAGACCCGTTCCGGCAGGCGGCGCATGACCGCGCCCGCGACCACTCCGGCGACGATCGACCCGGCGCCCTGCACCACGTAGAGCACCGCCACGAAGGCGGGCGGACGGTGCAGCCCGGCCTCGGTCATCTCGTAGATCGCGGAGCTGCTGAGCCCGGACAGCACCATCGCGACCGCTCCGACGGTCACCAGCGGGCGCAGCAGGGGGTGGTCGCGCAGGCAGCGGATGCCCTCCGCGGTCTGCTCGCGCCAGCCCTCGGCCGGTGGGACCGGCGGGAGTTCACGGGTGCGCAGCATCGCGAAGGCCGCCGCCGCGAGGACGAAGGTGACGGCGTCGAGGACGGCGACGGCCCCGCCGCCGTAGCGCAGGAAGAGGCCCGCGCCGACGAGCGGGGCGAGCAGTTTCATGGCCTCGTTGACGGTCATCCGCAGGCCGTTGAAGTCGCCGCGCAGGTCGACGGGGACGGCGGCAGTGACGAGACCGGCCTCGGCGGCGTCCGACAGCACGGAGGCGGCGCCGACCACCGCGAGGACCACGAACAGCAGCCATGCCTCGCGGCCGGACCGTACCGCGAGAAGGACCGGGAGCAGGACGGCCAGGGCCGCGTTGGTCCAGATCAGCAGCGAGCGGCGGCGCACCCGGTCGGCGAGGGTGCCGAGCACCGGCCCGGCCAGGGCGGGCGCCCACACGCAGAAGGTCACGGCCGCCGCGAGGCTGCTGGAGCCGGTCAGCGTCTTCACCCAGATACCGGCGACGAGCAGCATCGCCGAGTCGCCGAAACCGGAGACCAGGACACCGCCCAGATACGTCGCCGCGTCACGGTCCCCCAGGACCTTGCGCACCGTCATGACTCCCAACATATTGCTTGGGAGTCAGCGGCGGCAACCGCCTGCCCGCTTCCCGCGCCCGTGGACGGTCTAATGGGCACATGACGGCGACCGATCCCCTCCTCAGAGCCCTCGCCCACCCGGTGCGGCTGCGCATCGTGTCCCTGGTCTGGAACGCGCCGCTGTCCGCCGCGGAACTCGCCCGCGAACTGGGCGTCTCGCACGCCCTGGCCAGTCAGCATCTGCGCAGGCTGGACGCGGTCGGCCTGGTGGAACTCGCCGAGGTGCGCGCCAACCGCGGCGGCAGGGAGCGCCGTTACCGCGCGGTGCACGGCTCCCCGCTCTCCGATCAGCGGGACGAGGGGGCGCTGCTGATCGCCGAGGCACTGGCCCACAATCTGCGCGACCGGGCGGGCCGCCGCGCGCCGGGCGCCGCGGGGGTGACCTCGGACGCGGAGCTATGGGTGGCGCCCGAGGTCTGGGACACCTTCCGTGTCCGACTGGCCGCGCTCTTCGACGAGCTGCACGACGCGGCGCGAGCGCCGCATTCGCCGGGCACGGTCGGAATCGGCGCGACGGTGATGGCGTTTCCCCTCACTGAACCCGACGCCGGACCGGGACCCGCACAGCCCGACCACAAGCACGAGCCAGCCCGCGAGCGCGACCACGACGAGCACCAGCACCAGCACCAGCACCAGCACCAGCACCAGCACCAGCACCAGCACCAGCACCAGCATGACCACGCACCCGCACCCGCACCCGTGCCCGAGGCCGCACCGGCCACCGGCCACCACCCCGAAGCCCCACGATCAGAACCGGAGCGATGATGAGCCGTCAGGAAACCTCCGCCCACCCGCTGTTCGACCTCCTCCAGCGGCAGCTCAACGGCGTCCTCGTCACGCTGAAGCGGGACGGCCGGCCGCAGTTGTCCAACGTGACCTTCCACTACGACGACGCGACCCGCACCATCCGCGTCTCGGCGACCGACGACCGCGCGAAGACCCGCAATCTGCGCCGCGACCCGCGGGCCAGCTTCTACGTCTCCACGCCCGACCTCGGCGCGTACCTGGTCGCCGAGGGCGACGCCGAACTCACCCCGGTGGCCGCCGATCCGCACGACGCGACCGTGGAGGAGCTGGTCGACCTGTACCGCGCGCTCCGGGGCGAGCACCCGGACTGGGACGAGTACCGCGCCGCGATGGTCGCCGACCACCGCCTGGTGATCAAGCTGCGTGCCGACCGCGCCTACGGGTGGGGCCGCGAAGAGGGCGCCACCAGCGGCCCGTTGGCCTGAGGCCCGGCGCCGCGACACCGATTGCCACGGACGGACGGCCGAACAGGTTGAATTTCGGCGGGAATTCCCGGCAGAGTTCCCTCATGGACGAAAACGAGTTCGATTTCTACCGGACGCAGAGCGTGGCCAGCGACCCGGGCGGCACGGACGTCTTCGCCGGGCTGCCCGCCGACCCGGGGGTCCTCGCCGAGACGGTGCGCAATCTGCTCGTCCACCGCGAGGAGACGCACCTGTTCGGGTACGAGCTGCCGCGCGACCGCAAGGACGCCGAGGCGGAGACCCGTTACGCCGCGGACATCCTCGCGGTGGCGCGCGGCCTGTGCGACGCGCCGCTCGACCGCCCGCGCCGCCCGGAGGAGCGATTCGCCGGTACCTGCCGGGACTTCGCGCTGCTGCTGTGCTCCGCGCTGCGCGAGAAGGGCGTCCCCGCCAGGGTCCGCGGCGGCTACGCCACGTACTTCACACCGGGTTTCCACGACGACCACTGGATCACCGAGTACTGGGACGCGGACCGCGCGAGCTGGCGGCTGGTCGACGCGCAGATGGCCGCGCCCGAGCTGATCAGCGCGCACGGCATCGACTTCGACCCGCTCGACGTGCCGCGCGACCGGTTCGTGGTGGCGGGCCGGGCGTGGCAGGACTGCCGGTCGGGCACGGCGGACCCGCGGACGTACGGGGTCGAACTCCTCGGTCTGCAAGGGTGGTGGTTCGTGCAGCACAATCTGCTGCTCGACCTGGCGATGCTCAACAGCACCGAACTGCTGGTGTGGGACGGCTGGGGGCTGGCCGACCCGCCGAGGGACCAGCCGTTCGACGCGCTCGGCGCCGACGACGTGGCGCTGCTCGACGCGGTCGCCGAACTCAGCGCCGCGGGCGGCCCCTTCACCGGAATCCGCCGTCTCCCGCGCGAGCACGAGGCGCTGCGGGTGCCGCCGGTGGTCAGCTCGCACACCACCTACCTGGGCGAACGGAGTGTGACGCTCCGTCAAGCGGTTGCTTTCGACTGAGCCTTGCTCACCCCGGCCCCGAGGACGCCTCCGTCCCGTCGGCCACCCCGCGGTCGGCCGCCCGCGTCAGCCGCCCCGCCACCACCCGCAGATACTCGGCGAGTTCGGGCGGCTCCCGCACTTCGAAGTCCACCCCGAGCATGCCGACGAACATCGCCAGCGCGTCCAACGACTCGAAGCCGGTGGTCAGTTCGCAAGTGTCGGCGTCGATCGGGTCGACCGCTCCGAAACCCGCCCAGATCTGCCGGACGGTCGAGGCGGGCGCGTGCAGCACCACGCGCGCCTGGAAGCGGTACGCGTGCGAGGTGACGCCCTTGGCCACGTACTCCGCCGCGTCCTCGGGCAGTTCGCGGGGCGTGAAGCGCGGGCCGGTGGGCGGCTTGGGCTCCATCCGGTCGACGCGGAAGGTCCGCCAGTCCGCGCGGTCGACGTCGTAGGCGAGCAGGTACCAGCGCCATCCGTGGTGGACGAGCCGGTACGGTTCCACGGCCCGGCGGCTGGCCTTGCCCGCGTAGTCGCGGTAGTCGAAGCGCAGCAACTCCCGGTCCCGGCACGCGGCGCCGATCACGGTCAGCACCTCCTGGCCGACCGTCGGACCGGCGGCGCGCGGCCGTACGGTGACCGCCTGCATCGCCTGGACGCGGTGCCGCAGCCGGGACGGCAGCACCTGCTCCAGCTTGGTCAGCGCGCGTACCGACGTCTCCTGGATCCCCTCGACGCTGCTGCCCGCCCCGGTGCGCAGGCAGAGCGCGACCGCCACCGCCTCCTCGTCGTCGAGCAGCAGCGGCGGCAGCGCGGCGCCCGCGCCCAGCCGGTAGCCGCCCGCGGTGCCGGGCGCCGCGTGCACGGGATAGCCGAGCGCCCGCAGCCGCTCGACGTCACGGCGGACCGTGCGCGCGGTGACGTCCAGCCGCTCGGCGAGGTCGGGCCCCGTCCAGTCGCGGCGTGACTGGAGCAGCGAGAGCAGGCGCAACAGCCGCGCCGAGGTTTCCAGCATGCCGTCCAGTCTGTACGAACCGGCGCCCCCACCGCGCGGGGTGCGGTGGGGGCGCCGGACGGTGGAGCTGTTGAGCGGGTGAACTGCCTTTGCTCGCAAGGCTTCCGCCCACTCGGCCGATTCACGCCGACTCGCGCGGGCCTCGCTTACTCGCGCGGGTTTCGGCGGACGGCTCAGTAGACGCTGACCCCGTACGCGCTCAGCGCCTCCGTGACGGGCTGGAAGTACGTGGTCCCGCCGGAGGAGCAGTTGCCGCTGCCGCCGGAGGTCAGGCCGATGGCCTTGGTGCCGTCGTAGAGGGAGCCGCCGCTGTCGCCGGGCTCGGCGCAGACGTTGGTCTTGATCAGACCGTAGACGATCTCGCCGTTGCCGTAGTTGACGGTGGCGTTGAGGGCCTGGACGGTGCCGCTGTGGATGCCGGTGGTCGAGCCGCGACGCGTGACGGACTCGCCGACGTAGGCGTTGGCGGCGCTGGTGATGTCCTGGCTGCCGACGGTGCCGTCATGGGCGACCGTCGAGTCGTAGCGGACGATGCCGTAGTCGTTGGTCGGGAAGCTGGTGCCCGTCGTCGGGCCGATGTAGGTGCCGGAGGTGGTGTAGTACGCGGGCTTGCCCTCGGTGCAGTGACCCGCGGTCAGGAAGTAGTACGTGCTGCCGCTGCGGACGTTGAAGCCCACCGAGCAGCGCCACTGGGTGGTCTGCACCGCGTCGCCGCCGGAGAGCAGCGTGTTGAAGGTGCCCTCGACCCGGTTGATGCGCACGGCGTCGCCGAAGCCGGCCGTGGACTTCTTGAGCTGGTCGAGCTGGGAGGCGGTGACCCGGCTGTCGATGCTGACTTCCAGGGTGTTGCTGCGCGGGTCGACGGACCAGGCGGTGCCCGCGACGTCGGCCGCCTTGGTCGCGTCGCCCGCCTTGGCGAGCTGCGCGGCGCTGTGGGTGACCAGGCGCGGGGTGGCGCCCGCGGCGCGGACGCTGTCGGCCGCGGCCTGGGTGGTGACGTTGACGACGGTGGTCTTGCTCGCCGCGTCGTAGTAGGTGCCCGCGGTGCTGTTCGCGCCGAGGTGGGTCGCGAGGGTGGCGGCCGCGTCGGGCGTGGCCTTGGGGCTGGGGGTGGCGCTCGCCGACGGGAGTGCGATGGCGGTGGCGGCGATCAGGCCGGAGGTGACGGCCAGAAGCTGTATGCGCCGGGTGGTCTTCACTCGTTTCCTCCTGTGGGGGTGGGAGGTTGCGGGGGGATTTGTCGGTGTACTGTCAGACTCGATCCGATATTCGAACGCCTCATACGCCTGACAAGCACTCACAGGAGTATTCAGATCCCACAGGCAACACACAAGGGGGCCTTTCGGCCGGGTAGTTCGGCCGAATGTCCGTACGGCGCCTGACACAGCGCTGCCCCGGCGGTCCAAAAACCGCCGGGGCAACCGGATGTGACGCTGTCTCAGTTGGTGAGAACTGCCCGCTCCCCCGCTTCCAGCGCGAAGGCCAGGGTGTTGCCCGGCGGCGGGAACGGGCAGATGAAGGCGTCCGCGAAAGCGCACGGCGGCAGCGTCGTACGGTTCAGGTCCAGCGTCAGCGAACCGTCGGCGTCCGGCGCGGGCGCGTGCAGGAAACGGAACCGGAAGGTGCTGGTTCCGCTGGTCGCGTCCGCGATGACGCCCCACAGCCTGCCGTCGTCCTCGACCGTCACGGCGAGCGTGTGCTCGGTCCCGTCCACCGTGAACGCCAGCTCGCCGCCGAGGCCGAGACCGCGCTCACGGCCGTCCGCGTTCGGTACCCGGACGGTGCGGTCGGCCTCGAACGGGCGGAAGACCGCGGGCAGCACCCAGCGCTCGTCGGGGTCGAAGGCCGCGATCCCGGCGAAGGCCAGACGGGCGGGCGACCGCGGGTCCCAGACCCGTACGGCGAGCAGGCCCTCGCGGACGATCGCCAGCAGTTTCCTGCCGTCCGGCAGGAACACCGGCTCGCCCTCGGCCTCCAGCACGGTCGACACGCCGTCCGCCTCGTGCACCACCGCCCCGCCGTCCTGCCCCCACCGGCCCGGCAGTCCGGGGATCGTCCCGTCCCCGGCCACGTCGTCGAGCCAGTACGTACCGATCAGGGCCAGCGGACCGTACGGCGCCGCGACGGTCTCGGCCCGCCGCTCGTGCCACCGCTTCCAAGCAAGAACCGTTTCTGCGCTCATGCCGACCAAGCCTTCCATACGGGCCGCGCGAGCCGGATGCGCTCGCACGGCGGTGACCTGCGGGGAGTGTGCCGTGACGGGGTACGGGGAGTGTCGCGGAAGAGGGCGCGCGGAGTCTCGGGACGGGACGTGCGAAGCCTCGGAAGGAGACGCGCGAAGCCTCGGGAGGCGGCGCGCGGCGACGCACCGCCGTCCGACCGGTGAGACGGGCGGTTCACCGGCGGTCCGGTAACGGGCGGTGCAGGCCCAGGTGTTCGCGCAGTGTCGCGCCCGGGTGGAAGGAGCGGAACAGGCCCCGGTGCTGGAGCAGCGCGGTGGTCCCGTTCACGAAGCGCTCCAGATCGCGTCGGGGCTCCACCGGCCGGACGCGGAAGCCGTCGACCGCGCCCGCCTGCTGCCACGCGGCGATCAGCTCGGCCAGGTCGACGGGGCCGCCGCAGAACAGCACGCCGCCCGCGCCGTCCGGCACCAGGGTGATCTCGGCGCCCGGCTCCGGGCCGATCTCGCCGCCGCCGAGGTCGACGGAGAGTTCGGCGAGCACCAGCAGCCGGTCAGGGTCCCGCCCCGCTCCGACCGCCAGCCGCCGCAGTTCGTCCCGGACCAGCCCGGCAGTCTCGGGACCCGCGGCGCGGACGAAGGCGAGGTCGGCGTACCGGGCCGCGACGGCGCGGGCGGCGGGCTCGGTCGCGTCCACCGCCGTGACCGGCCGCCCCTGCCGCACCCGCGGGCCGGGCGCGCCGCCGTCCCACTCCCGCGCGACCGCCTCGGCGACGGCCGCCGTCTCCCGCCACATCGCCTCGGCTCTCGCTTTCGGCGTGAGCGCGGATCTCGGACCGGATCTCAGGTCGGCCGTCCCCCCGGCCCTCGACTCGGACCTCCGACCGGACGCCGGACCGGACCTCCGACCGGACGCCGGACCGGACGCCGACTCAGGCACCGGCTCTGGCACCGCCCGGGGCGTCCAGCCGGCCCGGCCCCGGCTGGCCGAATCCAGGGCGCCGACCGCCGCCGCGACACCACGCGGCCCGGCGCGGGTCACGGGCACCGCGGGGACGAGCCCGATCCGGCCGGTCTCGGCGGCCACCGCGGTGAGTACGGCGAGCGGATCGGCGTCGGCCGCGCCGTCCAGGGTGACGAAGTCCAGCGCGCCGCCCTCCGCGAGCCGGGCCAACTCCCCGTACGAGGCCACCTCGTAGCGGTCGGGGACGTCGATCGCGGCGGCGAGATGCAGCGAGCGCGTACGGCGCCGGACGGCGGGTGCGGGCGGCGCGGCGGCAGCGGCGGCGGTCACGGAGGCACCCCGCGACGCGGAGGCGGGGGAAGAAGAGGAAGAAGGCGAGGGAGAAGAAGGGGAGAAGGCAGCAGGCATGCGAAGGCTCCGTGGACACGCGGAAGGGGCACGGGAGTCGTCTTCACACAGGCCGCCGCGTCCCTCAACGCGGCTGGGCCCGTCAAGGGCCTTGACACGAGGCTATGCCGACGCCGTCACCCGCTGTCAAGCATGTCCAGGTGCTGGACCACGCGTCTCAGCGTGGTTGACGGATGCCCTGATGGGCTGCTGCACTGTGGGCATGCGTAGCTGTCGGCTCGTCACTCGCGGCCACATCGACTTCGGTCGGGTGTGGTCGGCGTCGTGTTGTTGTAGCTGACCTTTCTCCGACGGATCGTCCCGTCCTCACACACGCGCGCACGCAGCCCCGCCGTTTGGCCGCCCTCCCTCGGGCGCTCCCCTCGCAGGTCACCCCCGCAGGCCGTCCCGCCCACCGGGCTCCCGCTACGGGCCCGACCTCATTCGTAGAGTTCATTCGTAGAGCTCATTCGTACAGCTCACCCGAACACCTCACCCGTACAGCTCATCCGCACGCCCCGCCCGTACAGCCTCAGCAGTCGCACCCGCAGTCGCAGCAGTCACAGCAATCGCAACAATCACCGCAGTCCGAGCAGCCGTCGCAGTCGCAGTCGCAGTTGCTGCACCAGGAGTCGCGGCGCTGCCCGCTCCACGGGTCGTCGTGCTCGCGGCAGCACAGCTCACAGGTGCAGCACATCCCGGCGTAGACCAGGCAGCCCATGATCAGTCCGCGCCTGCGCGGCGGCTCGGGCGGCGGGAAGCCGCCGGGAAAACCGGGGCCGCCGGGCGCGTTCGGCCGCTGGCCCGGACCGTGCGGAGTGCCGCCGGGCGCGCCCGGCGCGTAGGGGTTGCCCGGCGGGGGCGAGGCGGCGGACGGCGCCGCGCCCTGGTGCGCGCAACCGCCGGTGCCGAAGGCCCTGTCCACCGACCGTCCCAATTCGTGGACGAGCAGGACATGGGTGAGCTTGCCCGAGGCGGACCCGGCGAAGTCGGTGTCGCGGAGCGCGAGCCGTATGCCGTGCAGCGCGTCGTCGCACAGCCGCCGCGCCTCGGCGAGGTCGGTGCCGGTCGCGGTGAGCGGGTTCCAGGCGCCGGAGCGGGTGTCCTCGGCCAGGTCCTCGACCGCGTCCAGGAGGTGGGCGAGCCGTCCGAAGAGCCGTCCGGCCTCCGCCAGCGGTTCCCGGTTGGCGGGCCGCCCGGCGAGTACGGCGGTGTGCGCGAAGGCCGCGGCGGTCGCCGTCTCGGTGGGCTCGGTGACGGTCAGCAGCGAGGTGCCGAGTCCGGCCGCCGCCTCGATCCCGCCCTGCCGCCCGACCGCGTCGAGCAGCACCGCGGTGTCGAAGCCCAGGCTGTCACCGGTACGCGCCCCGGCCCGGTCCCAGCGGCGGGCGACCGTACGGGCCGCCGCGGCGACCGGCCGCCGGGCGAACGCCCCGTCGGCGTCCTCCACATGGTCACGCATCTTCGCCGAGGCGAGCACCAGCGAGACGGCCGCGGCCAGCCGCGCGCCCTCCCCCATGGCGACCGGCGCCGTCCGCATCCCGCGCAGCGGGCACGGCCCGGCCTTGCGGCGCAGGCTGTCGGCGTCACCGGACACGGCCGTCTGCGCCTCGACGAGCACCGACACGACGAGTCCGTCGTAGTTGGTGGCGATTCTCGCGAACTGGCCGTGCCCGTCCCGCAACGCGAGACACAGGCCGCACAAGTGGGCCGTCCAGGAGGCCGCGAGCCCCTCGGACATGCGGTGCCGACACGGCCTGATGATCCCGAACATCGCGTGCTCCCCCGTTGAACTCGCCCGCCCGCAGGGCCGACCCCTGCGACCGGCGGACATATTATCCGCAGCCGGGGGCAAGGGTCAGTCGCCGGCGGCAGCCGTACGGGTCCGTCCGGGCCCACGGTCGGCCGCTCGCCACGACGCGCGGATCGCGTACGACGGTTCGGGGCTGGCCGGTCGGCGCCGGATACGAGCGGACTTACGACGACACGTACGGCCGTGCCTACGAGCGCGCGTACGGCCGGACGGCCCCGCGTGTCACCCGGAAGTGGGGAGCGCTCCCAACGAAGTGTCAGGGGCCATATCCCTGGGCCTGCCTGACGATCCGCCACTATCGTGTGCACCAGTACCGTCACAAGACGCCTGACTGGCGGCAATCCGCTTGGCACATCATCCACATCATGGACGACCATAGGACTGCGGACGGTACTGACCGTGTGAGAGAGGAGGCGTCCATGGGATCGGTTCGACGGGCGAGTGCTTGGCTGGGCCTCGTTGACGACAACGGCGGCGAGGGTTACTACGACGAGGAGTACGCCGACTACGGCGAGGGCTCCGAGCGGGCTGACACGTGGGTGACCGACCCGCGGGTGCGGGTGGCCACCGAGACCGCCGAAGAGCAGGGCCGCAGGATCGCCACCGTGACCCCGGACGGTTTCCGGGACGCGCGCGGCATCGGGGAGCTGTTCCGCGAGGGCGTCCCGGTCATCGTCAACCTCACCGGCATGGAGCCGAGCGACGCCAAGCGCGTCGTCGACTTCGCCGCCGGTCTCACGTTCGGGCTGCGCGGCTCCATCGAGCGCGTCGCCACCAGGGTCTTCCTGCTGACTCCCGCCGACTACATGGTCATGAACGCCGACGCCAAGCGCGGCGGCGACGGCTTCTTCAACCAGAACTGACACGCTGGTTCGACCAGAACCGACACTCTGGCCGCCGCTCTCTCACCCGCCCGCCGGTCCCGCCCCTGCCGGGGGCCGGGGGTTGTCTCCCCGGGGACAGCCCCCGATCAGGACCGGGCAGGGCGCTCACCGGGCGGGTACGGCCGCACCGCGTCATCCGCGGAAGGCGTCGAGTCCGGTGAGCGCCTTGCCCAGGACGAGCTGGTGCATCTCGACCGTGCCCTCATAGGTGAGCACGGACTCCAGGTTGGTGGCGTGCCGCATCACCGGGTACTCCAGTGAGATCCCGTTGGCGCCCAGGATCGTCCGGGCGGTGCGGCAGATCTCGATCGCCTCGCGGACGTTGTTGAGCTTGCCGAAGCTCACCTGTTCCGGGCGCAGCCGTCCGGCGTCCATCCGCTGTCCCAGGTGGTGGGCGAGCAGGATGCCCTTGTGCAGTTCGACCGCCATGTCGGCGAGTTTGGCCTGGGTGAGCTGGAAGCCGCCGATCGGCCTGCCGAACTGCTCGCGCGTCGTCGCGTACGACAGCGCGGCCTCGAAGCTGCTGCGCGCGGCGCCCATCGCGCCCCAGACGATTCCGTAGCGCGCGTGGCTGAGGCAGCTCAGCGGTCCGCGCAGGCCGGTGACCTCGGGGAGTACGGCGTCGGCGGGCAACCGGACGTCGTCCATGACGAGTTCGCTGGTGACCGAGGCGCGCAGGCTCCACTTGTGGTGGATCTCCGGCGCGGAGAAGCCGGGGGTGTCGGTGGGGACGACGAAGCCGCGGATGCCGCCGGGCGCGTCCGTCGTCTGGGCCCAGACGACGGCGACACCGGCCACCGAGCCGTTGGTGATCCACATCTTGCGGCCGCTGAGCACCCAGTCGGAGCCGTCCCGCCTGGCGTGGGTGGTCATGGCGGCCGGGTCGGAGCCGTGGTCGGGTTCGGTGAGGCCGAAGCAGCCGATCACCTCGCCCGCGGCCATCGACGGGAGCCAGCGCCGCTTCTGTTCCTCGGAGCCGTAGCGGTGGACGGCGTACATCGCGAGTGAGCCCTGGACCGAGACCAGCGAGCGGATGCCGGAGTCGGCGGCCTCCAGCTCCAGACAGGCCAGGCCGTACTGGACGGCGCTCGCGCCCGCGCAGCCGTAGCCGGTCAGCGGCATGCCGAGGGCGCCGATCGCGCCCAGCTCACGGGCGAGTTCCCTGATGACGGGCAGTTCGCCGCGCTCGTACCAGTCGGCGACATGCGGCAGCACGCGGTCGGCGGCCCACTTCCGTACGGTGTCGCGGACCGCGCGGTCCTCGGGCGTCAGCAGGTCGTCGAGGCCCAGCGGGTCGTACGGGTCGAAGGGCGGGGTTGCGGCTCCGGGCATGACGGGGGACCTCCGGCACAGAAGGACACGGAAACTAGCGGCGGTAACCTACGGCTCGGCGCCGACGTTACGTTTCAGTCTGCCGTGCGTCCAGACCGCTCGGCCCGCCGCGCGCCGGGAGCGTCGGGAGCCGGACGTCCCGGCCGGCGGAAGCCCGATCTCATGGCCAAAGGCCGCGGGTTCGGCGCCCGGCGCCGGGACCTTCGCGCACCCCGTGGCCCGGCCGCCGGGGGCCGGACGCCGCTCACTCCCCCGGCGCGCCGGACCGTACGGCCGCCGCGGGTTCCTGGCGGGCCGGGACCACCAGATCGCAGGTGGCCTGCCCCTTGTCCGCGCCGCATTCCATGACCCGCGGCAGCCGCAGCGCGGCCAGCGCCCCGGTGAGCAGCAGCCCCGCGCTCACCAGCAGGGTCATGTGCAGCCCGGTGACGAAGGAGTGCCGGGCCGCGTGCCGCAGCGCCGCGCCCGAGCCGCCGCCGAGCCGGTCGGCGACGTCGTACGCCTCACCGAGCGAGTGGCCCGCGGCGGTGCTGTCGGCGGCGCTCACTCCCGGGGTGCGGGCGACGCCCGGCGCGTAGGCGGCGTTCATCACACTGCCGAGCAGCGCGATGCCCATCCCGGCGCCCAGTTGGTACGAGGTCTCGCCGATCGCCGCCGCGCCGCCCGCCTGGTGCGCGGGGGATTCGCTGAGCATGGACTCGTAGGCCCCGAAGAGGGTGGCCTCCAGGCCGAAGCCGAGCAGGACGAAGGCGGTGGTGAGCAGGACCGGCCGGTCGCTCTGGCCCATGGCGGTCAGCGCGAGTACGGCGACGGCGGTGAGCACGAAGCCGCCGCAGACCATGCGGCGTGGACCGAAGCCGCGCAGCATGCGGGAGCCGGTGAGTCCCGCGGCCATGGCGGCGAAGGTGAGCGGCAGCAGGCGCAGTCCGGTCTGGAGCGGGCTGAGGCCGAGGACCAGTTGCAGGTACTGCACCGCGATCAGTTCCAGGCCGACCAGGGCGAGCATGGCGAGCACGATGCAGCCGACCGAGGTGGAGAAGGCGGGCTGGGAGAACATCCGGACGTCGATCAGCGGGTGCTCGCGGCGGCGCTGGCGGCGTATGAACCAGACCAGCAGGCCCACTCCGGCCAGCAGCGGGACGAAGGCTGCGGCGTCCAGCGGGCTAGCGCCGCCGCCGAGCCGCTTCATGCCGAGGACCACGCCGAGGACGCCGAGGGCGGCGGTGACCGCGCCGAGCACGTCCCACGGGCCGTCGGTGCTGCCCCGGGACTCCGGCAGGAGTATCCGGCCGAGCGGCAGCATCACGGCCATCAGCGGGATGTTGATCAGGAAGACCGAGCCCCACCAGAAGTGCTCGACGAGGAAGCCGCCGAGCACCGGGCCGACGGCGGCGCCCACCGCGGCGACCGCGCTCCACACGCCGATCGCCGTCGCGCGCTCGCGGCGGTCGGGGAAGACCTGTCGAAGTATCGACAAAGTGGCAGGCATGATCATCGCGCCGCCGGCGCCGAGCAGCGCGCGGGCGGCGATCAGTACGTGGGGCGTCGGCGCGAAGGCGGCGAGCGCGGAGGCCACGCCGAAGAGGGCGTAGCCGATCAGCAGGACCTTGCGGCGGCCGATGCGGTCGCCGAGCGTCCCGAAAAGGATCAGCAGAGAGGCGGCGATCAGCGGATAGGCGTCCACGATCCACAGCAGGTCCTGGGCGCCGGGCCGCAGATCCTCGGTGAGGGCGGGGACGGCCACGTGCAGCACCGTCGCGTCGAGAGCGACGATCAGCAGGCTGACGCAGAGGACGAACAGAATGGTCCACCTGCTGACCGGCCTCGTCATACGCATACCTCCACGAACGAGTGAGTCGTCAGCGTACGCGAGACCACTCGCTGGTCACGGGCTCACAACACCCGGTCACCGCCCCCGCGGGACCCCCTCGGACACCCGTCGCGCGCCCCGGCGCCGCCCGTGCGCGGCCCCGTTCGATCACGTCGGCCCGGGTATGGACGGGGAAACTGCGGAGAAAGGTGAGGGAAATAAGCAATAAATAAGAAGGCCGCACCTTGCCGACCCTGTGAGTATCAACACCCGAACATAAACTCCAGCCACTCCCGCATTCCGCCCGAATCACCGGCCGCCAAAGGGCTCCCTGAGACGCACTCCACATCACATCGTCATTACAAAGCAGCTCGTACGGCCGAACTATGCCGTCACACGCTGTAACGTCGATTGAGTGCGAACCGATGAGAAGCGCCTCCGTACGGCGGAGCGCCCGACCACCCGCGACCTGCCGCGGATGAGCCGAACACGCGTGTGGCTGTTCGGTTCGACGCTGGCGGTCTACGTGGCGATCGTCGTGGGCGTCCTCACCACTTCCAAACTGGTGACGCTGGACTGGCAGGTCATGCTCTGGCGTCCTTACAAACAATGGCCGCAAATCCACGCGTTCCTGGATTATTTCGTCGTCCTCGGCCAACGAGGTCCCACCGCGGTGATGGTGCTCGCGTGGCTGGGGTGGCGCGCGTGGCGCCACCGCACGCTGCACCCGCTGCTGGTCCTCGGCACCTCACTGCTGTTGCTGAACATCACCGTGGGAGCCGTGAAATACGGTCTCGGGCGGCTCGGTCCGCACTATGCGACGACCGTCGGCTCCGCCGAGATGTTCGCCGGCGGCGATATATTTCCCTCGGGTCACACCGCCAACGCGGTCGTGACCTGGGGCGTTCTGGCGTATCTGGCCACGACTCCGCGCGCCCGCAGGCTGGGGTCCGTGGTGAGCGCGCTGCTCGCGCTCGGCGTGGGCGCCACGACGGTCTACCTCGGTACGCACTGGGTGAGCGACGTGCTGCTCGGTTGGGCGGCGGGTCTGCTGATCCTGCTGGCGCTGCCGTGGTTCGAGCCCGCGATGGCACGGGCCGAGGACTTCCTGGCCTACGCCTGGGCCCGGATGCGCACCGGTTCCGCCGAAGCGGTCCTCCGCCCGGAGGCCGTGAGCCCGGTGCTGGTCGCCCAGCGCTCCCCGGCCTCCGCGCAGGACGAGGACCCGGACGCGGAGCAGGAGGAGCACGCGCCGAGCCGCGCGACGGTCGGCGCGGTCGCCCGGGGCGCCACCGCGGCGGTCACGGCCACCACGACCACTCCGGTCGCCGCCGCCCCGCACGCGCCCGGCAGGCCGCCCACCGGACGCAACGAGCGCACACCGCTCACCCCGGTCGGCAGCCGCCGTCCGCCCGTCGAGCGCCCGGCCAGGCCCACGACCCCGCTCGCGCACCAGCAGGTGCGCGGCCGGGGCATCGCGGGCTGAGCCGGGCGGCTCGGCCCGTCAGCCGACCCAGCAGCGCTGGACGCGGCCCCCTTCCACGGTGAAGTTCAGCCGCCCGACGACGTACTCCATGGTCACGATCGCGCCGGGCGGCAGGCTGCGCACCGTCTGCCAGCCCCGCTGCTCGGCCAGGCGCTCGGCCTCCCGCGCGTCGAGGCCGGTGTAGGCGTCGGGGTCGTCGGCCGGGCTCCGTGGGGGCCGCGGATCCTGTGGGGTCTGAGGGTTGTGAGGCATACCTTCACGGTAGGCGTCCCCGGGCCGGAACGACCTTGATCATCACGTTTCTGTCACAGATCGTGCCCTACGGTGCGCTCCGTCCCCGCGAATACCCGCAGGTCACTGAATTACCTGTCCACACAACTCCCGCACAGCATCTTCGCAATGCCTCCGGTTACTCGCGGGTCCATGAGCATGAAGAGATAGGAATTGGGTAGACGGTGGTCTTTAACTGACGATGTGTTGCCTTCGGCGTCCGGCCTTCCTGACCGCGGCCCCCGTCATGTCCCCCGCGGACAGCAGGGCGCCCATCGTCCGCCCGACCGACGCGCGGACCGCGGCGCGCGACCGGGCGCCGCCGCGCGCCCGGTCGTCCAGCAGCCGCTGGAAGAGGTCCACATGGCGCCGGGCGATGACCGAGGGGTCGTAGTGCGCCGAGGAGGCCAGCGCGGCGCGGCCCATCTCCCGGCGGCGCTCGTCGTCCTCGATGAGCGACAGCAGCGCGGCGGCGATCGCGTCGATGTCGCGCGGCGGCACCAGCAGACCGTTCACGCCGTCGTCGACGATCTCCCGCGGCCCGAGCGGGCAGTCGGTGGAGACCACGGGAAGCCCCGCGCACATGCCCTCCACCAGCGTCATGCCGAAGGACTCCAGGGTCGAGGTGACGGCGAGCACCGACGCCTTGGCCAACTCCGGTTCGATCGGCGAGACCGCGCCCATCAGCTTCACGTTGTCGCGCACGCCCAGTTCGGTGACGAGCGCGTCGAGCTTCGCGCGCTCGCGGCCCGAGCCGTACAGCCGCAGCGTCCAGTCGGGGCGGCGGTCGCGGACGACGGCGAAGGCGCGGATCAGGTCGTCGTAGCGCTTGGCGGGGGCGAGCCGTCCGGCGGCGACCACGACGGGCGCGGTGCAGTCGGAGGGTGCGGCGCCGGTGGGCGGCACGCTGTTGGGGACGGCGGCGACCCGGACGCCCGGCATACGGCGGCGGTAGACGGCCGCGTCGGCCTCCGTGGTGGTGGTGACGGCGTCCAGGCCCGGGTAGTGGCGGCGCAGGGTCAGCACGAGCCGCGTGGAGTGCGTGTCGAGCGTCAGGTGCTCCTGGGCGACCCGGACGAGGCCGCGCGGCGCCTGGCGGGCGAGGTGCACGTTGAGGCCCGGCCGGGTGCCGACCACCACGTCGGTGTCGAGTTCCGCCAGGCACGCGCCGATGCGTTCGTCGGTGATCGGGCTGTAGAGGGCGTGCCGCCGGTCGGTGGACGGGAAGATCGCCGACGGCCGCTGGTGGCGCGGGTCGTCGAGGACGCCGTCCTGGGCGCCTTCGCGGATGTCGACCAGATATCTCAGCCGGATCCGGGGGTCGTACGTGAACTCGGGCCGGTCGCGGTCGCGGAAGACCGAGACGATCTCGACCTCGTGTTCGTCGGCCAGCCGCGCCGCCAGATTGCGCACCGTGCGAATGGTGCCGCCGATGCCGTACGTGGTGTGTATCAGGAAGGTGATGCGCATGGGCGTGCCCGTGTTCCTGTTCCCCCGCTGGACGCGGGTCGGTCGGCCCGCGCGACCGACCGTAGCAACCGTGGGGGGGTCCCTTTTCGGGCGCGCCCCAAAAAGGGGGAAGGGGGTTGATCTGGTGGGGCGCCCCATTCAGTTGCGGTGGGGGAAGGCCCCCCCA
>NZ_JBVHMF010000012.1:0-44245 GCF_055558595.1 Streptomyces sp. NPDC025721 | reverse complement strand
GCGGGTAGCCTTCCCTGTTTTTCTGTTCCCCTCCGGAACTTGGGTCGTTCACCCCTCGCGCCAGACCAGAGAACCCGTACCGCCCCCCTTTGCCGAACCCCCCACGAACGGGTGAACGGGGTTGACTCGGGTGGGCCGCCGCGTCAGTTGACGGTGAGGACGGTTCCCGCGATCAGCCGGTCGGGGTCGGGGCCGATGAGGTCCTTGTTGAGCTGGTAGAGGTACTGCCAGCCCCCTTGGGTTCCATAGGAACGGGCAATGGCCGACAAGGTCTCGCCGCTCTTGACGGTGTGCACGATGTGGCGGTGGCCGGTGAAGCCGTTGCGCCGCGCGCAGACCGGCCAGGCGTTCCAGCCCTGCACCTTCAGCACTTCCTCCGCGACCGAGATCTGCTCGGCGGGGGTGGCGAGGTCGGCGCGCCGGGCATAGGCGCGACCGCCGAACAGCTCCCAGGTGGGCTGCCAGAACTGGAGTCCGCCGTAGTAGCTGTTGCCGGTGTTGATGTGCCAATTCCCGCTGCTCTCGCACATGGCGATCCGGTCCCAGACGGTCGGGGACCCGGCGGCGGCCCGCGCGGCCTGGAAGGCGATGGCCGCCTGTACCGACGGCACCGACTGCGGGGACCCGCCGGACCGCTCGGGCTGCTGCGGCTGTCCCGGCCGCTCCACGGGCGGTGGGACGGCCGGCGCGCCCTGGGCGGCCGTCGCGGGTGGCGCGGCGGCCACCGGCAGCAGCACGGCCGCACCGAGCGCGGCCAGCGTGGCGGCGGCGCGTGCGACGGCCACGGCGACGCGCACCGAGGCACGCGGGGAGACGATATGACGATAAGACGACTGATCGCTCATCGGGCCACGCTAAGCACGGCCGCACCCCGGATCGGGGGCATCGCGTCCGTACGTCGCGTGTACCCCACCCGGTCGGACCACAACGGGGTGGGGCACACGGGGGAATGCGGCGGGTCCGGTTTACGGCGGCCTTACGACGCTCCGGCACTGAACGAGCGCGGTCCCGGGGCGCCCCGGCCGGGCGGGCGCCCGAACCGCCCCTCCGGCGGACGGTCCGTCACCAGTGCGGCCACCACGCCGGAACGACCGGGCCCTGACCCCGCTCCGCCGGGCCGCGCACGACGGCGATCAGGGCGGTGCGTGTCGCGTTGCGGTCGGCCCGGCCCTCGGCGGCCGACTCGTAGCGCGGCATGGTCCGCCGTACGACCTTCGCCGGTTCCCGCTTCTTCGGCTCGGCGGCGGGCTTGACGGTCTTCCTGACGGGCTTGTCGAGGGACTTGCCCGTCGACTTCGCGGACGGCGTGCCCGCGGACGGCGCGTCCCCGTAGGCTCCCGCGCGGCGCGAGCAGACGGGCCAGGCGCCCCAGCCGCTGGCGCGCTGGAGCTTTGTCGCTATGGCGATCTGCTGCTCGCGGCTGGCGAGGTCCGCGGTCGGCGCGTACGCGGTGCCGCCGTAGGACCGCCAGGTGCCGGGGGCGAACTGGAGTCCGCCGTAGTAGCCGTTGTGGGTGTTGATGTGCCAGTTCCCGCCGCTCTCGCACTGCGCGATACGGTCCCACACCCCGTTGTCGGCCGCCGACGCCTCTCCCGCGGCGGCCAGCACGCCCAGCGGCGCCAGTGCGGCGACGCCGGTCAGGAGCGCGGTGTGCCGGTACTTGCAGTTCAAGACCATGGATTCCCTCTCCACGGACCCGGGTGTCCCCCCTGCTGCGTCACGACGGGCGCCGCTCCCCCACGGATGCGGCGCCCGTCCGAACCCGGGCGGTGCGATTTGCACACGGCGGGCGAATCTAGGCAGCCGCACCCCCTCGCACCAAACAATTGCCGTCCACCGCAGGCCAGTTGAGGGTTACCGGCGGTAAGAAGACGAGGTTTACGGGTGATTGGCGCGTACGTATCGTCGTAAATGAGGATCTAAACGGCGCGCTCCGTGAGTAGCCTCACAGGCCCAACTTTCGTCACCCACACGGCCGTTCGACGCTGCGTGAGCGATTCGCCGGGAATCTCACCCTCGGCGACCGGTAACGGAATACATCCCCCCGCAAAGCGTGACTCCCACCACAGATCATCCGTTGTCACTATGCGCCGGGACAGGTCCGGCGTTCCGGCCGGATTCGTGACCGCACCACCGCACTTCAAGGAGACTCCCGTGCCGCCCATGCTCGACGTGAGTGACGAGGTACGAGCCGAGATCGGCGACGAGGAGACCCAGCGGCTCCTCAACGGCGCCAACGCTCCTGGCACGTACGACTGCACGTCCTGTCGCACCCCCGGGGACACCGGGCAGGAGCGGACCAGCACCGTGCTCTTCGTGGGCGACGAGACGGCGGTCCTCGCCTTCGCGCACGCCGCCTGCATCCCCTCGCAGGTCGTCCCGGTCACCGAGGAGCAGTTGCAGGGCGCCGTCCGCAGCATCGGCGGCCCCGAGACGGCGGCGGGGCCCTCGATCGGCGGCCAGGCCGACGCGCCGCCCGTGGAGACCGCGCCCCGGCAGGCGGTGCTCGGCATCACCTGCGGTCTGATCATCGTCGAGGAGACGCTGCGCCCGGCGCTCGTGATCGAGCCCACCGGGCCGGTCGCACGGGTCGGCGCCACCGGCGCGGGCGACGACTTCCTGCCGCTCCTGATCGAGCAGGGCTTCATGCCGCAGCTCGACCTGGAGGTGCCGCCGTCGCCGCTGTCGGGCTGGTCGGTGCTGCTGGCCACCGGGCGGCTGCACGCCGTGCTCCAGCCCGGCGCGGGCGGCACCCCCGGCACCGCGTGGTGGCAGGCGCACCAGCCGCTCCAGGTCAGCGACGGCTGGCGGAACGCCGTCAACCGGACCAACGAGGTGTACGTCTACGCCGCCCCGGCCGGTTCCATCGGCCGTCAGCCGCGCGAGGACCTGATGCGGGACGCCCTGGCCAGGGCGTGCTCGCGGGGCCTGCTGGTGGCCGCGACGATGCCGCTGTCGGGGACCTGAGCCACCCGTCTCACCGGAAACGAGGGGCGTGTACGGGACACCGTGCGCGCCCCTTCCGTGCGCCCACTGCCGCCCGGGTCAAAGATCTGCAATTCAACCGACTGGCCCGCATCCCGGACAACACCGGCTCGTTGGCACATACGTGCACACCTTTGACACCTCCTCCCGGGCCCCTTTCCAGCGCTACATCCCGTCCATGCGCAGCGCGCTGGACGCGACCGGGGGCGGTGCCACAGAAACACCCATCTACGACGCGCTCTACTCGGAGTACCAGCGGCTCTTCCGCACGCTGCCCGGCGACCGGACCGGCGAGGAGGCGTTGCAGTTCAACGGCTTCACCACCTGGCACGCGGAGCAGCCGGCGTACGCCCCCGGCAGGCACCGCGGCAACGGCCCGGCGGCGCTGCCGCCGGGTCGTCCCGACAATCGGATGCCCGGGCTCTGACCCCGGGAGCCCCCGGCTCGCGGGGGCCCGTGCGCGCCGCTACTTCTTGCGCCCGCGCTTCTCGCGGACCCGCACCGACACCTGGATCGGCGTACCGGCGAAGCCGAACTCCTCGCGCAGCCGACGCTCGATGAAGCGCCGGTAGCCCGCCTCCAGGAAACCCGAGGCGAACAGCACGAACCGCGGCGGCTTGATGCCCGCCTGCGTCCCGAACAGGATGCGGGGCTGCTTTCCGCCGCGGATCGGGTGCGGGTGCGCGGCGACCAGCTCGCCCAGGAACGCGTTGAGGCGGCCGGTCGGCACCCGGGTCTCCCAGCCCGCGATGGCCGTCTCGATCGCCGGGACCAGCCGCTCCATGTGCCGCCCGGTGCGCGCCGAGACGTTGACCCGCGGCGCCCACTGCACCTGCACGAGGTCCTTCTCGATCTCGCGCTCCAGGTAGTAGCGCCGCTCCTCGTCCAGCAGGTCCCACTTGTTGTACGCGATCACGACCGCGCGGCCCGCCTCGACGGCCATGGTGATGATCCGGGTGTCCTGCTCGGCCAGCGTCTCACTGGCGTCCACCAGGATGACCGCGACCTCGGCCTTCTCCAGCGCCGCCGCCGTACGCAGCGAGGCGTAGTAGTCCGCGCCCTCGGTGAGGTGGACGCGGCGGCGGATGCCCGCGGTGTCGATGAACTTCCAGGTGACACCGCCGAGCTGGATCAGCTCGTCCACCGGGTCGCGGGTGGTGCCCGCGACCTCGTTGACGACCACCCGGTCCTCGTTGGCCACCTTGTTCAGCAGGGACGACTTGCCGACGTTCGGGCGGCCGATGAGCGCGATCCGGCGCGGGCCGCCGACGACGTCGCCGAAGGTCAGCGCGGGCGCCTCGGGCAGCACCTCGATGATGGCGTCGAGCAGATCGCCGGTGCCCCGGCCGTGCAGCGAGGAGACCGGGTAGGGCTCGCCGAGGCCGAGGTTCCACAGCGCGGCCGCGTCGGCCTCGCCGGACGGTCCGTCGACCTTGTTGGCGGCCAGCACGACCGGCTTGCCCGCGCGGCGCAGCAGCCGTACGACCGCCGCGTCGGTGTCGGTGGCGCCGACGGTGGAGTCCACGACGAAGACCACCGCGTCGGACGCCTCGATGGCGAACTCGGCCTGCGCCGCCACGGAGGCGTCGATGCCGAGGACGTCCTGCTCCCAGCCGCCGGTGTCCACGATCTTGAAGCGGCGGCCGTTCCAGTTCGCCTCGTACGTGACGCGGTCGCGGGTGACGCCCGGCTTGTCCTCCACGACCGCCTCGCGGCGGCCGATGATCCGGTTGACCAGTGTCGACTTGCCGACGTTGGGACGGCCGACCACGGCGAGCACCGGCAGCGGGCCGTGCCCGGCCTCGGCCAGGTCGTCGGCCACCTCTTCGAGGTCGAAGCCCTCCTCGGCGGCAAGCTCCATGAACTCGGCGTATTCGGCGTCGCCGAGCGCGCCGGTCCCGCCGTGCTCGGTCTGCTCGTCTGCGTGGTCCATGAGGTATCTCCGTCGATCAACTGTGGCGGCTGCGGTAACCAGTGTGGTGCAGCCGGTGCGGTTCGGCCTGCGCGTTTTCCGTCTGCGCGGTCAGCGGCCGGTGGCTTGCTTGGCGTGCGCCAGGTGGGCGGTGAGCCGCTCCTGGATGCGCAGCGTGGCGGCGTCCATCGCGCTGCGGGTGCGGCGCCCGCTGCCGTCGCCCGCCTCGAAGGGCTCCCCGAAGACGACGTCGATCCGCGAGCGCAGCGGCGGCAGCGCCGGGACCGCCCGGCCCTTGGCGGTGCTGCCGAGGACGGCGACCGGCACGACGGGCGCGCCGGAGCGCACCGCGAAGTACGCCAGACCCGAGCGCAGCTCGGCGAAGTCGCCGTCGCCCCGGGTGCCCTCGGGGAAGATGCCGAGCATCCCGCCGCGCTCCAGGACGCCGAGCGCGGCGGTTATCGCCGTACGGTCGGCGGTCTCGCGGTCGACCTTGAGCTGCCCGATGGAGCGCAGGAACGGGTCGAGCGGCCCGACGAAGGCTTCCTTCTTCACCAGGAAGTGGAGCGGGCGCGGCGAGATGCCGATCAGCATCGGGCCGTCGATGTTGTGCGAGTGGTTGCCCGCCAGGATGACCGGGCCGTGCGCCGGTACCCGCCAGGCGCCGAGCACCCGGGGCCGCCACAGGCCGTTCATCAAGACGATGCCGATCCGGCGTCCGACGGCCGCTCCGCGCGGTCCCGGCGCCGTGCCCTGCTCTGCGGTCACCTGGGCGCCCGCTTCTCCTCGACCAGAGTGACGATGCACTCGATGACCTGGTCGAGGGTGAGGTCGGTGGTGTCGACCTCGACCGCGTCGGCGGCCTTGGCCAGCGGGGAGGTCTTGCGGCCCGAGTCGGCCGCGTCCCGCTTGATGAGCGCGGCCCGGGTGTCCGCGACGCTCAGCGCGCCGTTCAGCTCACCGCTGCGGCGGGCGGCGCGGGCCTCGGCGGACGCGGTGAGGAAGATCTTGACGGTGGCGTCAGGGAAGACGGTCGTGCCGATGTCCCGGCCCTCGACCACGATGCCGCCGGGGGACGCGGTGGCGGCGGCGCGCTGCAACTCGACCATCCTGGCCCGTACCTCGGGGACCGCGCTGACGGCGCTGACCGCGGCGGTGACCTCCTGGGTGCGGATCGGGCCCGAGGCGTCCACGCCGTCCACGGTGATGCCGGGGGCCGCCGGGTCGTGGCCCGCGACGATGGCGGGCTTGCCCGCGCAGTCGGCGACGGCCACCGGGTCGTTGACGTCGATGCCGTTGCTCAGCATCCACCAGGTGATCGCGCGGTACTGCGCCCCGGTGTCGAGGTAGCTCAGCCCCAGCTTCGCCGCGACCGCCCTGGACGTGCTGGACTTGCCGGTACCGGAAGGGCCGTCGATGGCGACGATCACCGGATTTTCCACAGCGGGTGGCCTTCCTCGTGCGCGGAGCGGGGGGCGGGCGGGCCGGCCGAGGGGCCGGATGCCATTCCCCCAAGGTTACCGGCCGCCCGCGCGCCGGAACGCCACGGGTTTTCCCTGCCGGGACGGGCACGGGGCCGGGGTGCCGGGCCGGGTGCCCGTCACGCTCGCGCCCGGGTGTGCCGGGTGAGCCATGTGCGCCCTGTGCCCGCGTACGGTCCTGCGGCTGACCCGTCCGGCACGCGTCCGATCCGTACCGCCGGAGCCCGGCCGCGCCCCGACCGTGCCACCGCCCGGCCCGCGCCATACGTCTACTGCCGGATCGACCAGCCGCGTTCGCGCAGTGCCACGGTCAGGGCGGGCGCGGTGCGCGGCTCGACCATGAGGTGCACCAGACCGGCCTGCTGTCCGGTGGAGTGTTCGATGCGGACGTCCTCGATGTTGACGCCCGCCGCGCCCGCGTCGGCGAAGAGGCGGGCCAGCTCGCCCGGCTGGTCGCCGATGAGGACGGCCACGATCTCGTACGCCTTGGGCGCCGTGCCGTGCTTGCCGGGGACCTTGGCGCGGCCCGCGTTGCCGCGCCGCAGGATGTCCTCGATGCCCGCCGCGCCGCCGCGCCGCTTGTCCTCGTCGGCGGACTGGAGGGCGCGCAGCGCCGCGACCGTCTCGGTCAGGTCGACGGCGACGTCGGCGAGGACGTCGGCGACCGGTCCGGGGTTGGCGGCCAGGATGTCCATCCACATGCCGGGCTCGGAGCCCGCGATGCGCGTGACGTCGAGGATGCCCTGGCCGCACAGGCGTACGGCGGTGTCCTCGGCGTGCTCCAGGCGGGCCGCGACCATGCTGGAGACGAGCTGCGGGGTGTGCGAGACCAGGGCGACGGCCCGGTCGTGGGCGTCGGCGTCCATGACGACGGGGACGGCGCGGCACAGCGCGACCAGTTCGAGGGCGAGGTTGAGCACCTCGGTGTCGGTGGCCGGGGTCGGGGTGAGCACCCAGGGGCGGCCCTCGAAGAGGTCGGCGGTCGCGGCCAGCGGCCCGGAGCGCTCGCGGCCCGCCATGGGGTGGGTGCCGATGTAGTGGGTGAGGTCGCAGCCCAGCGCCTCCAGGTCGCGGCGCGGGCCGCCCTTGACGCTGGCGATGTCGAGGTAGCCGCGGCCGAGGCCGCGGGTCAGCGCGTCGGCGAGGGTGGCCGCGACGTGGGCGGGCGGCACGGCGACGATCACGAGGTCGACCGGGCCCTCGGGCTCCCCCGTGGTGCCCGCGCCGAGCGAGGCCGCGGTGCGCGCGGTGCCCGGGTCGTGGTCGGTGAGGTGGACGTCCACACCGCGCGCGGTGAGCGCGAGGGCGGCGGAGGTGCCCATCAGACCGCTGCCGACGACCAGGGCGGTCCTCACTGGGCGACGCTCCCGGAGGCGTCCCGCTCGGGTCGGCCGCTCCCGCGGACCGTTCGTACCGCCACGTCACTGCTCCCTCGGCTGCTCACGTACCTGCCGACCAGGGTAGTCACCGGGGGCGGGGCGCGAGACGGCCGCCCGCACTGCGAGACGCGCGCCGCGGGCGTACGGGCGCCACGGACGTACGGGCGCCACGGGCGTACGGGCGGCGCGGGCGTACGCGCGGCGCGGGCGTACGCGCGGCGCGGGCGTACGCGCGGCGCGGGCGTACGCGCGGCGCGGGCGTACGCGCGGCGAGGACGTACGGGCAAGGCCCCCGGGGCGGCTGGGTACGCGAGCCGGACCGCCTCGGGGGCGGGGACATTACTTGCCGAGGCCGCCGAGCTTGCTGAGCTGCCTGCTGATGACGTCCTGGAGGGACTCCCCCTGCGGGACCTCGCCCTCGGGCGTCAGCTTGTCCACCGCCTCGGGGAGGCTGCCCGCGAGGTGGTCGGCGGCCTCCCGCGGGGAGACGCCCGCATCCTGCGCCGCCTTCTGGAGGGCGTCGTCGGGAAGCGCCTGGGCGATCTGGTCGCCGGTGACGGGCTTGTTGTCGCCCAGGCCCACCCACGACCTGGCCTGCTCGCCGAGGCCGGACTTGTTGAGCATGCCCAGCAGCCCTTCGAGGGGGTTGCCCGATGCGCCGTTGGCCGCGGCGGCGCCGGTGCCACCGGCCGCGCCCTTGCCGCCGAGCTGGCCCAGCAGCGAACCGAGGAGGCCGCCCGCGCCGCCGGCGGAGGAGCCGCCCTTCGCGCCGCTGAGCAGAGTGCCGAGAAGGCTTCCGAGGTCGTTTCCCGCCATGGTCTCGTCCCTTTCAGGAGTCGGGCCGTCGGCGCGCGTCACGTCGCCCGGTACCGAACACGGACAATGTCCCGCAAACCCGTCTCCGCCGCCACTTGCCACCGCCTCACCCGCCCGGACCAGGTAGAACTTCCCCATGCTCTTCCACTTGGTGCCGCTGGACGACTGGCTGCACGCGCCCGAGCGCCCGTACGCCCCCGCCTCCCTGGACGAGGAGGGTTTTGTGCACTGCTCGCCCGACGAGGCCGTGACCCTCGCGGTGGCCGACGCCTTCTACCGGGAGGTGGCGGGGCCGCTGATGGTGCTGCTGATCGAGGAGGCCGCGCTGCGCGCCGAGGTCCGCTGGGAGGCGGCCGATCCGGCGCCGCCGCCCGGCGTTCCGGAGGGCACGGCCTTCCCGCACGTCTACGGCCCCATCGACCGGCCCGCGGTGACCGGCATGCTGGAGGTCGTACGGGATTCGTACGGCCGTCCGCTCGGGCTGACGGCCTGGTCGTAGTCCCGCTACGGCCCTCGGGATCTCCCCCGCCGCAGCGGTACCGTGGGCCCCGCCCTCACCGTCCGCAACGTGATCACCGCACGAAGCAGTGGAAACTCCGGCGCTTGGTCGGACTTCATGGCGATAATCGCCCTCATGCGCGATCCGCTGGGGCACGACCTTGTCCGGGACCACACGGTCTATGCCTGCGTCATGGGCTCGCGCGCCTTCGGTCTGGCCACCGACGGCAGTGACACCGACCGGCGCGGTGTGTACGTGGCGCCCACCGAATTGTTCTGGCGTTTCGACAAGCCGCCGACGCATGTCACAGGACCGCGGCACGAACAGTTCTCCTGGGAGCTGGAGCGATTCTGCTCGCTCGCGCTGCGCGCCAACCCCAATCTGCTCGAATGCCTGCACTCACCGCTGGTGGAGTACGCCGACCCGACCGGGCTCGAACTCCTCGACCTGCGCGACGCGTTCCTCTCCCGCCGCGCCGACGCCACCTTCCGCGGCTACGCCGCCCAGCAGCTCGGCCGCCTCGAAGCGGACATCCGCACCCACGGCCAGCCGCGCTGGAAGCACGCCATGCACCTGCTGCGGCTCCTGATGTCCTGCCGCGACCTGCTGCGCACCGGCCGCCTCACCATCGACGTCGGCGACCAGCGCGAGCGCCTGCTGTCCGTCAAGCGCGGCGAACTGAGCTGGGACGAGGTCCGCGCCTGGATGCGCACGCTCCACGAAGAGACCGACACCGCCGCCGCCCGCTCCCCCCTCCCCCCCGACCCCGACCGCCCCCGCATAGAAGCCTTCCTCACCCGCGTCCGCCGCACCTCAGCCACATTCCCACTCCCCCCCAAGCCCGCGTAGCTCATGCCCGTACTCGATCCGTCCGGCCCACTCAGCGGGCCAGGCGTCCGCCCCGAGCCACGCCCCCGCGAAGGCGCCCGTCAGACAGGCGATCGAGTCCGAGTCACCTGAACTGCACGCGGCCCGGCGCAAGGCGGTGACCGGCTCGTCGGGAAAGAGCAGGAAGCACAGCAGCCCGGTCGCGAACGCCTCCTCTGCGACCCACCCCTCCCCGGTCGCCAGGCACGGATCGGCCTCCCGGTCGGGTGCCCGCAGCGCCTCCCCGAGCCGGTCGAGCGCCAGCGCGCACTCGTCCCAGCCGCGCTCGATGAACCGCGCGGGCGTGGGGTCCTGCGCGTACGTCCACAGGTCGCCCAGCCACGCCTCGTGGTACCGCGACCGGTTGGCCGCCGCGTACTCCCGCAGCAGGCCGGGCAGTTCGGCGGGCCGGGTGCCCTGCGCCAGCAGCCGGACGGCGTACGCGGTCAGGTCCGAGGCCGCGAGCCCGGTCGGATGCCCGTGCGTGAGCGCCGCCTGGAACTGCGCGATGCCCGCGCGGGTCCGCTCGTCGAGCCCCGGCACGAGCCCCGCGGGGGCGACCCTCATGTTGGCGCCGCACCCCTTCGACCCGATCTCGGTCGCGTCCTGCCAGCGCCGGTCCTGATCGCTGAGCCGCCGGCACGCCACCATGCACGTGTGGCCGGGCGCCCGGTTGTTCTCCGGCGACCGCCACCACTCGACGTACTCCTCGCGCAGCGGCCGGAGCAGCCGCGACGGCGCCAACGGACCGCGCCCCGCCGCCCTGCGCAGAGCGCGCCCGAAGGCCAGCGTCATCTGCGTGTCGTCGGACACCACGGCGGGGGTGAACAGCTCCATCCCCCGCCACGGCCCGCACTTCGCCTCGATCTGCGCGACCGTGTTGAACTCGGTCGGGAAGCCGAGGGCGTCACCGAGCGCGAGGCCGATCATCGCGCCGGTCGCGGGGCGCTTGGAAGACAGGATGGTCATACGGTCATCCAAGCCGCCGGAGCCCCGGGTGACCAGGGCTTTCCGGCGGTTCGGCGTCCGGCGGTGGGGGTTAGAGCTCGACCTCGTGCATCAGCATGCCGACCTCGGTGTTGGTCAGGCGGCGGAGCCAGCCGGACTTCTGGTCGCCGAGGGGGATGGGGCCGAAGCTGGTGCGGACCAGTTTGTCGACGGGGAAGCCCGCTTCGGAGAGCATGCGGCGGACGATGTGCTTGCGGCCCTCGTGGAGGGTGACCTCGACGAGGTAGTTCTTGCCGGTGTTCTGGACCACGCGGAAGTGGTCCGCGCGGGCCCAGCCGTCCTCCAGCTCGATACCGCTCTTGAGCTGCTTGCCGAGGTCGCGCGGGAGCGGCCCCTGGATCGCGGCGAGATAGGTCTTCTGCACGCCGTAGCGCGGGTGGGTCAGCCGGTGGGCCAGCTCGCCGTGGTTGGTGAGCAGGATCAGGCCCTCGGTCTCGGTGTCGAGCCGACCGACGTGGAAGAGCCGGGTCTCGCGGTTGGTGACGTAGTCGCCGAGGCACTGGCGGCCGTCGGGGTCCTCCATGGTGGAGACGACACCGGCCGGCTTGTTGAGCGCGAAGAAGAGATACGACTGGGTGGCGACGGTCAGCCCGTCGACCTTCACCTCGTCGTGGTCCACGTCGACCCGCAGGCCCTGCTCGGTGACGATCCGCCCGTTGACCTCGACGCGGTGCTGTTCGATCAGCTCCTCGCACGCCCGGCGCGAACCCATTCCGGCCCGCGCGAGCACCTTCTGCAGGCGCTCGCCCTCCTGCTCGGCGCCGGGGAAGGTCTTGGGCGTCTTGATCTGCGGCTTGCTGTGCCGCTCCCGGTTGCGCTCCTCGATCTGCGCGTCCAGCTCGCGCGGCCGGGCCGGCACCGGCTTGCGGCCGCGGTTGCCGGTCGGCTTGTTGCTGCCGGGCTTGGTACGCGGCATTCCGCCGGGCTTGTTCGCACCCGACTGGCCGGTGCTGCCCACGTCGTAGCGGCGCTCCTCGGGACGCGGCGTGCCCTTGGGCCGCTGGCTCTGGCCCTCACCGCGGCGCGCGTCCCCCGAGCGCCCGTCGCCCGAGCGGCCGTCGCCGCGCCGGTCGGCACCGCCACGCCGGTCGGCGTCACGGGGCCTGTCGCCTCCGCCGCCCCGCGGGTTCCGGTTGCCGCCGCTGTTCCTGTCGCTGCTTCGCATCAAGTGTCCGTTGTCGAGGTGTCGTCCGGCGCGTCCGGATCGAACGACGGAAGCCCCTCCTGGGACTCCGCCTCGATCGCTTCCGCCTCCGGCAGGAACGGTGCTAGCTCGGGCAGCTCGTCGAGGCTGCGCAGGCCCATACGTTCCAGGAAGTAGTTCGTCGTCCTGTACAGGATCGCACCTGTCTCGGGTTCCGTCCCACCTTCCTCGACCAGCCCCCGCTGGAGGAGGGTGCGCATGACGCCGTCGCAGTTGACTCCGCGGACCGCCGAGACGCGCGAACGGCTGACCGGCTGCCGGTACGCGACCACCGCCAGCGTCTCCAGCGCGGCCTGCGTGAGCCGGGCGTGCTGCCCGTCGAGGACGAACTTCTCCACGGCGGGCGCGAAGGCGGGCCGGGTGTAGAAGCGCCAGCCACCGGCGACCAGCCGCAGGTCGAAGCCGCGTCCCTCGCGGGTGTAGTCGTCGGACAGCTCGCGCAGCGCCCTGCCGACGGCCCGCCGCGGCCGTTCCAGGACCTTGGCCAGGTGCTCCTCGGTGGCCGGTTCGTCGACGACCATAAGCACCGCCTCCAGGGCGGGCTTCAGCTCCAGCTCGGCGGTCGCGGCGGCGAGCAGGCCCGCGGGCGCCGCCGTATCGCCTGCCGCGCCGGCCGCGGCAAGGGCCCCGGTGATATCCGACACGTCCGTCATTCCTCGGCCTCTCCCTGCTCGTGCTGCGGCTCACGCACCGGCACTGACTCCGCCGCCGGCACCGGTTCCGGCTCCCGCCGCGGTTCCGGCCTGCGCGCCGGAGCCGCCGCCTCCTGGTCGAACTCGTCGGTCACCAGCGGCGCCGCCGTGTCCTGCTCCCCGCCCGTCCAGCGGACCTGGAGCAGCCCCAGGGCCTCCTCCTGGTCCAGCGCGACCGCCTTCTCCCGGTACAGCTCAAGGAGCGCGAGGAAGCGCGCCACGACCGTCAGCGTGTCCGGCGCGTCCTCGGTCAACTGCCCGAAACTGGCCACGCCGAGCTCCCGCAGCAGCGCGATCACCCGCTCGCCCTGTTCCCGGACGCTCACCAGCGGGGCGTGGATGTGGTCGACGTACACCTGCGGCTTGGGCTTGGGCAGCATCGCCTTCACCGCGAGCCGCGCGAAGCGCTCGGGGCCGATGCTGAGGACGACCTCGGGCAGCAACTCCGCGTGCTGCGGTTCGAGGCCGACGGTACGGGGGTAGCGCAGCGCCTCGTTGTCCAGCCGCTCGGCGAAGATCGCCGCGATCCGCTTGTACGCCCGGTACTGGAGCAGCCGGGCGAAGAGCAGGTCCCGTGCTTCCAGCAGCGCGAGGTCCGCCTCGTCCTCGACCTCGGCGGACGGCAGCAGGCGGGCCGCCTTCAGGTCCAGCAGGGTGGCCGCGACGACCAGGAACTCGGTGGTCTGGTCGAGGTCCCAGTCCGGGCCCATGGCGTGGATGTACGTCATGAACTCGTTGGTGACCTTCGACAGCGCCACCTCCGTGACGTCCATCTTGTGCTTGGAGATCAGCCCGAGCAGCAGGTCGAACGGCCCCTCGAAATTCGCCAGCCGTACGGTGAAACGGTCCCCTCCGGCCGGAGCCGGAGCCGGCTCGGCCTCAACGGCTTCGACCGGTGCCGCGGGCCCGGTCTCTTCCACCGCCTCTTCCACGGCCTGTGCCGCCACCGCGGCAGGCGGCTCCGCTGTCACGGCAGGCGTCGGTTCCGCCTCGGCGGCGGCGCCGAGCCCGAGGCTGCGGCGGGGAGTGGCGGGTGAGGTCGGCATCGGGGTCCAGGGTACGAAGTGGTCTGTGCAGGCTACTCGCCGCAGCAGGCCATGCCCCGTTCCCCGACCGCGCGCCGTCGGGCGTCAGCGGCCCCGCAGACGGCGTACGAGGATGCTCGCGTCGCCGCGCGACTCCAGATCGGCCAGCACCACGGCGACGGCCTCGCGGACGATCCGGCCGCGGTCGATGGCGAGCCCGTGCTCACCGCGCAGCACCAGCCGGGCGTGTTCCAGATCCATCAGCTCCTCGGCGGAGACATAGACGGTGATCTTCTCGTCGTGCCGCTCGCGCCCGCTGGGACGGCGGTTCTGCCGGGCGGCCTTGCGCCGCGCCTGCTGGGGCTGCGGCTGGGCGGTGATCGGGGGCTGGACCGGTGCGGCCTGCGGCTGCGGCGCGGGCGCGGTCATGGTGCCGGAGGAGGCGGCGGGCGACGGCATACCGGCCCGTTCGGCGGTCAGCGGGCGGCGTGAGGTCGGGATGTCCCGGCCGCCGTGTTCCGCGTTGTCCTCGCCCTGTCCCGCGGTGCCGGAGGGTCGTGTCCCTTCGTCGCCGTCCGCGGGATCGGCCGCGTCGTTCCCGGCGGCCGGGTCGGCCACCGGTACGGACCGCAGCCGGCCGTCCGCCTGCGTACCGTTCTGTCCTTCGCCCGGACCACCGGAGCCGCCGGAGCTCCCGGAACCACCGGAGCCGCCGGGGCCGGGGCCGCCGGGGTGCTGCCGTGGCTGCGGGGCCTGGAGCGCCGCTCCTCCGGTCGTCCGGAACAGCTCGTCGGCGCCCGGCAGACTCACTCGGCGTGGCACCGGGCGAGCACCTCCCTGGCGAGCTGGCGATAGGCGGCCGCGCCGACGGAGTTGGACGCGTAGGTGGTGATCGGCTCGCCCGCCACGGTCGTCTCGGGGAACCGCACGGTGCGGCCGATGACGGTGTGGAAGACGTGCTCGTCGAACGCCTCGACGACCCGGGCCAGCACCTCGCGGCTGTGCACGGTGCGCGAGTCGTACATGGTGGCGAGGATGCCGTCGAGCTCCAGCTCGGGGTTGAGCCGCTCGCGGACCTTCTCGATGGTCTCGGTGAGCAGCGCGACCCCGCGCAGTGCGAAGAACTCGCACTCCAGCGGAACGATCACCGAGTGCGCCGCGGTGAGCGCGTTGACCGTCAGCAGGCCGAGCGAGGGCTGGCAGTCGATGACGATGTAGTCGTAGTCGGCCATCAGCGGCTTGAGGGCACGCTGGAGCGACGACTCGCGGGCGACCTCGCTGACGAGCTGCACTTCCGCTGCCGACAGGTCGATATTGCTGGGGAGCAGGTCCATGCCGGGCACCGCGGTCTTCAGCAGGCACTCGTCGGCCGCCAGTCCGCGTTCCATCAGCAGGTTGTAGACCGTGATGTCGAGTTCCATCGGGTTGACCCCGAGGCCGACCGAGAGCGCGCCCTGCGGGTCGAAGTCAACAAGAAGCACCCGGCGGCCGTATTCGGCCAGCGCCGCGCCCAGGTTGATGGTCGAGGTGGTCTTGCCGACCCCGCCCTTCTGGTTGCACATCGCGACGATCTTCGCGGGGCCGTGGTTGGTGAGCGGATTGGGGATCGGGAAGTACGGCAGGGGCCGGCCGGTGGGGCCGACGCGTTCGCGGCGCTGCCGGGCCGCGTCCGGGGCGAGGGTGGCCGCGTACTCCGGATCCGGTTCGTACTCGGCATCCGGGTCGTAGAACTGACCGTCCTGCAGGTCGTTGTCGTTGAAAGGCGCCATGGCGTAAGCAGGTTGCGTCTCTGTGTTCGTCTCGGGCCGGCGGGACTCGAAGGTGCGGACCGCGACGGAACCGACGGTCATTCCTGGTTGACCACCCCCGGGAGCAAATGTCGACTCATTCACAAGTCGTCTTACCTCCTTGGTGACCAGGAAACTTCTAGACAGGTCAGCGTGACTACAGCCGACGATTCGCGACTCTATGGCGTGTCGGTGGTCCACAGCAACACAATCCGCCGGACACGGCACGATGTGTCGGCAACCGAACACCCCGCTGTCAAGGGCGTAAGCACATGAACGGCCGGGCCTCGACACACAAGACCCGGCCGGTGGTGCGGTGTTGGCGCGATGTTGACGCGCCTGGTCACAGTGGCCGCCGGTCAGCCCAGCAGCGCGTGCAGGTCGGTGGAGTCGAGGCCGTGCGCCTCGGCCACCGGACCGTAAACAACTTGTCCCTCATGCGTGTTGAGACCGAGAGCGAGAGCCGCGTCACGTCGCAGCGCCTCGCGCCAGCCGCGGTTGGCCAGTTCGACGATGTACGGCAGCGTCGCGTTGGTCAGCGCGTACGTCGAGGTGTTGGGAACCGCGCCGGGCATGTTCGCGACGCAGTAGAACACCGACTGGTGCACGGGGAACGTCGGTTCGGCGTGCGTGGTGGGGCGGGAGTCCTCGAAGCAGCCGCCCTGGTCGATCGCGATGTCGACAAGGACAGATCCCGGCTTCATGCGCGAGACCAGCTCGTTGGTGACCAGCTTCGGCGCCTTCGCGCCCGGAATGAGCACCGCGCCGATCACGAGGTCGGCGTCGAGCACGGCCTTCTCCAGCGCGTAGGCGTTGGAGGCGATGGTCTGCACGCGGTTGCCGAACACCTTGTCGGCCTCGCGCAGTTTGTTGACGTCCTTGTCCAGCAGCGTGACGTGGAAGCCGAGTCCGAGCGCGATGGTGGTGGCGTGCCAGCCGGAGACACCGGCGCCGATGACGACGGCCTTGCCGGACTGGACACCGGGGACGCCGCCGGGCAGGACGCCGCGACCGCCGGCCGAGCGCATCAGGTGGTAGGCGCCGACCTGCGGGGCGAGCCGGCCGGCCACCTCGGACATCGGGGCGAGCAGCGGGAGCTGGCGGTTCGCGGTCTCCACCGTCTCGTACGCGATGGCGGTGGTGCCCGACTCCAGCAGCGCGTCCGTGCACGCGCGGGAGGCGGCGAGGTGCAGGTAGGTGAAGAGCGTCTGGTCCTTGCGGAGCCGGTGGTACTCCTCGGCGATCGGCTCCTTCACCTTGAGCAGCAGATCGGCCGTGGCCCACACCTCGTCGGCGGTGGCGAGGATGCCCGCACCGGCCGAGACGTACTCCTCGTCGGGGATGGACGAGCCGTCGCCGGCGCCCTGCTCCACGAAGACCTGGTGTCCATTGCGGACGAGTTCGTGCACGCCTGCCGGGGTGATGGCCACGCGGAACTCGTTGTTCTTGACCTCGCGGGGGATGCCCACCTTCACGTCGATCACGGTCCTTGCGCTCAGGGAAGAATGACCGCTTTGGGGCGGCAGGAAGCCAGTCTAGTGAAGGAAGACTCTCTGTCCAGCCTTACAAAGTGACCACTTTGGCCGAGACCATTGGCAGTTTCGTAGGTATACAGCGCGGGGATCGTCAGTTCGGCGCCGATTCGCCCTCGCTGAGCAGGCGGTTCGCGGCGGCGCGCTGGACCGTGGCGCCGCTGGGATCGCCCAGCCGGTCGAGCGTGTCGGCGAGCCGCAGCAGGATCGCGCCCTCCAGCCGCCGCTCCCCCGCCTTGCGCGCCCAGTACAGCGCGTCGCGGCAGGTCCGCAGCGCGTCCTCCGGGTAGCCCGCGTACTCCTGCACCCGCGCGGCCTCGGTCAGCGCGCGGGCCTGCGCGCCCAGGTCGCCCAGCCGCCGGTACGCCCCGGCGGCGGCGCGCCATTCGCGCAGCGCGGGCCCGTACCGGCCGTCGTAGGTGAACAGCGCCCCGATCCGGCCGTGCAGCCGGGCCTCGTGGAAGGTCTCGCCGCGTTCCTGGCGCAGCGCGAGCGCCCTGCCGTACCAGTCGGCGGCCCGCTGCGGGTCGTGCCGCTCCTGATACGTACCGCCGAGGGCTTCCAGCACCCGGCCCTCGGCCTCCGCGTCGTCGCACTTGCGGGCCGCGCCCAGTGCGGCGCGGTACCGGTCGAGCGCCCGGTCGGAACGGCCCGCCGCCGCGTCCAGGTCGCCGAGATTGATCAGCGCCGCCGCCTTCTCCCGGTCCAGGCCGCGCCGCTCGGCGACGTCCAGGACCAGGCCGTGCAGTTCGTACTGCTCGGCCGCCATCGCGTTCCCGCCGGGGAAGGCGGCGAGCGCCTGCACCTGGGCGGCGATCAGCCGTCTGGCCAGGGTGTCCAGATCGCCGTCCGCGACGGCGACCCGCGCGGAGGCCAGCAGCGCGGGCAGCCGGGACCGCAGCCACTCGGCGGCCGTCGCGGGCGAGTCGAAGCTGAGGCTGCGCGGGCCGTCGTCCGGCAGCCGCATCCGCACGAGCGCCGAGCCGCACGACAGCAGCAGCCGTACGGTCCGCTCCAGCATCCTGGCCCGGGCCAGCCGGACCTCCTCCGGGCGGTCGCGGGATTCGAGCAGCCCGCGCAGCAGCGGCTCGAAGCAGCCGGGCAGGCGGTACTGCGGCGGCAGCTCGTCGCCCGTCACCGGACCCGGCGCCAGCAGTGCGCCGCCGACGAAGTCGTCGAGCGTGCTCTGCGCGGCGGCCACGGAACAGCCCGCGAGCGCCGAGGCGACCTGCGCGTCGACCATGCCCGCAGGTGCCAGCGACAGGAGTCGCAGCATCCGCGCGGCGGTCTGCGGCACGTCCTCGTAGACCAGCCGGAAGGACCGGACGAGTTCGCCCTGCGCGGTGGCGCGCGAGGGCGCCGTCCCGTCCGCTTCGGCCGAGGGCGCGGCGGGCGCGTCGGCCGAGACCGTACGCAGCCGGGTCGCGGCGTCCGCCACGGAGAGCGTCGGCCGGGCCGCGAGCCAGGCGGCGACCAGCCGCAGCGCGGTGGGGTGCCCGCCGATCTCCTGCACCAGGGCCTCGGCGGCGCGCGGGTCGCAGGTCACCCGGGTGGAGCCGATGCTGTGCGCGAGCAGTTCCACGGCGGCGGGCGTGTCGAGCCCGCCCAGCGTGCACGGCCGCACGTCCGGCACTCCGGGCAGCGGGCCGTCCGAGGTGACGACGACAAGGCTGCCGGGCGCGTCGGGAATCAGCCCGTCGAGCTGATCGGCGCGCAGGACGTCGTCCAGGACGAGGAGCGTCTTGCGCGAGGTGGCGGCGGGGCCGCCGGACGGGGCGGCCGGGGCGGGAGCGGCGGGTGTTACGGGGGCGGCCGATCCGCCGGCTCCCGGAGTACGGGCGAGGGCTCGGCGGAGGGCGCGGACGGCCTGCTCGGCGGGTACGGGCTCCCCTTCCGGGGAGGTCATACGCAGGAAGACCTGGCCGTCCGGGTAGTCGTCGGCCAGGTCTTCGGCCAGGCGCAGCGCGAGCGCGGTCCGACCGACGCCGGGGCGTCCGGCGACGAGCAGCACGCGCGCCCGCCCCTTCCCCTGCTTTCCGAGGCCCGGCCGTCCGATCTCTCCGCGCAGCTCCGCCAACTCCCTTTCCCGGCCCACGAATTGACCGTCGCCCCGGGCTCCCGCCCATACGGCGGCGCCGACCCGCACCGTGACCTCGCCGGTCCGGCTCACCGGGCGGGCAGCGCCCGCGCCGACATCCGAAGGCGCGGCGGGCGCGGTCCCGGCCTTGGGGTCGGCGTTGGGGTCGGCCTTGGGGTCGGTCTTGCGATGAGGCGTGGGATCAGGCTTGGGGTCCGCCTCGGCGTCCGCCCCGGACCCGTTCTCGGTTCCCGGCGCGACAGCGGCGGCGCGCTCGGCCTTCGCCGGACGAACGGCCGGAGTGTCCGGTGCCGACTCGGACTCGGACTCGGACTCGGGTTCCGGCTCGGCGTCCTTCGCGGGCGGCTGCTCCGGCCCGGACTCGACGGCGGCAGAAGGGGCCTCGGGGGCCGGGCCCTTGCGCGTCGGGGAGCCGGCGGAAGCCGGCCGTCGGCGGCGGGCGCGCGCCTTGGCGGGTGCGGCGGCCGTGTCCGGTTCAGGTGCCGCCGGGGCGTCCGCTCCCGCAGGGGTCCCGTTGGGGTTCAGCGCCTGATCCGTCACGGCCTACGCTCCCGGCTCAGTGGGGTCGTCCGCGCGGGGCGCGGATGCGCGGGTACGCGGCTACGGCGACGAGCCTAGTTCACGCGGTCGGGCCGGTCCGGGGCTCCGACGCGGCCGACCGCGTAAATGATCACTCCATCGGATCATCGAGACCGATGAGGGAGCTGTGAAGAAGCTGTGGAGCGGACGGTCAGGGTGTGAAGGGCCGCGCGGGCCACGGCGACTCGGCGGGCCGCAGCGCGTCGAGACCGGCGCCGTTCATCGCGGCCTGGAGCGCGAAGACGCCCACGACCAGGCAGTTGTTGTGCAGGTCGCCCGCGAGGATCCCGCTGACGAGGTCGGCGAGCGGGACGCGGGCCAGCTCCATGTCGGCCTCCTCCTCGGCGACCGCGAAGCGCTCGCCGTCCGCCTCGGAGACACCGCGCGCGAGGAAGATCCGTACCGCCTCGTCCGTACCGCCGGGGCTGGTGTAGACGTCGGTGAGGACCCGCCAGTCCTCGGCCTTGACGTGCGCCTCCTCGTACAGCTCGCGCTGGGCCGCGTGCAGCGGATTCTCACCGGGGATGTCGAGCAGTCCGGCCGGGATCTCCCAGAGCTTCTGCCGTACCGGGTGCCGGTACTGGCGCAGTACGAGGACGCGGTCGGCGTCGTCGAGGGCGAGGACGGCCACCGAGCCGGGGTGGACCTGGTAGTCGCGGACGGCGGTGGTGCCGTCGGGCATGACCACCTCGTCCGTGCGTACCGACGTCTTCTTGCCGGTGAACGGCGTGGAGGTCACGGTGACCCGCCACTCCTCCTGAGTGTCCTTCAGCATGCTGCGCCTTCCGAGTCCGTGACCGTACCGAGTGACCGGGAGCGGGCGCCGGGCCCGCTCCCGTAACGCCGCCTTCAGCCCTGCCGCTCCTGCGCGTCCTGCTGCTGGCGCGCGACCGCCGCCTTGACCAGCCCGGCGAACAGCGGGTGGGGCCGGGTGGGGCGGGACTTCAGTTCGGGGTGCGCCTGGGTGGCGACCAGGTACGGGTGCACCTCGCGCGGGTACTCGACGTACTCGACGAGCTTGTTGTCGGGCGAGGTGCCCGAGAAGACGATGCCGGTCGCCTTCTCCAGCTCGGCGCGGTAGGCGTTGTTCACCTCGTAGCGGTGGCGGTGCCGCTCCTCGACGTACGGCTGGTCGCCGTAGACCTCGCGGACGATGGAGCCCTCGGCGAGCTTCGCCGGGTAGGTGCCCAGGCGCATCGTGCCGCCGAGGTCGCCCTTGCCGTCCACGATGTCGAGCTGCTCGGCCATGGTCGAGATGACCGGGTGTCCGGTGCCGGGGTCGAACTCGGTGGAGTTGGCGTCGGCGATCCCGGCGAGGTTGCGCGCGGCCTCGATGACCACGCATTGCAGGCCGAGGCAGAGTCCGAGCAGTGGGACGCGGTTCTCACGGGCGAAGGTGATCGCGGTGACCTTGCCCTCGACGCCTCGGTCGCCGAAGCCGCCGGGCACGCAGATCGCGTCCACGTCGCCGAGCTGCGCCGCCGCGCCCGCCGGGGTCCGGCAGTCGTCGGAGGTGACCCACTTGACGTGCACCTTCGCGTTGTTGGCGAATCCGCCGGCGCGCAGTGCCTCGGTCACCGACAGATAGGCGTCGGGCAGGTCGATGTACTTGCCGACCAGCGCGACCTTCACCTCGTGGGCGGGCTCGTGCACCCGCTTGAGCAGGTCGTCCCACTGGGCCCAGTCCACATCGCGGAAGGGCAGGTCCAGCCGCCGGACAACGTACGCGTCCAGGCCCTCGGTGTGCAGCACCTTGGGGATGTCGTAGATGGAGGGCGCGTCGATCGCGGCGACCACCGCGTCCTCGTCGACGTCGCACATCAGCGAGATCTTCCGCTTGATGGCGTCCGGCACATGGCGGTCCGCGCGCAGCACGATCGCGTCGGGCTGGATGCCGATGTTGCGCAGCGCGGCCACCGAGTGCTGGGTCGGCTTGGTCTTCAGCTCGCCGGAGGGGCCGATGTACGGCAGCAGCGAGATGTGCACCACGAAGACGTTGTCCCGGCCGACCTCGTGCCTGACCTGGCGGACCGACTCCAGGAACGGCAGCGACTCGATGTCGCCGACCGTGCCGCCGACCTCGGTGATGACGACGTCCACGTCGTCGGTGGCCATCCGGCGGATACGGGACTTGATCTCGTTGGTGATGTGCGGGATCACCTGCACGGTGTCACCGAGGTACTCGCCGCGCCGCTCCTTGGCGATCACCGTGGAGTAGATCTGGCCGGTGGTGACGTTGGCGGAACCCGCCAGATTGACGTCGAGGAAGCGCTCGTAGTGGCCGATGTCGAGGTCGGTCTCGGCGCCGTCGTCCGTGACGAAGACCTCGCCGTGCTGGAAGGGGTTCATGGTGCCCGGATCCACGTTGAGATAAGGATCGAGCTTCTGCATGGTGACCCGCAGGCCCCGTGCCTTGAGCAGCGCCCCGAGGCTGGAGGCCGTCAGGCCCTTGCCGAGAGAGGAGGCCACACCACCGGTGACGAAGATGTGCTTCGTCGTGGATTTCGGCACATTCTTCAGAAAAGCTGCCAAGAGGGGGCTCCCGTGGTCGCGAGGTGAGGGTCGGGACGGCGTTCGTGCTTGGGAGCGCCGTCGCGGCGGTTCAGTGGTTCATCCCACCGGCCCACGGGCTACCAGGGTATCAGCGACCCCGGCCGCCGAATGATGCGCCACGGCGGCCGGCGGGCACGACCGATGACTTTCACCACTCCGGGCCGCCACCGCCCGGCCTCCGCCCGGCCTCCGCCCGGCCTCCGGACGGCCATCGGGCGGTCGCCCGGCGGTCTTGGTGAGGTCTTCGTGAGGTCTTCGGGCAGCTTTCGTGCGCTCTTCTGGCCGTCGAAGGGCCGTAGTAAGGCCGTAGTAAGGCGTTGTAGCGCAGCCGCGGGGCCGTCGTGGAGCCGCCGCGGGGCCGGTACACCCGACCGGCGGAGCGAAGATCGCGGAGACATGCGCACGCCCTCCTCGGACGACGTATCCTGCACGGACGCATTGCTACGAGCCGACCGGCACGGCACTATCCCCGCCCAGTTCCCGGATCATGAGCTCGTCCAAAATCCCCAGACCGCAAGACCGTCCCCAGCGGGGGCGGCGCCTGTCGTTCGACTGGAGTTGCACGTGGCCGGGCTCATCGAGGACTACGCCCTCATCGGTGATATGCAGACCGCCGCACTGGTCTGCCGGGACGGCACGGTCGACTGGCTGTGCCTCCCCCGGTTCGACTCGCCCGCCGTCTTCGCCGGACTGCTCGGTACCGAGCAGCACGGCTTCTGGCGGCTCGGCCCCGCGCACGGCAAGGACGACCAGCCGCCGGCCGCGACGCGCCGCAGGTACCGGGGCGACTCGCTGGTGCTGGAGTCCGAGTGGGACACCGAGCGCGGCACGGTCCGTGTGATCGACTTCATGCCGCCGCGTGACGGCGCACCGCAGGTCATCCGGATCGTGGAGGGCGTGCACGGCCGCGTCCCGATGCGCTCCGCCCTGCGGATGCGTTTCTCCTACGGGCAGATCACGCCGTGGGTGCACAAGGTCGGCGACCGTACGGTCGCGGTGGCCGGGCCCGACTCCGTGTGGCTGGACACCGATGTCGACACCTACGGCCAGGATCTGACGACGTACTCCGAGTTCACCGTCGCTCCCGGCGACCGCATCGCGTTCACCATCAGTTGGGAGCCGTCGCACAAGCCGCAGCCCTCGCTGCCGGAGCCCGAGGCGTCGCTGACCGCCACCGAGGACTTCTGGCGCGAGTGGGTCGAGCAGTGTACGTACACCGGCCCGTACCGGGACGCGGTGGTGCGCTCGCTGATCACGCTCAAGGCGCTGACGTACGGGCCGACCGGCGCGATCGTCGCCGCGCCGACCACCTCGCTGCCCGAGGACATCGGCGGGGTCCGCAACTGGGACTACCGCTTCACCTGGCTGCGCGACGCCGCGATCACCCTGTCCTCGCTGCTGCGCACCGGCTACCGCGACGAGGCCCGCGCCTGGCGCGAGTGGCTGCTGCGCGCGGTGGCGGGCGACCCCGAGAACCTCCAGATCATGTACGGCATCGCGGGCGAGCGCGAGCTGGGCGAGAACGAGCTGCACTGGCTGCCCGGTTACGAGGGCTCCTCCCCCGTGCGGATCGGCAACGGCGCGGCCCACCAGCTCCAGCTCGACGTGTACGGCGAGGTCACCGAGGCCCTGCACCTGGGCCACATGACGGGCCTGGCCCGCAACGACTACGCGAGCGTCCTCCAGCTCAAGCTGATCCGCTACCTGGAGAAGCACTGGAACGAGCCGGACGAGGGCATCTGGGAAGTCCGGGGCCCGCGCCGCCACTTCGTGCACTCCAAGGTGATGGCCTGGGTCGCGGTCGACCGCACCGTCAAGCTCATCGAGTCCGGCGAGGTCGACGGCCCGCTGGAGCGGCTCAAGGAGCTGCGCGAGGACATCCACTACGACGTGTGCGAGAAGGGCTTCGACCGGGAGCGCAACACCTTCACGCAGTCCTACGGTTCCAAGGAGCTGGACGCCTCGCTGCTGCTCATCCCGCAGATGGGCTTCCTGCCGCCGGACGACAAGCGGGTCATCGGCACCATCGAGGCGATTCAGCGGGAGCTGTCGACCGAGGACGGCTTCGTCCTGCGCTACCCCGTCTCCAGCGGCGCCGACGGCGAGGAGAATCTGGACGGCCTGCCCGGCGACGAAGGGGCGTTCCTCGCCTGCTCGTTCTGGCTCGCCGACGACCTCGCGATGATCGGCCGGGTCGAGGAGGCGCGCAAGCTCTTCGAGAAGCTGCTGGCGCTCCGCAACGACCTGGGTCTGCTCGCCGAGGAGTGGGACCCGCGCCGCAAGCGCCAGGTCGGCAACTTCCCGCAGGCGTTCAGCCATGTGCCGCTGATCGACACGGCGCTGCGGCTCACCGCCACCGGGGCGTTCCGCGCGTAGCGGGTCCCGTACCCCGGTCCGTCAGACCTGCGTCAGCTCGTCGTAGACGCTGAGCACCTGGGCCACCGTGTCGTCCTCGGTGGGCCAGGTGGCGGCCTGGGCGCGGCCCGCCACGGACAGGGCGGTACGGCGGCCGGGGTCGGCGAGCAGGGTGACGACGGCGCGGGCGAGGGCCGCCGCGTCGCCGTAGGGGACGAGGACGGCCGCGTCGCCGACGAGTTCGGGGGTGCCGCCGACGGCGGTGGCGATCAGGGGAACGCCCGCGTGCAGGGCTTCCTGGGCGATCAGCGGGCGGGCCTCCCAGCGGCTGGGCAGCACGACGAGGTCGGCGGCGGCGAGCAGTTCCGGCACGTCGTCGCGGCGGCCGAGCAGGACCACCGGGAGCTGTTCCGCCTCGATCCGCTTCTCCAGGGCCGCGCGCCTACTGCCCTCGCCCGCGACGGCGACCAGCGGCGGCGGTTCGAGACCCGTCCAGTGGGCGGCTGCGTCCAGCAGCAAGTCGTAGCCCTTGTGGGCTTCGAGGCGGCCGACGGCCAGCAGCAGCGGGCGGTCGATCGCGCCGAATTCGGCGCGGGTCTTGTGGGTGTGCCGCTCGCCGTCGCCGGGCAGGCGCGGCGGCGGGGCGACCGGGCGCGGTACGGCGGCCGGTGCCAGCCTGACGTCCTTGGCGCCGAGGTGGCGGGCCCGGTCGACGAGTTCGGCGCAGACGCCGAGGACGACGGTGGCGCCGCGTACCGCCCGGCGCTCCAGCCAGCGCAGCAGCGCGGCGCGGCCCGCGCCGTCGTGTTCCGCGGGGGCGCCGCCGTGCCAGGTGAGGACCAGTGGGGTGCTGCGGCCGCCGAGCGCGATCGCGGCCAGCAGTCCGGCGCGCAGGCCGTGCGCGTGGACGATTCCGGCGCCGGAGAAGACGGCGCGCAGGGCGGCGACGGCGGGCGCGTCGGTGGCGGCGGCGGCCCTGCGGCCGATGTCGAGGGGTACGAAGCGGGCGCCGGTGCCGGAGAAGGCGTAGTCGGCCTCGGCGGCGGGGGGCCCGCAGACGGTGACCGCGACACCCCGCGCCACGAGGCCGCCCGCCAGCGAGCTGACGTGCGCTCCCGACGTCGTGCCCATGACGTGCACGGCGTGGAGCTGCCCCTGGAAGGGGGTGGACATGCTGCTCACGCGGGGCACTGCTCCTGACTCGGCACGGGACGGCGGGTGTTGGCGGGTACGGGCAACCCCTCCAGGATGCCAGGCCGCACCCGCGGGTCACCGGTCACGGTCGCGCTCAGGCCCGCTCACCCGCCCTTGGGATCACCCATACGGGTGTGCCACGCGGCCCCAGGAGTCAACGTGCCGCACTCCGGGCGCGTTCCACAACCGCTCGTGGGAGGAGATCCGGTCGCCCGCGGCGGTCATCGCGATGAGCGCCGCCGCGTGCAGCAGCAGCCCGGTCCTGCCGTTGGCGACGACGATCGCCGCGCCCAGCGCCGCGCCGAGCGCGTGGGCGCCGCCGTCGCCGAGCATCGTCCGCTCGCTGAGGTCGTCGCCGAGTACGGCCGCCGCGGCGCCCACGGGGGCCGCGGCCAGCACTCCCGCGGGGCCGCGGCGCAGCAGGCCGGGCACGCCGACGGCGATGACCGCCTTCGCGGCGCGGCCGGGCGAGATGTCCACCAGGTTCACCGCGTGCGCGGTGCCCGCGATGACGACGCCCGCGAGCAGTTGGTCGAAGGGCCGCACCTTGAGCAGGGTGCCCGCGGCGAGCCCGGCCGCGCCGATGCCGAGGAGTTTCACGGCGCCCGAGGTGAACCGGCCCTCGCGCAGCGCCTTCAGATGCGCGCCGAAGCCGCGTTCGTCGGGCGAGCCGGCCTGGTCGTCGTAGGCCCCGCAGGCGCCCGCGGCCAGTGCGGCGCCGACGGCCGCGATCCGGGAGCGTACGGTCAGGCCGCGCGCGGTGCCCAGGGCGGTCGCGGCCCCGGCCGCGGCGGCCAGGCCGCCGTACAGCTCCACACCGCGCCCCGCGTAGTTGCTGCGCTGCCACATCCGGGCCTCGACCGGGGGCCGCCTGCGCAGCTCCGCGTAGGCCGCGCGGGTCGCACCGGCCGCCGCCATGCCGACGGACAGCCGTCCCGACCGCCCCTTCCAGCCACGCCTGCTCATCCCGCTGCCTCCACGTCGTCGCCGTCGTCCGCTCGCGGCCAACCGCCGCGCCCGGCTGCGCAATTACCCGGCCCGCACAGCCTTCCCCGCCACGCCCCCGGAAAGCCGTCTCCGCGCGCTCCCGCCGCGCGCGGCACATTATCCGACCGCGCCGATGTCCTCCGGACCCGGACCACCAGGGGCCCGCAGGCCCGCTCGACCGACGCGCCGCGTCCGGCCCCGCCCCTGTCCCGGACCGCCAAGGGCCCTCCGCAGCCGAGGTGCCGTACCGCCCTCGCCGCACCCGGCCTCCTTCGACAGGCCGCCCCCCCGACCGACCCTCACCCTCCCGCCGCCCGCCGCCCGCCGCCTCAACGACTGGCGGCCACGCGCCCCCCGCCCGCCCGGGCGGCGCACCCGCACGTCGCCATCCGGACCTGCGGTCCCAGACACACTCCTCGGGCAGCTCCGACCGGGACGGCCGGGCCTCAGCGCCACGGCTGACACCCCCGGCGGCACCGGCCTGCCTCCGGACGGCCACGCGACCTCACGCCAGGACCGGCGGCGCAGCCGGACCTCGGCGTCCGGGCCCGCTCCTCGGACCGCCGCGAGACCCCGTCCACGTCCGAGCGGAGCGGCCGGGGCTCGGCGACACGGCTGGCGCTCCCGGCAGCCCCGGCCTGCGCCGGACCGCCGCGAGACCTTGGGCACGTTCGACCGGGGCGGTCAGCGGCTCGGCGACGCGGCTGGCGGCAGCGGGCCGGGGTGTCGGGGGGTCAGCGGGCCGCCTTGGCCGCGGCGAGGAGTTCCTCGGCGTGGGCGCGGCCCAGTTCGGAGTCCTCGAGACCGGCGAGCATGCGGGAGAGCTCCTTCACCCGGGCCTCGCCCTCCAGGATGGTGACGCCGCTGCGGGTGACGGACCCGTCGTTGGTCTTCTCGACCAGGAGCTGCCGGTCGGCGAAGGCCGCGACCTGCGGGAGGTGGGTGACGACCACGACCTGCGCGGTGCGGGCCAGGCGCGCCAGGCGGCGGCCGACCTCGACGGCCGCCTTGCCGCCGACTCCGGCGTCCACCTCGTCGAAGAGGTACGTCGGCACCGGGTCGGACCCGGCGAAGACCACCTCGACGGCGAGCATGACGCGCGACAGCTCACCGCCCGAGGCGCCCTTGGCGATCGGCCGGGCCGGGGAGCCGGGGTGCGGGGCCAGTTGCAGCTCCACCTCGTCGGCGCCGGTCGGGCCGAAGGCCACGGCCCGGCCGCCCACCTCGATCCCGGCGTCCGGCTCGGCCGTCTCGGTCTGCCGGATCGCGACGCCGACACGGGCGTGCGGCATCGCCAGCTCGGCGAGTTCCGCGGTGACGGCGGCGGCGAAACGGTCCGCCGCCTCGCCCCGCGCGTCGGTCAGGTCCTGGGCGAGCGCGCCCAGCTCCGCGCGGAGCGCGTCCCGCTCCGCGGTGAGTCCTTCGATCCGCTCGTCGTCGCCCTCGAGTTCGCCGAGCCGCGCGGCGCTCTCCTCGGCCCAGGCCAGCACGCCGTCGATGTCGACGCCGTACTTGCGCGTCAGATGCGCCAGTACGGACCTGCGCTCCTCGACGGCCGCGAGCCGCAGCGGGTCGGCGTCCAGATTGTCGGCGTATCCCGCCAGCTCGCCCGAGACGTCACCGAGCAGGATGCCGATCTCGCCGAGCCGGGCCGCCAGGCCCGCCAGCTCCGGGTCGTGCGCGCTGACCGCGTCCACCGCGCGCTGCGCCCCCGCGACGAGGGTGCCCGCGTCCACGCCCTCCGGGTCCTCCGGGTTCCCCGCGAGCGCCGCGTGCGCGATGGCCGCCGCGCTCGCCAGCGCCTCGGCGTGGCCGAGGCGGGCCGCCTCGGCGGCCAGTTCGGTGTCCTCGCCCGCGACCGGCTCGGCCGCCGCCACTTCCTCGATGCCGAACCGCAGCAGGTCCGCTTCCTGCGCGCGCTCCCTGGCCCGCGTCGTCAGCTCGTCCAGCTCCGCCGCGACCTCCCGCAGCCTGCGGTAGGCCGACCCGTACTTCGCCAGCGGCGCCGCGACGGCGTCGCCCGCGTACCGGTCCAGGGCCTCGCGCTGCCGCGCCGGGCGCAGCAGGCCCTGCTGGTCGGTCTGGCCATGCACGGCCACCAGGTCGTCCGCCAGCTCGCCGAGCAGCCCGACCGGGACGGTACGGCCGCCCACGAACGCCCGTGAGCGGCCTTCCGCCGAGACGGTACGGCTGATCAGCAGCGCGCCGTCGTCCAGCTCCGCGCCCGCTTCCTCCGCCCGTACGGAGGCCCGGTTGCCGGGGGCCATCGTTATCCGGCCCTCGACGGACGCCGCCTTCGCGCCGATGCGTACCAGCGCAGGATCGGCCCGGCCGCCCAGGAGCAGGCCGAGGCTGGTCACGACCATGGTCTTGCCCGCACCGGTCTCGCCGGTCACCGCGGTGAAGCCGGGTGAGAGTTCCACCACGGCGTCCTCGATGACCCCGAGCGACCGGATTCGCATTTCCTCCAACACGGGTACGACCATACGAGGTTTGCGCCCCGCCGCGCGACGGTCCCCTGCGGGGGGCGGTGCGCATCTCCGTGGCTCGGCCCCGAACGTGTCACCCTCTCGGAGTGGGCAAGCGTCTTCCGGGGCGCGGCCCCGGGCCTTTCTTCGCCGGGGCGGCACACCGGTCTTTTCAGGGGCGGCTGGGGCTGCGCGGCCCGCCGAAGCGCTCCGGCGGGGCACCACCGGCCCCAGCGGGGCAGACCGGCTGTTCTCGGGCCGACGGCCCGGTGGGGGCTGGTCGCGCGGTTCCCCGCGCCCCTAAGAACCAGGCCCTGCGCAAGGGCAGCACCCTGTCCTCACGCCCGCGACGGGCGCCCGCCTGCGCGTAGCGAACGGTCCGCCGTCAGGCGGGTTATTGGGGGGCGCCGCGCCATCCGGCGACGGGGAGGGCGAATTTGGCGACGAGACGGTCCGTGAAGGAGGCGTGGTGGAGCCGGGCCAGCCGCACGGGCACGGCGCCCCGGCGGACTTCGACGCGGGCACCGGCGAGAAGCTCGACGGTGCGGCGGCCGTCGCACCACAGGACGCCGTGCGGCGTCTTGGGCTGGACCTCGACGGCGAGGACGGAGCGGGGCGAGGTCACCAGGGGCTTGGCGAAGAGGGCGTGGGCGCTGATGGGCACCATCAGGAGCGCTTCGACCTCGGGCCAGACGACGGGCCCGCCGGCCGAGAAGGCGTAGGCGGTGGAGCCGGTGGGGGTGGCGCAGACGACGCCGTCGCCGCCGAAGCGGGAGACCGGGCGGCCGTCGACCTCGGTGACGACCTCCAGGAGGCGTTCGCGGGACGCCTTCTCGACCGAGGCCTCGTTGAGCGCCCAGTCGGTGTGCACGATGTGCCCGTCGTTGCGGACCAGGACGTCGAGGGTCATCCGCTCCTCGACCTCGTACTCGCGGGTGACGACGCGGTCGACGACCTTGTCGAGGTCGTCCCGCTCGGCCTCGGCGAGGAAGCCGACCCGGCCGAGGTTCACGCCGAGCAGCGGGACCCCGGAGGCGCGGGCGAATTCGGCGCCGCGCAGCAGTGTGCCGTCGCCGCCGAGTACGACGATCAGCTCGCAGCCCTCGACGGACTCGGGCCCCGGCTCCGTGACGTGCTCGACCTCGGCGGGCAGCGGCAGGTCCGCGGCCTCCTCGGCGAGCAGCCGTACGCCGATCCCGCACCTCAGCAGCCCCTTGACCACGCGTTCCGCACTGCGGATGGCGGCCGGGCGGCCGGTGTGGGCGAGCAGGAAGACGGTACGGGCGCCGCCCGGTCCGCACTGCGCGTCGCGTCCGGCTTCGGATCCGGTTCCGGATTCGGTCTTGGTGGTCAACGGGGCCCCTCCGCCACAGCACGGTCGACATCGGCCGGGTCCAGAGGAGGCGCACCGGCCCGCAGCCACAGAAAATATTCCACATTCCCGGACGGTCCGGGCAGCGGACTGGCCGTGACGCCCAGCACCCCGAGCCCCAGCTCCGCCCCCTGAGCGGCGACCTTGCGTACGCTCTCGGCCCGCAGCTGGGTGCTGCGGACGACGCCACCGCTGCCCAGTCGTTCCCTACCCACCTCGAACTGCGGCTTCACCATCAGTACGAGATCGGCGTCGGGCGCGGCGCACCGTACGAGCGCGGGCAGCACCAGACCGAGCGGAATGAACGACAGGTCGCCGACGATCAGGTCGACGGGGGTGCCGTCGATGTGGTCGAGCGTCAACTCGCGGACGTTCGTACGGTCCTTGACGGTGACGCGGTCGTCGCTCTGCAACGACCAGGCCAGCTGGCCGTAGCCGACGTCGACCGCGACGACCTCGGCGGCGCCCGCCCGCAGCAGCACATCGGTGAAGCCGCCGGTGGACGCGCCCGCGTCGAGCGCCCTGCGGCCCTCGACGGTCAGCCCGCGCGGCTGGAACGCGGCGAGCGCGCCGGCCAGCTTGTGGCCGCCGCGCGACACGTAGTCGGGTTCGTCGGCGTCCCGCGCCACCACCACGGCGGCGCTGGTCTCCACCTGCGTGGCCGCCTTCGTGGCGGTCGCGCCGCCGACGGTCACCCGCCCGGCGGCGATCAACTGGCTTGCGTGCTCCCGCGAGCGCGCGAGACTCCGGCGCACCAGCTCGGCGTCGAGTCGGCGTCGTGCCACCACGTACGGTTCAGCTCCTGTTCTCGTCCAGCGCGGCGAGTGCGTCCCGCAATCCGCGGTGCGCGTCCTCGTACACCTCTATGTGTCCCGCGGTCGGCAGTTCGTCGGCGTCCGACAGCCGGGCAACCGCCGCGTCCACGTCGGCATTCCCCGTCTCCCGCAGCACCACGCCGAGCGGTACGGGACCGGCCGCCTCCGGGAGGGCGTGAACGGCCCCGTCCGCCGGTCCGGCCGCGTCGGCGTCCTGCGCCGGTGCAGCGTCCGGCGCCTCGTCGCCGTCCGGTGCCGGTGCGGCACCGGACGGCCCGAAATTGAGGTCACTCACCGCCGTTACCCGCCTCAGGCCCCGGTGCGGACTTCTTCGCGGGCGTGGCCTTCTTCGCGGCGGGCGCCTTCTTGGCCGCGGCCTTCTTCGTCGTGGCCGTCCTGGCCGTCGCCGACTTCTTCACCGCGGCGGTCTTCTTGACGGCGGACGCCTTCTTCGCCGCGGGGGCCTTCTTGGCTGCCGTCTTCTTGGCCACCGTCTTCTCGGGTGTCGCCTTCTTCGCCGTCGCCTTCTTCGCCGGGGCGGTGCCTTCCGGCTGTTCCGGCGTCGCGGGGGCCGCAGGCGCCGGAGGGGCCGCCTGGGCCGGAGTGGGCCTGGCCGGAGTGGTCTTGCGGGTGGCGGACTTCTTCGCGGGCGCGGTCTTCTTGGCCGCGGCCTTCTTGGCGGACGCGGTCTTCGTGGCGGCCGGGCCCGTACCCGCGGTGGCGGTCTTCCGGGTCGGGGCGGCCTTCTTCGCCGCCGGGGAGGCCGGGGAAGCCGGAGCGGCCGGAGAAGGAGTCGCCGACTTCTTGGCCGCCGTCTTCCGCGCCGAAGGCGCCTTCTTCGCCGCCGCCTTGCGGACCGCGGTCGACGCCGTGCCCTTGGGAGCGGTCGCCGCGGCCGGGGCCGCCTTCTTCGCGGGCGCGGCGGCGGGCGCCGCGTCCGGCTCGACCTTGACGTGCTGGACCGGCGGGGCGGCGCCGCGCCGGGGAGCCGCCTCCGAGGGCCGGGCCTGCCCGGCACCGCTGTCGGCCGCGTCCTCGTCGGTGGACTCCAGGTTCCCGATGCGCCGTTCGAGCGTTTCGAGGACGACACCGACCTTCGTCACTTCGTCGGCGAGGCGGCCGACCCGGCTCATCGTCTTGTCGACTTCGTCCCGGATGAGTCCGAGGAGCAGGTCACGGTTGGCCCGGCCCGAGGCCATCAGCTCGTCGGCGAGGGTCTGGACTTCGGCCGGAATGGCGGAGCCGATCCTGCGCTGGACGGCGTCGACGTCTATTCCCGTCTGGTCGAGCAGCTCCCTCGCCGCGTCGATCGTGCGCCGCCGGGTGGCCTCGGTCAGGCCGCCCGCGATCTGTAGACAGGTACGCAGCGCGTCCCGCATCGCTCACACTCCTCGCCTCGCCGTTGACGTATCCGGTCACGACGCTACCGCGTATCGCGACCGCGGCCCGAGCACGGTGCCCCGCGGTGCTGCGGTAGCGTCGTCCGGACGTGCGCGCGGACCGCGCACGATCCGGCACGATCCAGAAGGACACCGCACCGATGGCGACGATCGAGGAGTGCCGCAGCGCGCTCGACCGACTGGCGGCGAACCTCGCCGACGCCGAGGGCGGCGTGCGCTCAGCCGCCGCCATGGACCGCTCCCTGAGCTGCCGGATCACCGATCTGGACGTGACCTTCGTGGGGCGGCTGTCCGGCGGCCGGATCGAGGACGTGACGACCGTGCCGGGCACGCCCGCCGACAAGGCGCAGATCAGGCTGACCATGTCGGGCGACGACCTGGTCGCCCTGGTCGGCGGCGAGTTGAACTTCGCCAAGGCGTGGGGCAGCGGCCGGGTCAAGCTCCAGGCCGGCCTGCGGGACGTCCTGCGTCTGCGGTCTCTGCTGTAAGCGGGCCGGGCGCGGAGTCACCGGATCCGGATACGGAACCGGCTTCCGACGCGGAGCCACGCGCGGCACCTGACCCGGAATCCGACACCGAACCCGGCCCCGAGCCTGGCACGGCATCAGACCCGGCCCCCGGCACGGAACCAGACCCGGAACCGGGCACGGAATCGACGGGGTCGGAACCCGTACCGGACTTGACGCCGGGAGCCGGTTCCGAGTCCTGGCCCGGCTCGGCGTCGGTGAGGGTCGCGCCGGCCGCCACCGCACCGGCCCGCCGCGCGGCGGGCACCACCAGCGGCGTACCGCTCTCCGGGTCCTCGATGATCCGGCAGCGCACCCCGAAGACCCGCTCCACCAGCTCCGCGGTGATGATCTCGGCGGGCGGCCCCTGCGCCTCGATCCGGCCGTCGCGCATGGCGATCAGGTGAGTGGCGTAGCGCGCGGCCTGGTTGAGGTCGTGCAGGACGGCGACGAGCGTACGGCCGCGCTGTTCGTGGAGTTCCGCGCAGAGGTCGAGCACGTCGAGCTGGTGCTGGATGTCGAGGAAGGTGGTCGGCTCGTCGAGCAGCAGCAGCGGGGTCTGCTGGGCGAGGGCCATGGCGATCCAGACGCGTTGGCGCTGTCCGCCGGACAGTTCGTCGACATAGCGATCAGCCAGGGCGGTGACGCCGGTCGCCGCCATCGATTCGTCGACGATTCGCTCGTCCTCGGGCGACCACTGCCGCAGCAGCCCCTGGTGCGGGTACCGGCCGCGCGACACCAGCCCCGACACGGTGATCCCGTCGGGCGCCACCGAGCTCTGCGGGAGCAGCCCCAGCGTCCTGGCGACCGCCTTCGCGGGCAGCGTGCCGATGGCCTGGCCGTCCAGCAGGACCTGGCCCGCGGCCGGCTTCAGCAGCCGCGACAGCGCGCGCAGCAATGTCGACTTGCCGCAGGCGTTCGGTCCGACGATGACGGTGAAGGACTGGTCGGGTATGGCGACCGACAGCTCCTTCGCGATGACCCGCTGGTCGTACGCGAGAGTGACGGACTCGGCGGCGAGGCGGGTCATGCGGGACGCTCCGTGTTCTGCCGAAGGGGTCTGGCGGGTGGTGTCTGCCGGTGGCCGCGGCTGCTTCCGTCGGCCGCCGCGGCGCGGTCTCAGCCGCGCTGTGAGCGCCGTACGCTCGGGGCCGGCCGCGCCCTGCGTACGTTCCGGGTCGACCGCGCTCCGCGCGTTCTCCGTACGCTCCTCGCGTTCCGTACGCGTCCTCATATCCGTCCGGCCCTCCGCTCCGCGATCAGCAGCCACAGCAGATAGCCGCCGCCGAGCACGCCGGTGGCGACACCGACCGGCACTTGGCCTGAGCCGAAGGCGCGTTGGGCGGCCAGGTCGGCGGCGACGAGCAGCGCGGCGCCCAACAGCGCGGACGACAGCAGCGAGACACCCGGCGAACGGGTCAGGCGCCGGGCCAGTTGGGGCGCGGTCAGCGCGATGAAGGCGATGGGGCCCGCCGCCGCGGTGGCGGACGCGGTGAGCAGGACGGCGCCGAGTACGACGATCAGCCGGGTGCGTTCCACGCGGACGCCCAGCGCCGCCGCCGCGTCGTCGCCCATCTCGCTGATCCGCAGCGCGCGTCCCTGGGACAGCAGCAGGGGCATGAGGACGCCGCAGGCGACGAGCAGCGGCCAGACCTGGTTCCAGTCGCGGCCGTCGAGGGAGCCGGTGATCCAGACGATCGCGCGGGCGGCGTCCACGAAGTCGGCCTTGACCAGCAGATAGCTGTTGACGGCCGACAGTACGGCCGAGGCGCCGATGCCGATCAGCACCAGCCGGTAGCCGTGCACCCCGCGCTTCCAGGCCAGCACGTAGACGGCGATGCCGGTGAGCAGTCCGCCCGCGACCGCGCCGATGGAGACCTGGTAGGCGCTGCCCTTGAGCAGCACGATGACGATCAGCGCGCCCGCGGCGGAGCCCTGGCCGAAGCCGATGACGTCGGGGCTGCCGAGCGGGTTGCGGGAGACGGTCTGGAAGGCGGCGCCCGCCATGCCGAGCGCGGCGCCGACGAGCAGCGCCACGATCACCCGCGGCAGCCGCAGGTCGCGGACGATGAACTCCTGGGCGGCGGTGCCGTGTCCGGTCAGGGTGCGGACGACGTCGAGCGGGGCGATGGCGTAGTCGCCCGTGCCGATCAGGACGACGGAGACGGCGAGGGCCGCGAGCAGCAGGACGCAGGAGACGGCGGCCGCGCGCCGGTCGAACCGGACGGACAGTCCGCCGCGGGTGCGCAGTACGGGTTCTCTCACAGTTCGGCCATCCTTCGGCGGCGTACGAGGGCGATGAAGACCGGTCCGCCGAGGACCGCGGTGACGATGCCGACCTGGAGTTCGGCCGGGCGGGTGATGAGCCGTCCGACCACGTCAGCGCCGAGCAGCAGCACCGGTGACAGCACGGCCGCGTAGGGCAGGATCCAGCGCATGTCGGGTCCGGTGATGCCGCGTACGACGTGCGGCACCATCAGGCCGATGAAGACGATGGGCCCGCAGGCGGCGGTGGCCGCACCGCACAGCAGCGTGATGGAGATCATCACCAGCACGCGGGTGCGGGTCAGTTTGGCCCCGAGGCCGCGGGCGGTGTCGTCGCCGAGCGCGACGGCGTTGAGCGGCCGGCCGCTGATGAACGCGAGTACGGCGCCGGCCAGGAGGAACGGGGTCACGTAGCGGACGGTCGCCATGTCGGCGGCGGCGAGCGAGCCGACCTGCCAGAAGCGCATCCGGTCCAGGGCCGCGTTGTCGCTGAGTTCGACGGCGGTGGTCCAGCCCTGGAGCACGGCGGTGACGGCGGTGCCCGCGAGGGCGAGGCGGACCGGGGTCGCGGACCGGCTGCCACCGATGACGTAGACCAGCGCCGAGACCACGGCCGCGCCGCCGAGGGCGAACCACACGTAACCGCTCATGCTGGTCACGCCGAAGAAGCTGATCGCGGAGACGACGGCCGCCGCGGCGCCCGCGTTGACGCCGAGCAGTCCGGGGTCGGCGAGCGGGTTGCGGGTGAGGGCCTGCATGGCCGCGCCCGCGACGCCGAGCGCGGCGCCGACGAGGAGTCCGAGGACCGTACGCGGCAGCCGCAGTTTGCGGATCACCACGTCGTTGTCGGTGCCCGCGTAGTGGAACAGCCCGTGCCAGACCTGGTCGACGGGTATGTCCTTGGCGCCGATGGCGATGCTCGCGAGGGCCACGACGACCAGCAGGCCGACGGCGGCGAGCAGTCCGGCGGCGCGTTTCGCGTTCGCCCGCGCGACGCTGCCGCGGCGTTCGACGGCCGGTGGGCCGGCGACCTGCTGTCCGGTGACCGGAGCGGGTGGGGAGTGACGATCGACCAACACGGTGATTAGGTTAGCCTAACCTGGCCACCTCAACTCCGAGCAGAGCGGCTGTCTTGATGAATCCCCCTCGTTTCTCACCCATGTCCGGAATGTCGCGGCGCGGCGTGCTCGCCGTGGGCGGCTCCGTCGGTATCGGCGCCCTGCTCGCGGCTTGCGGCGGCTCCTCCGACAAGGACTCCAAGGACTCGGGCGCCGACTCCGGCGGCACGGCGGACTCCGGCGCCAAGACCCCCGCGGGCCCCTGGTCCTTCACCGACGACCGCAAGACCACGGTGAAGCTCGACAAGACCCCCGCCAAGCTGGTCGCCTACGTCGGCGCCGCCGCCGCGCTGCACGACTACGGCGTCGAGTGCGTCGGCGTCTTCGGCCCGACCACGGTCAAGGGCGGCGGCGCCGACGCCCAGGCGGGCGACCTCGACGTCAGCAAGCTCACCGTGGTCGGCAACACCTGGGGCGAGTTCAACATCGAGAAGTACGCGGCCCTCTCCCCCCAACTGCTGATCAGCCACATGTACGAGGCGCCGACCCTCTGGTACGTGCCGGACGAGAGCGCCAAGAAGATCCTCGGCATCGCGCCCAGCGTCGGCATCAGCCTCAAGGGCGTCCCGATCACCACCCCGCTCCAGCGGTACGCCGAACTCGCCGCCTCCCTGGGCGCGGACATGAACTCGACCACCAACGCCGCCGCCAAGGCCCGCTTCGAGAAGGCGTCCGCCGATCTGCGCGCCGCCGCCAAGGCGTCCGGCGGCATCAAGGTGATGGCCGCCTCCGGCAGCGCCGACTCCTTCTACGTCTCGACCCCGCCCTCCGCGTCCGACCTCAGCTACTACAAGAGCCTCGGCGTCGACTTCATCGTCCCCGACAAGGTCGAAGGCGGCTTCTTCGAGACGCTGAGCTGGGAGAACGCCGACAAGTACAAGCCCGACATCATCATGCTCGACAACCGCACCGCGACCCTCCAGCCCAAGGACCTGGCGGCCAAGCCCACCTGGGCGCAACTGGCCGCCGTCAAGGCCGGACAGGTCATCGGCTGGCCGAGCGAGCCGATCTTCTCGTACGACAAGTGCGCCGCCCAGATCGAGGCGCTGACCAAGGCCATCGCCGGTGCGAAGAAGGTGAGCTGACGCCGTGTCCACCGCGCCCTACCTCTTCTTCCACCCCCGCGTCCTGCGCACCGAGCGGCTGTCGCCCACGCTGGTACGGATCGTGCTCGGCGGCGACGACCTGGCCGGCGTCGTGAGCGGCGGCCGGGACCAGCGCTTCAAGCTCTTCCTGCCGCAGCGGGGCCAGACCCGCCCGGTGCTGCCGGAACCGCTCGGCGCCGACTGGTACGCCGACTGGCGCGCCCTCGACCCCGACGTCCGCGGCATCATGCGGACGTACACGATCCGCGCGGTCCGCCGCGACCCGCTGGAAATCGACATCGACTTCGCCCTGCACGGCGACCTCGGCCCCGCCTCCCGCTGGGCCCAACAGGTCAAGCCCGGCGACCCGGTGAGCATCCTCGCCCCGGCAGGCGAGGACAACGGCGGCGTCGACTTCCAGCCGCCCGCCGGTACCGACTGGGTGCTGCTGACCGCCGACGAGACCGCGCTGCCCGCCGTGGCGAGCATCCTGGAGTGGCTGCCCGCGGGCATGCCCGTCAAGGTCTGGATCGAGGTCGCCCACCCCGACGACCGCATCCCGCTGACCACCGACGCCGACGCCGACATCACCTGGCTGGTACGGGAACACCCCGGCGCCGACCGCACCGCCGCGCTGCTGGCCGCCGTCCGCGACGCCGGGGACCTGCCCTCCGGCACCCCCTACGCCTGGATCGCGGGCGAGGCCGCCTCGGCACGCGCGCTCCGCCGCCACCTGGTCAACGACCGCGGCATCGACCGCAAGGCGATCAAATTCACCGGCTACTGGCGGCACGGCGTCACCGAGGACGACCTGCTGGCGGCGGCCGTCGCGCAAGCCGAAGCCGAGGCCGAGGCCGAGGCGGGAGCCGAAGCCGAGGCGGGCGCGAAGAGCGAGGCCACGGCGGACGCGGACGCCTGACCCGGCCGCGCGCCACGGGGCGCGCACCGCATGGCGCGCACCGCATGGCGCACCGCGTCAGGCGGGCGGGTGCGGCGCGGTCAGACGCGCCCGCGCGGGTCAGCCGGGCTCAAGTGCCGGGCCGGGCCCGCATCATGGAGCCCGCCTCAGAGCCCTGACCGGGCTCAGAGCGCCGGCCCGCCTCCGAGCACCGGCCCGCCTCAAAATCCCAGCCGGGCTCAAAGGCCCAGCCACGCTCAAAGACCCAGCCGCGCCAGTGCCTTGTCCGCGTCCAGGCCGCACGTGCCGTCGCCCGCCGACGTCCAGGCCGCGGCGCACAGCGCGCGCAGTCCGTCGAGCGCGTCGCCGTCACCGTCGAGCACGAGCGCGTCCGAGGCGGCGGAGGCGGTCCAACCCCCGCAGCGGAAGCCGCCGTCGGCCGCCGTGACCTCCGGCTGCGCGGCCAGCAGCCCGCGCAGGTCGGCGGCGACATACGTGGGACGGTGGCGCGGCTCGGCGGCGAGCAGGTGGGCCGCGTCCGTCACCCCGGTCAGCACGAGCAGCGAATCCACCTCGCCTGCGTACGCGCCCTCGATGTCCGTGTCGAGCCGGTCCCCCACCACCAGGGGCCGCTTCGCCCCCGTCCTGATCACCGTCTCGCGGTGCATCGGCGGCAGCGGCTTCCCCGCGACCTGCGGCTCACCGCCGGTCGCGATCCGTACGACCTCCACCGCCGCGCCGTTCCCCGGCGCGATCCCGCGCGCGCTCGGAATCGTCAGATCCGTGTTGGACGCGAACCACGGCACGCCCCGGTTCACCGCGTACGCCATCTCCCCGAGCTGCGACCACCGCAGGTCGGGCCCGTACCCCTGCACGGCCGCCACCGGCTCGTCGTCCGCCGACTCCACCGGCCGCAGCCCGCGCTCGCGCAGCGCCGCGAACAGCCCCTCGCCGCCCACCGCGAGCACCTTCGCCCCCTCGGGCACCTGATCGGCGATCAGCCGCGCCACCGCCTGCGCCGAGGTGATCACCTCGTCGGCCTCCGCGGGCACCCCGAGGTCTGTGAGGTGCTCCGCGACGGCCTGCGGCGTACGCGAGGCGTTGTTCGTCACATAAGCGAGACGCATCCCATGCCCGCTCGCCGCGGCCAGCGACTCGACCGCGTGCGCGATGGCGTCACCGCCCGCGTACACGACCCCGTCGAGGTCGAGGAGCGCCGTGTCGTACGCCGTGTCCAGCGGTCCTTCGGTGCCGTTCGGACTGGTCCGGTGGGTCATGACGGGCTCGCTCCTCGGGGTGTCGTCGATGACCCCGATCATCCCTCATGGCCGCCCCGGACATAGCATGCGCTGATGACCAACTCCGGACTCAACGGCGAGCACGGCCTGCGTCTGAAGCCCTTCCGCGGGCTCCGCTACGTACGACAGCGCGTCGGCAGCCTGGCCGCGGTGACCTCACCGCCGTACGACGTCGTCGTACGCCCCGACGGCCAGCGGCGGTTGGAGACGGCCGACCCGCACAACGTCGTCCGGCTCATCCTCCCCGAGGCCGAGACACCGGCCGCCCGGCACGGCAAGGCCGCCAGGACCCTCACCGCCTGGCTCGATGAGGGCGTCCTCGCCGCCGACCCGCTGCCCGCCCTCTACGTCTACGAACAGCGCGACGGCGACCACCTCCAGCGCGGGGTGATCGGCGCACTGCGGCTCACACCGCCGGAGGACGGCGTCGTCCTGCCGCACGAGGACGTCATGCCCGGCCCGGTCGCCGACCGCGCGGCCCTGATGCGCGCGACCGGCGCCAATCTGGAGCCGCTGCTGCTGTCCTACCGCCAGGGCGACGCGACGGCCGCCGTCATCGACCGCACCGCCGCCGACGCCGAGCCGCTGCTGGCCACGGTCACCGAGGACGGGGTACGGCACCGGCTGTGGGCGCTCCCCGACCCCGCCGACCACGCGGCTGTCGAGGCCGATCTCGCGTCCCACCAGGCCCTGATCGCCGACGGCCACCACCGCTGGGCGACCTACCGGCTGCTCCAGGCGGCCCACCGCCCCGGCACCCCCTGGGACTACGGCCTCGTCCTGCTGGTCGACACCGCCCGCTACCCGCTGCGGGTACGCGCCATCCACCGCGTCCTGCCCCGGCTGCCGCTGGCCGACGCGCTGGAGGCCGCCCGCACCACCTTCCGCGTACGGCCGCTGCCCGGTCCTTCGCTGGCCGGCGCGCTCGACGCGCTGGCGCAGGCCGCGGACGACGGCAACGCCTTCCTGCTCGCGGGCGACGGCGGCTTCCACCTGCTGGACCGCCCCGACCCGGCGGCCATCGAGCGCGGCGTACCGGCCGACCGCCCCGCGCAATGGCGCCGCCTGGACGCCGCCGTCCTGCACAGCCTGCTGCTCGACGACGTCTGGAAAGTCCCCGACTCCCCCGAGGACATCCGCTACATCCACGACACGGCCGCCGCCGTCGGCCTCGCGGAACGGCTGCACGGCACGGCCGTCCTCATGCACCCGGTGCACGAGGACGTCGTCCGCGACCTCGCCCGCCAGGGCGTGACCATGCCTCGCAAGTCCACGTCCTTCGGCCCGAAACCGGCGAGCGGACTGGTGATGCGCAGCGTCGGACTCGGCTGATCCGGCGCCTCGTCCGGGTCGTGGCGGAGGCGGGGCGGAGGCGGGGCGGAGTCGAGGCGCGGGCGGGTCGTAGCCGGGCATACGAGAGGGCGGCACCCGCGGTGTGCGGGTGCCGCCCTTTCACGTGGGACGCGTGCGGGTGTCAGTCCTCGTCGTCGCTCTTCGGCTCGCCGTGGGCGGCGGGCTCGCGGAACGGCGAGTCGAGGAAGGAGGACGGGGCGGCGCCGTCGGCCGCCTCGGCCTTCTGCCCGGCCTTCTCGGCGTCGTCGGAGCCCTCTGCGTCGTGGGCGCCTTCGTCGTCGTCCTCGTCGTCCGAGTCGTCCTCGTCCGGCGCGGACTCGTCGGTACCGCCGGCGGGCTCCTCGGAGGTCTCGGAGGTCTCGTCGTCGTCCTCGTCGGAGACGTCCTCGTCGGAGACGTCGTCGTCCGAAACGTCGTCGTCCGTGTCGTCGGCGTCGTCCTCGTCGTCCGCCGCCTCGTCCGTCGTGTCCGGCCGCTGGGGCTCGGACTCGGACTCGGCCGCGTCGTCCTCGTCGATGGCGTCGACGAATTCCACGCCGTCGAGCTGGGCGAGGCGGTCGGAGGCGTCGGTGGTGCCGTTGTGGTCGGCTTCGAGCGCCTTCGCGAACCAGTCGCGGCCCTCGCGCTCACGGCCGACGCGCAGCAGCGCGTCCGCGTAGGCGTACCGCAGGCGGGCGGTCCACGGGTGCACGGCGTTGGACGCCAGCTCGGAGCTCTGGAGGGTGACCACCGCGGCCTCGTCCTGGCCCATGTCCTGCCGGGCCCCGGCCGCGACCAGGCGCATCTCGACCTGGCCGGCCTTGTCCAGCTTGTGCACCTCGGGGGCGCCCGCCATCTCCAGCGCGCGCTCCGGACGGCCGAGACCGCGCTCGCAGTCCGCCATCACCGGCCACAGGTCGACGGTGCCGGTCATCCGCCGGGTCGCCCGGAATTCGGCCAGCGCCTCGGCGTACCGCTCACTGGCGTACGACGCGAAGCCCGCCGCTTCCCTGACGGCCGCGACGCGGGACGCAAGACGCAGCGCGACGCGCGAGTACGCGTACGCCTGCTCGGGCTCCTCGTCCAGCAGCCGGGCCACCATGACGAGGTTGCGCGCCACGTCCTCCGCGAGCGTCTTCGGCAGGCTCATCAGCTCCTGGCGCACGCTCGGGTCGATCTCGTGGCCGGTGACCTCGTCAGGGATCGGCAGCCTGCGGACGGGCTCCCGCTCCTCACGGCGGTCGTCCCTGCCCCGGTTCTCGAACCGGCCGCGGCCCTCGACCACGGGGCGACGCCCCTGGCCGCCACGGTCCCGGTCGTCGTCCCGGCGCGGGCCACGCGGACGGTCGTCACGGCGGTCATCGCGGCGGTCGTCGCGGGGCCGGTCGAAACGGGGACGGTCGTCGTCGCGGCGCGGACCGCGCGGGCGGTCGTCACGCGGGCCGTCGAAACGGGGACGGTCGTCACGGGGCCTGTCGTCCCTGCGGAACCCGCCACCGCCGCCACCGGGGCGGTCGTCACGCGGGCGGTCGTAGCGCGGCCGGTCCTCACGGGGACGGAAGCCACCGCCGGACCGGTCGTCGCGCCGGTCGTCACGCGGCCTGTCGAAGCGGGGGCGGTCGTCACGGGGCCTGTCGTCACGGGGACGGTCCTCGCGCGGGCGGTCAAAACGAGGCCGGTCGTCACGCGGGCGGAAGCCACCGCCGCCACCGCCGGAGCGGTCGTCGCGGGGGCGGTCCTGGCGCGGGCGGTCGTCCCTGGGACGGTCGTCGCGGGGGCGGTAGCCGCCACGGTCGTCCTCACGGCGCGGGCCACGGGGACGGTCATCGCGCCGGTCGTCACGCGGACGGTCGTCACGCGGACGGTCGTCACGACGGAAACCACCGCCACCGCCGGGACGGTCCTCGCGCGGGCGGTCAAAACGAGGCCGGTCATCGCGCGGGCGGAAGCCACCGCCACCGCCGCCGGGCCGGTCCTGACGGGGCCGGTCGTCCCTGGGACGGTCGTCGCGGGGGCGGTAGCCGCCGCGGTCGTCCTCACGGCGCGGGCCACGGGGACGGTCGTCGCGCCGGTCGTCACGCGGACGGTCGTCACGACGGAAACCGCCACCACCGCCGGGACGGTCCTCGCGCGGGCGGTCAAAACGAGGCCGGTCGTCACGCGGGCGGAAGCCACCGCCGCCACCGCCGGAGCGGTCGTCGCGGGGGCGGTCCTGGCGCGGGCGGTCGTCCCTGGGACGGTCGTCACGGGGGCGGTAGCCGCCGCCGGCCGGAGGACGGCCACCACTGTCGCGGCGGTCGTCGCGCGGGCGGTAGCCGCCACGGTCGTCTTCGCGACGCGGGCCCCGCGGACGGTCGTCACGTCGATCGTCGCGACGGAAGCCGCCGGTGGGACGGTCACCGTCCCGCCGCGGACCGCTGCTGCGGTAACCCCCGCGGTCGCCGCCGCCGTTCGGGCGCGAGTCCCGGCGTTCGGGACGCTCGGGCCGGTCTTCAGGCGAGTTGGGCATCGACGTGACTCCTGTCGGATCGTACTGCTGTAGTGCGAGTCTCTCGCCATGACGGAGAGGACGCGCACCGAAGAACAACGAAAAAAGACCCCCGGTCCCAGCGCTTAGGCCAGGACCGAGGGTCCATAAAGATTGTTCGGCGGTGTCCTACTCTCCCACAGGGTCCCCCCTGCAGTACCATCGGCGCTGAAAGGCTTAGCTTCCGGGTTCGGAATGTAACCGGGCG
>NZ_JBVHMF010000011.1:201834-250457 GCF_055558595.1 Streptomyces sp. NPDC025721 | reverse complement strand
GCCCCCACCACACAACAGACCAGGGCACGCAACCCACCAACGCCCCCCCCCCCCCCCCCCCCCCCCCCCCCCCCCCCCCCCCCCCCCCCCCCCCCCCCCCCCCCCCCCCCCCCGCGGTCGGGGGACGAGAGCGTCAGGACGTGGGCGCGGTCAGGTCGTAGACCGTCGTGCCGCCCACGGTCTTGGCCGTGTAGTGGGCCTCGACCCAGGTGGTGATGGCGGACGCGGTACCGCTGCCGCCCATGCCACCGCCGCCGCCCTGGCCGCCGCCGAGGAAGTAGTGGATCTTCCCCTCGGCCACGTACTTCTGGAACTGGGCGAGGGTGGGCGAGGGGTCGCTGCCGTTGAAGCCGCCGATGGACATCACCGGCTTTCCGGTGGCGAGCTGGTAGCTGGCCTGGTTCTGGGAGCCGATCGCGGCGGCGACCCAGGTGTAGTCGCCGGAATCGGCGAGGAGCAGCTTCTTCATGGCGGAGCTGACCTGGGTGCCGTTGAGCAGGCCGCCCATGCCGCCGCCGTTGCCGCCGGGGGCGCCGGGGGCGCCGTTCTGGCCGGTGCGGCCGGTACCGGGCATGGTCTGGCCGCCCTGGCCGGTCTGGCCGTTCTGGCCGCCGCCGAAGGGGCCGCCCTGGCCGGTCTGCCCGTTCTGGCCGCCGGGCATGCCCTGCCCCTGCCCTTGGCCCTGACCTTGGCCCTGGCCCTGGCCGTTGGTGGGGCCGCCGCCCATGCCGGGCGGCATGCCGCCGCGGCCACCGCCACCGCCGCCGGGACGTCCGCCGCCGCCGAAGCCGCCCATGCCGCCCTGGACGGCGGGCCCCGCGGTCACGATGGAGCCGGAGTGACCGGTGTTCACGGTGTTGAGGGTGTACGCGACGGGCCCGCCGAGCGCCGCGGCGACGCCGACGAACGCGGCGATCACGCCGAGCCGGGCGGCGACCCGTACCCCGGGCATCGCACCCGCGAGCAGCCCCGCGGCGGCGACGAAACCGCCGATCAGGACCGCGCCGCGCAGCCACGGGAGCCACTCGGAGGAACGGTCGAGGAGTACGTACGACCACACGCCGGTGCCCGCGACGGTCACGGCGAGCACGGCCGCGGCGGCGATGTGGGTGCGCCGGGCCCACAGCAGTGCCGTGCCCATGCCGACGACGGCGGCGATGTAGGGGGCGAGGGCGATGTTGTAGTACTGGTGGAAGATCCCGGACATGAAGCTGAAGGTCGCGAAGGTGATCAGCAGCGCGCCGCCCCACACCAGGAACGCCGCGCGGACGGTGTCGGTGCGCTTGGCGCGCCAGGTCAGCCACAGTCCCGCGGCGAGCAGGACGAAGGCCGCGGGCAGCAGCCAGGCGATCTGGCCGCCCATCTCGGAGTTGAAGAGCCGCCCGATGCCGGTCTCGCCCCACATCCCGCCACCGCCACCGCCGCCACCGCGGCCCCCGCCGCCTCCGCCGACGCTGCCGGTCTCGTTGCCGGTGATGCGGCCGAAGCCGTTGTAGCCGAAGGTCAGCGACAGGAAGCTGTTGTCCTGCGAGCCGCCGATGTACGGGCGGGACGACGTCGGCCACAACTCGACGATCGTCACCCACCAGCCGCCGGACACCACCATCGCACCGCCCGCGGCGAGGAGTTGGCCGATACGGCGGCGCGGCGTCGTCGGCGCGCAGACCGCGTAGACCAGCGCGAGCGGCGGCACGATCAGCCACGCCTGGAGGGTCTTGGTGAGGAAGGCGAAGCCGAGCGCGACGCCCGCGATCAGCAGCCACTTCGTCCGGGCGTCCTCCAGCGCGCGCAGCACGCCGTAGACGGCGACGACCATCAGCAACGCCAGCAGCGCGTCGGGGTTGTTGAAGCGGAACATCAGCGCCGCGACGGGGGTGAGCGCCAGGACGGCGCCCGCGATCAGGCCCGCGCCCGCGCTGAACCGGCGGCGTACGGCCGCGTACAGCACGCCGACCGTGGCGACGCCCATCAGCGCCTCCGGCACGAGGATCTGCCAGGAGCCGAGGCCGAACAGCCGCACCGACAGGGCCATCGGCCACAGCGCGGCGGGCGGCTTGTCGACGGTGATGGAATTCGCGGCGTCGGAGGAGCCGAAGAAGAACGCCTTCCAGCTCTGGCTCCCGGCCTGGACGGCCGCGGAGTAGAAGGAGTTGGCGTATCCGGCGGCGCTCAGATTCCACAGGTAGAGGACCAGGGTGCCGAGCAGCAGCGCGAAGAACGCGGGGCGCACCCAGGCGGCGTCCTCCGCCCGGCCCCGCCAGGTCCGCCGCGCGAGCCCTCCCCGGTGCCCCGCTGGTCGCGGCGCCGGTTCCGCGACCGGATGCCCGAACACGTCCGTGTCCACTGTGGTGTTGCCCGGCGCGCTCATCGCGCCCTCCTCAAGTCGTCGCGGGGGGAAGGGGTTTCGTGGGCCGGGAGGTCGGCGGACCGGGTCCCGTACGAGACGGGGCCGGCCCCCGTGACCGTCTCACCGTCGCGGAAGGCCGCCGTGACCGTCTCACCGTCGCGGAAGGCCGCCGTGACCGTCTCACCGTCGCGGAAGGCCGCGCCGCCGGTCGCGCCCTCGCGGAAGGCCGCGCCGCCGGTCGCACCCTCGGGGAAGACCCACGCCCGGAAGAGCAGGAATCTGAGCACCGTCGCCGCGAGGTTCGCCGCGATCAGGACGGCCAGCTCCGTGCCGTGGTCCGGGTGGGCGGTCGCCGCGTGCAGGGCGGCCAGTGAACCGCTGGTCAGGGCGAGGCCGATGGCGAAGACGACGAGGCCCTGCGCCTGGTGGCGTACGGCCTGGTCGCGCCCGCGTACACCGAAGGTCAGCCGCCGGTTGGCGGCGGTGTTGCCGAAGGCGGAGAGCAACAGCGCCAGGGCGTTGGCCACTTGGGAGCCGGTGCCGAGCCGGAAGAGCGAGAAGAGCGCCAGGTAGACCAGCGTGCTGAGCACCCCGACGACGCAGAAGCCGACGAGCTGCCGCGCCAACCCGGCGGGCACGCCGGCGAGTTCGCGGTCGCGCGGGTCGTCCCCGAAGGGCCGCCGCAGCCGGTCGAGCGCCAACTGCCCGGTGGCCAGGGCCCGGCCGACCCGCCAGACGCCGCGCAGGTCGTCGGTGGCGGTGCGGACGAGGTCGACGCTGCTGTCCGGGTCGTCGACCCAGTCGACCGGCACCTCGTGGATGCGCAGGCCCGCGCGTTCGGCGAGCACCAGCATCTCGGTGTCGAAGAACCAGCCGGTGTCCTCGACCATCGGCAGCAGCCGCTGGGCGACATCGCCCCTGATGGCCTTGAATCCGCACTGCGCGTCGGAGAAGCGCGCGGCCAGCGAGCCGCGCAGTATCAGGTTGTAGGCGCGGGAGATGAACTCCCGCTTCGCGCCGCGCACCACCCGCGAGGAGCGGGCGAGCCGCGAGCCGATCGCCAGGTCGGAGTGGCCGGAGATCAGCGGCGCGACCAGCGGGAGCAGCGCGTTGAGGTCGGTGGACAGATCCACGTCCATGTACGCCAGCACGGGCGCGTCGGAGGCGGACCACACCGTCCTCAACGCCCTTCCGCGGCCCTTCTGTTCGAGCCTGAAGGACTCGACCTCGGGGAGTTCCGCGGCCAGCGCCTTCGCCACCGCGGACGTCAGGTCCGTACTGGCGTTGTCGGCGACGGTGATCCGGAAGGGGTAGGGGAAGGTGCCCGACAGATGCGCGTGCAGGCGGCGGACGCAGGGCTCCAGGTCGTTCTCCTCGTTGTACACGGGGATGACGACGTCGAGGACCGGGGCCGCCTGGGCACCGGGCCCGGCCGGGTGTTCCGGAGCTGTGCCCGCGGCCGGCAGGTGCTGCCGGGCGGGCAGATTGCCGAGTTGGGTTCGCATGATCCGACCCTCGGCGGGCGCGCTGTCACGACGTTGTGGCGAGCCTGAGCGGCGGCTGTGAGTGTGCGGCGCGCAGCCGGACGGTGAAGACCGTACGCCCGGGCACGCTGTCCACGGACACCTCGCCGCCGTGCGCGGTGACCACCGAGCGCACGATCGCCAGGCCGAGCCCCGTACTGCCGGACCGCGCGGCGGCGGCCGTCCGGGTACGGGAGGCGTCGCCGCGCGCGAACCGCTCGAAGACATGGCGTCGCAGGTCGGCGGGGATGCCGGGGCCGTCGTCCTGGACCTGGAGCAGGACGCCGGGCCCGTCGCGTACGACGCGGGCGGTGACCGTCGTACCGGCCGGGGTGTGGGTGCGGGCGTTGGCCAGCAGATTGGTCAGCACCTGGTGGAGGCGCTGCGCGTCGCCGTGCACGGTCGCCGGGTCGTCGGGCAGGTCGAGCCGCCAGACGTGGTCGCGGCCCGCCGCGCGGGCGTCGCTCACCGCGTCCACGACCAGCGGGGACAGGTCGGTCTCGGCGAAGCTGAGCGGGCGGCCCGCGTCCAGTCTGGCCAGCAGCAGCAGATCCTCGACGAGGGTCGTCATCCGCCCGGCCTCGGACTCGATCCGGCCGAGCGCGTGCCGGGTGTCGGGGCCGACGGGTTCCCTTCCCCGGCGGGTGAGTTCGGCGTAGCCGCGGATCGAGGCCAGTGGCGTACGCAGCTCGTGGCTGGCGTCCGCGACGAACTGTCTGACCCGTGTCTCGCTCTCCTGCCGCGCGTGCAGGGCCGAACCCACGTGCCCCAGCATGCGGTTGAGCGCCGCGCCGACCTGGCCGACCTCGGTCCGCGGGTCGGTGTCGGAGTCGGGGACGCGTTCGTGCAGCGCCACCTCACCGCTGTGCAGCGGGAGTTCGGACACGCGGGTGGCCGTCGCGGCGACCCGGCGCAGTGGTTGCAGGGCGATCCGCATCAGCGCCGCGCCCGCGAGGCCCGCCGCGACGAGACCGGCGGCGGCGACCGAGAACTCCACCCAGATCAGGGTGTTGAGGGTGTCCTCGATCCCGCTGGTGGACAGGCCGACCAGTACGGTGCTGCCGTCCGAGGACTGCTGCGCCGACGCGACGCGGTACGTGCCGAGGCCGGGGACGCTGAGGGTGTGGGCCTTGCCGTCCCTCGGTACGGAGGCGAAGGCGGCGGTCTGCCGCGCGGTGAGCGGGTCCGCTTCGAGCAGGCCGCCGCCGGACGGTGTCGCGCTGACCGCGGCCCGCGTGACCGTGCCGTTCGCGCCGACGATCGCCCCGACGGTCTCGCCGGGCTGGCCGCCGCCCGCCAGGAATCCGAACGGCCGCTCGTTGAGCGGACTCTGCGGAAGCCGTGCCGCCCGGTTGGCCTCCGGGCCGTCCCCGGGGCCGCCGTGCGGCCCCGCCGCCCGTACCGCCACGTCCTGCACCTTGCCGTCGAGCTGCCCGTACAGGAAGTCGTGCAGCGCGAATATGGTGACCGCGCCGATGACCGCGCACACGACGGCGACGAGCGCGACGCAGGACGCGACGAGCCTGCGGCGCAGGGACCAGGGGCGGGACCAGGGGCGCTTGCGGGTACGGGAGTTGGGCTTCGGGTCGGCGCGCGGAGTGGGGGGCGGGGAGGCGTGGGGAGTAGGGGGCGGGGAGGCGTGGGGCATCGTCTCGGCTTCCGGGGTCGTCAGGCGGCGGGCTCGCCGGGCTTGATCAGGTAGCCCGCGCCGCGCCGGGTGTGGATCATCGGCGCGCGGCCGGCGTCGAGCTTGCGGCGCAGGTAACTGATGTACAGCTCCACGACGTTGGCCTGACCGCCGAAGTCGTACGACCACACGCGGTCGAGGATCTGCGCCTTGCTCAGCACCCGGCGCGGATTGCGCATCAGGTACCGCAGCAGCTCGAACTCGGTCGCGGTGAGGTGGACGTTGTCGCCGCCGCGGCTGACCTCGTGGCTGTCCTCGTTCAGTACGAGGTCGCCGACGACCAGCAGCGACTCGTTGCGTACGGCGGCGGCGCCCGAGCGGCGCAGCAGGCCGCGGAGCCTGGCCACCACCTCCTCCAGGCTGAACGGCTTGGTGACGTAGTCGTCGCCGCCCGCGGTGAGCCCGGCGATCCGGTCCTCGACCGCGTCCTTCGCGGTCAGGAACAGTACGGGGACGTCCGGGGTGTCGCGGCGCAGCTTCGCCAGCACCTCCAGGCCGTCCATGTCCGGCAGCATCACGTCGAGCACGACCGCGTCGGGCCGGGTCTCGCGGGCCGCCCGCAGCGCGCCCGCGCCGTCGGCCTCGGTGCGTACCTGCCAGCCCTCGTAGCGCAGCGCCATCGACAGCAGGTCGGCGAGCGGCGCCTCGTCGTCGACGACGAGGACGCGCACCGGCGAGCCGTCGGGGCGCGCGAGGTCGGTGGCGGTGGCGGTGGTGGCCGCGTGCGCGGTCGCGGGGGCTGCGGTGGCGGTGCTCATCGATGTGGAAGGCATGGTGTTCACCCTGTGCGCGCGCTATGAGAGGAGCCTTGGCCGATTCTGTGAATCGTCTGAGAATCGGGGTGAGGGTTGTTTGCGGCGGTGCGCGCGGCGGTGTGTACGCAGTTGCGCACGGCGGGCCGTACGGCGGTCCGTATGGCGGTGCGCGCGGTGGCGGGTGCCGCGCGGGACCGGGTGCCGACTCCGGCGCGGAGAACGATCAAGGGGTGAACGATCAGGGGGTGAACGGTCGGAGGCGGACGGTTCGGCGGTCGTTCTGGGCATCTTCCTGGGCACTTTTCGTCATCGGCGGCCGATATGCGATGCGCGGGCCGAAAGGTTGGTGCGGGCGGCGTACGTTCGGTCCATGGGAGGTGGCATGGCGGGCGGCGGGGGTGGCCGCGGTGACCCCGTGGGCGCGGAGCGCGACCGGTCGGTCGCGGCAGGCGGCCATGACGGGAGCGGGGCCGGGTGTACGTCGGTGGCCGAGGCGATACCGCGGGCGGTCGCGGTCGACCGTATGGGCCCCGGTGACCACGCCTGCCTCGGAATCCACGGCGACGACGACCGGTGGGCGGTGCGCGCCGCCTTCACCGTCGCGGGCCTCGCCCTCGGTGAGCGCGTCATGATCTTCACCGGCGGGGACACCGCCGGTCCTGACGCCCTCGCCCATCTCTCCGCGCACGGCGTCCCCGCCGAACGCTGCGCGCGCACCGGGCAGTTGGCGCTCTCCTCCGAAGCCCCCGGCTACGACCCCGCGTCCGGCGCCTTCGACCCGGCGGTCCGTACGGCCTTCTGGGCGGCGGGCACCAGCACCGCGCGGCGGCGCGGCTTCACCGGCATGCGGGTGGTCGGCGACATGACGTGGGCCGCCGCCGCGCACTCCGGCCTCCCCGAGTCCGAACTCTCCTCCTACGAAGCGGAGTTGACGCCCTTCTCGGCCAGGACCGGCTTCACCGCGATCTGCGAGTACGACCACGGCGCCGTCCCGGCGCCCCTGCTCTCACGTATCGCCGCCCTGCACCCGCTCGCCGTCCTGCCGTCCCTCGACACCCTCCACGCCGACCGCACCGGCTCCTGCCTCCGCCTCACCGGCACCGCCGACCTCGCCACCCGCCTCCACTTCGACCTCGCCCTCCGCGCCGCCTTCACCAGCGACCCCCCGCCCGCCCTCCTCGACCTCACCCCGCTCTCCTTCCTCGACGCCCACTGCGCAGGCACCACCCTCCGCCTCCCCCGGGGCACGACGGTGCGCTGTACCCCGTCGCAACACCGCATGCTCCGCGTCTGCGGCGCGGCCGAGGCAGAAGGGGTCACCTTCCAGGTGGAAGATCCTCAGGCGCGGGGTCGGTGAAGAGCGCCGGGTCGAAGGGCTGGGTGCCCTCGTCCGGGGTCCAGAGGGCGGCGAGGGGCATCAGGTCGGTGATGCGGGCGCTCCGGACGCCGTCCGGGGTGGGCAGGAGGACGCGGATGGACGGGTGGTAGTCGAAGAGGATCTGGCGGTCGCGGCCGCACGGGCCGACGGGGCCGCGGCCGAGGTTCCCGACGGCAACGATGGTGGTCAACTGCCGCGCCCCGCAGGCTCGGGCGTGGCCGAGGGCGACGAGTTCGGCGCAGGGGCCGCCGGTGAAGTGGTAGAGGTTGATGCCGCCGTGCATGCGTCCGTCCACGTCACGGACGGCGGCGCCCATGGTGTGGACGCCGCCGTCGCCGTCGGTGTTCCCGTCGACGATGGCGCGGGCGTACGCGATGAGTTCGTGGTCGGCGGGGGTCAGTTCCCGACTGGGGATCGTCAGCACGGGCCGGATGCTACGGACCCGGGCGGGCGGGACGCGAGGGCTTTACGGGTGGTGCGCGGCGCGCCGGGTTCGGCTCCGCCACTGAGGATCACCTCGCCCGCCGCGACGGCCCGCGCCCGCGCCGGCGCCGTAACGGTTCGGGCAGGAAGCCGAGTTGGGCGTGGAAGCGGTTCACAGGCGCTCGCGGCTCCAGCCGACCCCGGCGGCGAGGTGGTCGACACGGACGAGGCCGAGGCTGCGGCCGCGGCTGCGGCTGCGTCGCCGCCGCAGACCGCGGCTCAGCTCCTCCCGTTCACCACGGCGCGGTCCACGGAGCGGCGGGAGAGGCCGGGGGCGCCGGGGCCGCCGTGGCCACGGGAGACGCCACCGGGGCGGGAGCGGGCGGACCGACCTTCGTGAGGTGGGCGTAGACGACGATGTTGGCGCTGTAGCTGGTGGCCCGGGAGTAGGTGCCGGCACAGGTGATCAGGCGGAGTTCGGGGCGGGTGGCCTGCCGGTAGACCTTCTCGCTGGGGAAGTCGCTCTTCTCGTACTGCTCGACGGCGTCGACCGTGAAGACGGCGGTGCGGCCGTCCTGGCGCCGCACGGTGAGGGTGTTCTGCTTGTGGAGCTGGCCGATGCGGTAGAAGACGGCGGGGCCGCTGTGGGTGTCGAGGTGTCCGACGACGACCGCGGTGCCGGTGCTGCCGGGCGTGGGGCCGTTCCGGTACCAGCCGGCGAGGTTCTTGTCGTCCGGCGGCGGGGGTTGCAGGGTGTGGTCCTTGTCCGTGGTGAGACCGGTCATCGGCGCGTCGACGCCGATCTCGGGGATCGTGATGCGGGTGGGCGGCGACGGCGGCAGCGGGTCCACCGCGGGGGCCGGGACGGCCGGTGCGGCGGGGCCGGAGAAGGCGTCGGCGGCCGAGGGCCTGGGCGGGGTGAGTCCGGTGCCGGAGGCGCTGTCGACCACGAGGAAGCCGCCCACGGCCATGCCTGCCAGGAGCAGTGCGAGGCCCGCCTGGCGGCGGCGGTGGGCGGCGCGGGGGTGCTGCATGCGGGGCGGGCCTTTCTCGAAGTCTGCGTCCGTCCGCCTCTGGCCGGGGCCCAGCGATCAGCGCCTGGCGATTGGCGATTGGCGATTGGTGCTTAGCGCCTGATGCCTGGTGCCTGGTGCCTGGTGCCGAACGAGCTGCGGACGTATGACGCCCCCTGCGGTCGCGCGCTCCGCTTCGAGCGGGGCGCGCGGCCACAAGGGGCGGAGGTGGAACCGAGGTCAGCCCTCGACGGAACGGCGGCGCATCATCACGACGCCACCGGCGGCCGCGACGGCGAGCACAGCCGCGCCCGCGGTCATCTCGGTGCCGCTGATCCCGCCCGCCAGGCCGCCGGAACCGGCGTGCACCGGACCGGTGACGCTCGCGCACGCGTCCCGCTCGCCGACCTGCGCCTGCTCCAGGATCTCCTCGGCCGTGGCGATCTGCTTACGGATCTCCGGCGTCTTGTTCGGCAGCTTCTCCAGCCGGTCGAGCTCCTTCTGCGCTTCATGGGTCTTGACCTGGGCCTGCTCACAGATCTCCGAGTGGGGACCCGTCTCGGCGGACGCCATCGGGGCGGAGAGCGCCAGAGCGCCGCCGCTGAGGGCAATGCTGGAGATGGCGAGAGCGGCGAGAGCACGAGCGGAACGCATGGGACTCCTTCGCGAGGGCACGCCCTCGGACCCTGATGGCCCGAGAAGGGGGACGTACGTGCCCAACGAAGTCATAGATACGAATAATGTGACCTATTCACACACCTTCACACCATTTTTGCCCCGTTCAGACCACATCCCCCGGCGCGTCGCTCACCCCCCGCCGCCCCCGACTGTGCTTACCCCTCTTCACATCTGCCGGACCGTCACCTCACGCCGCCACGCGAACGCCACGGCCGACACGAGACCAGACCGTCGACCAGCACCGCATCCCCGGCTGCGGCGGCGTATGGCACCAGGAAGGGGTGTGCGAGGCGACCTTCGCCGACATCACCACGCCGGGCGCGACGCTCGTCGTCAACGTCAGTTCCGAGGAGGACCGGACCACGCACCTGGTGATCTGGGAGGGCAACGACGGCCGCGGCCTGCTGCGGACCACCAACCGCGCCGACGCCGTCGCGTTCGCCACCAACCTGCGGGAGCTGGCCGACGCGGTCGAGCGCGGTGCCGCGCTCCTCGCCTTGGACGCCGCCCGGCGCATCGTCCCGGCCGCAGCCGCCTCGACGCCGTCCGGGCGGGTGAGCCGTCATGAGACACATCGTCCTCGGTGCCCTGCTCGGCCTGGCGCTGGCGTTCCCGCACCTGGCCGGGCAAGGCGCCGACCCCGCCGCCACGGCCGCCCACTGGGTGGCCTGCCAGCCCGTCCTGTGGGCGTTCACCGCCGGGCTGCTGGCCCGGCCGCGAATCACTGGTCATTCGATCCGGAGGACGAAGTGAACGCAGCCCGATCCGCCGCCCGCCGCGCCGCCCGCCGCTCGCGCCAGGGCAGCACCAGCCTGACGACAAGCACCGCCACCACCGGCACCGGCACGGTGACCCAGAGCGCGTGCCGCGACTGCGGCCAGGTGGCATTGCCCCACAGCATCGGCACCAGCGCCCCCGCGGCCAGCACCACCCCGATGACCAACGCCCACTTGATCGCGCTCAGCGGCGACCCGTCCCCCCGCTTTTCCATGGCTGTCACCGTAGCGGGCCTTTCCGACCCGTCTCGGAGCACCCCATGAGCGTCCGGTACGGAGCGGGTGGTGATGTTCGCCGCCGCCGAGGTGGCGCTGTTCTCCATGGCGCTGTTGGCCCGGCAAAACCTGGGCGCCCTCGGGGTGCCGGGTACGCCAGGGTGCTGGTGTGGGTGGTGACCGGGGGGGAGCTGCGGGAGCGGCTGCTGTCCCGGTTCGGCCTGGCCCAGCGAGGGCGGGACGCGGCGCAGATCACCCGTGACCGGTGGGCGCGGATTGCCACCCGCAGGGCCGCGCGGCGTCGATCCGCGTACTCAAGGACCGCTACGGCGTCGGCCAGCTCCGAGCCACCCGAATCCAGAGCGACCTGCAAGCGAGGATGTCGTGAGCCTCAATCCGAAGCACCGTCAGTACGCCAACCCGGTGCCCAGCTTCGAGGCCCGCCCGCTGCCCGCCCGGCACCCGGAAACCTCCGTGTCGGCGTCGGCGGGCCACTCGGATCTGTCGTTCACGAAGCGGACTTACGTGCACCCTGACCCTCAGTCACTGCGGGCCGGTTCGGAGAAGCCTGCCGAGCTGTTGCGCTGACGCAAGATCATTCGGCGATTGTGAGAAATTATGACAGAAGCCCCGCACCCCCGAAGGGGCACAGGGCCTCTGACCTGTGGTGCACTCGGCAGGATTCGAACCTGCAACCTTCTGATCCGTAGTCAGATGCTCTATCCGTTGAGCTACGAGTGCGAGCGCTTCGCGGGGTTTTGGGCCGGTCGGCGTTGCGGGAACAACATTACATGAGGTGTGGCGGGAGGTGAAATCCATAACCGGGAGGCGGGGTGACCTGCGGGAATGGGGTGGGGCCGGGGGGTGGAACGGGAGGAGCCCCGCCGTCGGTGGAGGACGGGCGGGGCTCCGGGGTGGTGGCGGAGGCGGAGGGATTTGAACCCTCGATGGACGGTAAAGCCCAAACCGCATTAGCAGTGCGGCGCCATAGACCGGACTAGGCGACGCCTCCTGGTACGTGCCCGGGTGAGCGGGCGCGTGTGCAGATGATGACACAGCCGTGCGGGCCGCGACCAATCGCAGACTACGGTACAAGGCCGCCGGTGGGCAGGGCAAAGGGGTAGTGCGGGGACGCGCCCACGAAGGAGTGGGTTGCGGGGGCGGGCGGGCCCGCACGGGTAGGGAGGGGCGCATGCGAAACCCCCGAGCCACCGCACCCCGTACGACGCGGAACCGCGCCCCGAAGGGCGCCCGCGCACCCCAGGGCACCCGTACCGTCCTCGCGTTCCTCACCCTGGCCGCGCCCCTCGCCGCGCCCCTCGTGGCCGCCGACGGCGCCGCGGCGGTCGGCGTCCCGCGCCCCACCCCCGTCGAGCGGCTGATGGAGAGCCGCCTGACCGTGACGTACGCGGCGGCGCCCGACGCCCAGCCGCGGACGTACACCCTCGACTGCGGCCCCGCCGGGGCGAAGGAGGAGACCGACCCGGCGTGTGAGCATCTCGTGGAGATCGGGGGACCGGAGCGTGCGGTGCCCGCGGGGCAGATGTGCTCGATGATCTACGGGGGACCGCAGACGGCCCACGTGACGGGCGTGTGGCGGGGCCGGACGGTCGACGAGGAGTACAGCAGGACGAACGGCTGCGAGGTGTCGCGCTGGCAGCGGATGGTGCCCGCGCTCCCGGCCGCGAACGGCGCGAACGGCCTGAACGGCGCGAATACCGCGAGCGACGCGGTGAACAGCGCCGACGCGAGCGCCGGAGGTACGCGGACGGACACGACCGTACGTTCGTGACGTACGCCACACCCGCGCGCCCCCGGCCGAACGCGGCGCCCGAACACCCCGCTCCCAAGGGGCACATGGACATCCGGGGCCGCGCGAGGGGGCCCGACCCGTACACTCGGTCTAGTGACATGTCCCGGGGGTGGCGGCAAGATGGGCCGCCCGTGACAAGCCGCCCGCCCGTGAGAGCTGGCAGCACAAGAGCGGAAACGAAAGCGCAAGCAAGAGCGGACATCAGCGCGGGAAAACGGCGGCGCAGGACAGTGCGGCACGTGCGGTAACAGGGAGGACGCGTCTCGTGAGCAGCAGGCCATCCAGAGGCGCTGCTCGCCTCGCCTCGATACTCGATGCCCTGCCCGACGCGCTGCTGCTGGTCGACGTCAACGGCACGGTGGTCAACGCCAACGCGATAGCGATCGAGACGTTCGAGTCGCCGGGTACGGCGCTGGTGGGGCGGGGCCTGCTCGACCTGCTGCCCTCCTTCGACTCCAAGCGCATTCCCGGCTCGATGCGCAGCCCGCGCGAGGCCGCGGAGGACACCCGCACGAAGCCCACCCGGATGGTGGCGCGGCGCACCGACGGCACGGAGTTCCCGGTCGAGGTCACCAGCGCCAATCTGGAGGACCCGCGCACCCCGTACGCCGACTTCGGTGAGCCCCAGCCGCCCCACTACACCGGCGACGAGCTGCTGATGCTGGTGGTCCGCGACCTCACCGGCACGCTCGACACGGAGGCCGAACTGGCCCGCCAGCAGCGCCAGACGGAGATGATCCTGCGCGCGGCGGCCGAGGGCGTGGTCGGTGTGGACACCGCGGGCAAGGTCGTCCTCGTCAACCCGTCGGCCGCGCAGATCCTCGGCCACCGGGCGACCGACCTGGGCGGCAAGGAGCTGCACCCGCTGGTGCACCACTCGCGCAGGGACGGTTCTCCGCTGCCGTACGAGGAGACCCCGCTCGCCGACACGCTGCGCTCCGGGCGCAAGCACCGCGTCCGCGGCCAGGTGCTGTGGCGCAAGGACGGCCGCGCGGTGCCGGTGGACCTGACGACGGCGCCGGTACGGGACGGCGACCAGCTCGTCGGCGCGGTGATGACGTTCACCGACCGTACGGCGTACGACGCGCTCGCCGCCCGCGCACTGCAACTCGGCGCGCTGCTCGACACCTCGCTGCGCGGGCCGCTGGCCGAACTGCGCGGCGAGCTGACGGGCCTGGCCGCCGACCCGGCCGGGCAGCTCTGGCCCGAGGCCAACCAGATCCTGCACCACCTGTCCGCCGGCTACTCCCGCATCACCACCCTCATCGACAACGTGCTGGCCTTCCAGCGGCTCGACCGCGGCGAGGACAAGCTGCGGCGCGAGACGGTCGGGCTCGACAAGGTGGTGGCCGCGGCCGTGGAGGGCGCGGTCGAGCTGATCGGGCCGGGGCGCGCGCAGTACGCGGTGCACGCGCCGCCGATCGAGGCGTCCCTGGACGCCGAGCGGATGGCGCAGGCCCTCGCCCACCTCGTCGCCGACGTCGCGGGCGTCGACTCGGCGGGCAACGCCATCGCGTACGCCGGTGACTCGACGATCGTGGTCGCGGCGGCCCAGCGCGGCGACGTCATAAGGATCGACGTCCGCGGCCCGCACGCGGGCGGCGACCCCGTCCATCTCCCGCTCGCCCGCGGCATCGTGGAACGCCACGGCGGCGTGCTCCAGACCCACGAGGTGCCCGGCGGCAGCGCGTACGTCCTGGAGGTCCCGGTCGGCCGCGCCCGTCAGAAGAACGGCTCGGCCGCCGCTTCCGACGCCTCGGGTACGGGTACGGAATCGGCCACGGGTGGCCGTACGGACGGCCGTACGGACGGCGGTACGGAATCAGGTACGGGTACGGATACGGGTACGGGCTCGGGTACGTCGGGGTCGGGCGACGCGTCGGAGCAGCCGCGTGAGTCCGAGACCACCGTGATGCCCTTGCCGACCGAGCCGATGCGCGGGACCACCGGGCAGGGGTCGAACGCGGCGCCGGGCGCGGGCAATGGCACCGGGCCGGACTCCGGGAGCGGCGTACGGCGGGCACCGCACCAGCGGCAGGCGCCGCCGGACAGCGGGGCGGCGGTCGCGCCCTGGTCGATCCCGGCCGCGCCCGACCAGGACTCCGCCCCGACCGGGCGGCGCCGCGCGCTGCGTCGGCCCGGCGACGAGCCGGACGGCGGGAGCGCGGGCGGCAACGGCGGCGCGGGGCGCGAGATCGCGCCCGCCGACGGGGCGCAGCCCACCGGCCGCAGGGCGCGGCGGGCCAGGACCGACGACCAGGAGCAGGAACGAGGCGGGGGCGCGGCGGGTCAACCCGCCCTCCCGCAGGGGCAGTCCGCGCTTCCGCAGGGGCAGTTCGCGCTTCCGCAGGCGCAGGCGGGGCTACCGCAGAGCCAGCTTCCGCAGGCGCAGGCGGGGCTACCGCAGAGCCCGCTCCCCCAGACCCACCTTCCGCAGCCGCAGATTCCGCAGGCCCAGGTCCCACACGCCCTGCCGCCCGTACAGCCGGCCGTCCAACCGCCCGTCCAGCCGCCTGTTCTGCCGAGCCCCGGCCAGGACCCGCGCGGGCTTTCCGCTCCCGAGGCGGGCACCGGCCGTCGCGCGCGCCGCGCCATCGAGACCGCCGCGCCGGACAGCGGCGCCGCCGTCGTACCGCAGCAGCAGGGCCACGCGCCCGAGCCGCCGCGGCAGCCGCAGCCGCAGACCTGGCCGAGCCCCGGACAGAGCGCGGGTCAGGCGGCGGACGAGGAGCCGGAAGGACCCGTACCGCCACGGTCGTGGCCCGCGCCGTCGCAGCAGCCCCCGCAGCCGCAGCCGACCGCGTGGCCCGCGGCGCCGCAGAATCCGCAGCCGTCGACCTCGCTGCCGTCGCAGCAGCAGGCGCCGTCCTCGCAGCCGCCGTCGCCCGGCCAGGGTCAGCCGCCGCAGGCTCCGGCCGCGTCGGCGGCCGGACCGGGTACGGCGGGACCGTCCCCGCAGCGCGGCGGCCCGGCGCCACAGCAGGACCCGTCGCAGAGCAGCCACGGCCGTGCCATAAGCGTGCGTACGCTCGGGCAGGGCATGCCGTTCGGGCAGCAGGCGGGCGATCCGCAGACCCAGACGCAGGCGGTGCAGGCCCAGTCGGGGCTGCCCGCGCAGGTGACGGCGAGCGGTTCCGGCCGCCGCCGCAGGCTGAACCCGCCGCAGCAGCCGCAGCCCGTACAACCGGGTCAGCCCGAGCAGAACGGCCAGCCCGTCCAGAACGGTCAGCCCGAGCAGAACGGCCGGCCCGAGCAACAGCTACAGCAACAGCAACAGCAACAGCAACAGCACGGTCCCGGCGGCGAGACGCAGGCCCGTCAGCACCCGCAGGCCGACCCGGACAGCGGTCAACTCCCCATCCGCCGCCCCGAACCCCAGCCGCAGCGCGGCGCGGGCCGGTCCGCGATCCCCGGCCAGGCCCCGGCGCCGGACGACGACGACCGCGAGACGGCGCTGCTGCGGCCGGTCCCGGCGGCCGATCCCGTTCCGAAGTCCCAGCCGCCGGTGCCGCGTGAGGCGGGCGGCCGGGCGTACGCCATAGGCGCGCCCGCGGAGGGCGCCGCCGAGGGCCCCGAACCGCTGGACGGCCCCAATGGCGCGGTCGACGTCACCGACATCGCCGACGACCGCATGGAGGAGTCCTTCGACGAGCCGCGCCGCCTGCTGGTGTGGCCCGAGCCGGACACCTCCACCCGCCAGGCCCTGACCGACCGCGGCTACCGGCCGGTGATCGTGCGCTCCCGCGAGGAGGTCGACGCGCAGATCGCCGAGCCGCCCGCCGCGCTCTTCGTGGACCCGCTCACCGGGCCCATCACGCGTACGGCCCTCCAGTCGCTACGGCAGGCCGCCGCGGCGGCCGACGTGCCCGTCCTGGTCACGGCCGGTCTCGGGCAGGCCACCCGCGAGGCCGCGTACGGCGCCGACCCGGCCGTACTCCTCAAGGCGCTCGCCCCGCGCGACAGCGAGCAGCACCCCCCGCGGGTTCTGCTCGTCGAGAGCCACGAGCCGATCGCCCAGGCGTTCGCGGCCACGCTCGAACGGCGCGGCATGCAGGTCTCGCACGCCGATTCCGAGACCGACGCCATGTCCAAGGCCGCCCAGATGCATCCCAACCTGGTCGTCATGGACCTCATGCTCATCCGGCGCCGCCGCCAGGGCATCGTCGACTGGCTGCGCGGCAACGCCCGCCTCAACAACACCCCCCTGGTCGTCTACACCTCCGCCGACATCGACCCCGCCGAGCTCCCCCGCCTCGCCTCCGGCGAGACCGTCCTCTTCCTCGCCGAGCGCTCCACCAGCCCCGACGTCCAGGCCCGAATCGTCGATTTGCTCGCCAAAATCGGAGCCTGACCCCTCCGGGGAGGTCCCCCGTCTTTGGGGGCGCGGCCCCAGCGCAGTTCCCTCCCCCGGGCGGCGAGCCGATCCTTCAAGGGGCGCGGGACCGTGTCTAATCTGCGCCCGCCGCCGCGCGGGCGCGCTCAACCCCGGCGCTCCCGCACCTCACCACCCGCCCCAACGGGGCAGATCGGCTGTTCCCGGACCACCGGCCGGTGGTGGGTTGCCCGCGCAGTTCCCCGCGCCCCTGACGGGGCGCACCGTCTTTCGTCCGGGGGGCCAGGCACGGGCATTTAGGGGCGCGAGGAACTGCGCGCTCAGCCACGGCGTGGGCGCACGTCACCACCGGCCCCAGCGGGGCAATTCGGTGGCGGCTGGCCGCGCCCCTGAAGGGCCGCACCGCCTCTCGGCCAGACGGCGAGCCGATCCTTCAAGGGGCGCGGGGAACTGCGCGCTCAACCACAACGAGCCCGCACGTCACCACCCGCCCCAGCGGGGCAGCCCGGCGGCGGGCTGGCCGCGCCCCCAACGGGCCGCACCGCCTCTCGGCCGAGGGCCAGGCACGGGCATTTAGGGGCGCGAGGAACTGCGCGCTCAACCACAACGAGCGCGCACGTCACCACCCGCCCCAGCGGGGCAGCCCGGCGGCGGGCTGGCCGCGCCCCCAACGGGCCGCACCGCCTCTCGGCCGGGAGCCAGGCACGGGCATTTAGGGGCGCGAGGAACTGCGCGCTCAACCACAACGAGCGCGCACGTCACCACCGGCCCCAGCGGGGCAGCCCGGCGGCGGGCTAGCCGCGCCCCCAACGGGCCGCACCGCCTCTCGGCCGAGGGCCAGGCACGGGCTTTCAGGGGCGCGGGGAACTGCGCGCTCAGCCACAACGAGCGCGCACGTCACCACCGGCCCCAGCGGGGCAATTCGGTGGCGGCTGGCCGCGCCCCCAACGGGCCGCACCGCCTCTCGGCCAGACGGCGAGCCGATCCTTCAAGGGGCGCGGGGAACTGCGCGCTCAACCACGACGTGCGCGCACGTCACCACCCGCCCCGGCAGGGCAGACGCGGCGTGGGTCAGGGAAGGTGTTCGGGAGGGCCGGGCCGGAGGCCAGGCTGGCGGATCATGGCGGTGATCTCGGCGGCGGCGATGGCGGCACGGCCGGGCCGCTTGAGGAGGCGTTCGGCGAAGGGGCAGCCGACCACGCCGAGGGAGATCTCCTCGGAACCGACGAGGCCACGGTGACGGCCGGGGCCACCCGGGGCACCGGAACCCCCGTCACAGCCACCCGGGGCACCGGAACCCTCGTCCGAGCCGCCCGGGGCACCGGAACCCTCGGGGTCGGCCTCGACGCACGTGATGGTCAGGGCGCCGCCGCGACCGTAGCGGGCGTGGCCGACCGCGTCCCAGGGGATGTGGCGGGCGCGGGAGGACAGCAGGCCGCGGACGCGCAGGCCGACGCTGTCCGCGGTGATCTGCCAGGTCATGAGGCACCAGCCGCCGTAGAACCAGGTGAGGGCCACGAAGGTGAACCAGAGCACGCGCGACCAGGGCCAGTCGCCGACGGCGGCGGACGTCACCGCTCCGGCTCCGGTCACGAGCATGACCGCACCGACGCAGCGCGCGACAGGCCCCGCGTGCCAGCGCACCGGCCCGGCGGCGGCCACCACGGTGCCGAGGGCCCGCTGGACGTCGATCTCGGCGGCCTGACGGTGTCCGGCCTCGCGTCGCCCGGCCGTCGAGCCCGCGTCGCCGTGGTCGACGGCCGGCCCGCCGCGTATCGGGGACAGGGACACCTCGACGGACGGCTTCGCGGCAGGGCCGCTCTCGGCCGACGTCAGGACGAGGGCGCCGTCCTCGCTGAGCGCGCCGTAGAGGATGACGTCGCGTACGCCGGAACGGGCGTGCGGAAACGGCTCGTAGTGCAGCACGGCCTCGGGCCCGAGGCCATCGGCGCCGTATATCTCGGTGAAACCGTCCGCCCTCGTCCGGGCGCGCGCCCGCAGGACCGGTACCGGGCCGCGCCGGAGGGCGAGCACGCGGCGGCGGGCGAGCTGCCCCGAGAGCGCCGAGGCGAGGCCGAGCCCTACGAGGGCCATGCCGCCGGCCTGGCGGAGGAAGTGGGACAGGTCGTCGGGGTACGGCTCGCCCGCCAGCCGTACCCAGTCGCCGTGGAGCAGTACGGTCACGGTGCCGACGTCCCGGTAGTCGCCGTCCACGTCGAAGCGGTGACGGGAGCCGTCGGGCATGCGCACCGTGAGCAGGTAGTCGTCCGGGTTGTAGGCGACGACGGGAACGTCCCGGACCACGGCCACTCGCGCGGTACGGTCATCGGACCGGTCCTGTACGACGACGGTCACGATCAGGGCGGCGCCCACCGCGCACATGATCAGCCCGGCGACCCGCCGGAACAGGCCCCGCTGCCCCGGCTCGATGCCGTCCGGCATGGGAGCGGACGCGGTGACGCCCCCGGCGGCCTCCGCGATGAGGGCGCGCTGGCGGCGGCGGGCCCGCAGCCGTTGCGCCACGGCCATCCAGCCCCAGCACAGCGCGGCGACGACCACCGCGGCCGCGACCTTCTCGCCGGCCCCGCCCTCCCACTGGCCGGGCCGGGCCAGGTAGAGCAGGAGCAGCGGAGCAGTCAGGACGGCCAGTTCCGGCAGGAAGAACAGGCACACGAGGTGGGGCAGGAAGAGCATCGTGCCGGTCTTGTCCACCCATTCCTCGCCGCAGGGCGCCTGCGGAGTGCAGGTGGGGTCGGGACTCATCAGGACCGCGGCGAACACGGCGACCAGCAGGACCACGGCGGGCAGCGTCGGCCGCACCCACGCCGCCCTGGGCCCGGCCGCCCGCCACCCGCGGGCGTCGGCGGCGAGCCACGGGCGCGCGGCGCCCCCGGCGTACGACGTGCCATCGGACCCGCCGCCGGACCCGCCATCGGACCCGCCGCCGTATACGTCGGCGGATACGTCTTCGGGCACACCGCCGGACCCGCCGCCGCGCACACCGCCGGACCCGCCGTCAGGCGCACCCTCGGACCTGCCGTCGCTGATCATCGGTGCGTCATGGGAGTACCCGTGTCCGTCCTGGCCGAGGGCGCGTCGAAAGCGGCGTCCGCCGAGCCGACCAGGCTCTTCCCGCCGCACCAGCAGATCGTTTTACCTGATCATTGCGCAACCGGGAAAGTTTGCGAAGCGGCACGGCCCGCCGTGGCGACAGGCGTACGAAGGACGGTCACTTCGTAGGAGCCGCCCGTCGCCAAGCGGTCGCACTCCGGGGGCTCACCACCCCCCGGCCGGGACACCGTCAGAGCTGCGTGACGTCCAACTCGCCCTCGGCGAACGCCTTGCGGATGACCTTCTTGTCGAATTTGCCGACGCTCGTCTTCGGCACCGCCGGAACGATCGCCCAGCGCTCGGGGATCTGCCAGCGCGCGACGCGCCCGGCGAGGAAGTCGTGCAGGGCGGCGTAGTCGGCGGTGGCGCCCTCGCGCAGGACGACGGTGGCGAGCGGGCGCTCGCCCCAGCGCTCGTCGGGGACGGCGACGACGGCGGCCTCGGCGACGTCCGGGTGGGCCATGAGGTGGTTCTCCAGGTCGACGGAGGAGATCCACTCACCACCGGACTTGATGACGTCCTTGGACCGGTCGGTGAGGGTGAGGAAACCGTCGTCCGAGATGACGCCGACGTCACCGGTGCGCAGCCACCCGTCGGGGCTGAACTTGTCCTCGGGCCGCACCGGTTCCTCGCCGACGCCGCCGTAGTACGCGGCGGCGATCCAGGGCCCGCGCACCTCCAGCTCACCGGCGGACTCGCCGTCCCACGGCTGGACGGAGCCGTCCGGCCCGATCAGCCGGGCCTCGACGGAGGCGGGGAAGCGGCCCTGGGTGATCCGGTACGCCCACTCCTCCTCGGGGGTGACCCCGGCGGGCGGCTGCGCGACCGTGCCGAGCGGCGACGTCTCCGTCATGCCCCACGCGTGGCACAGGCGTACGCCGAGCTGCTCGTCGAACGCCTTCATCAGGGCGGGCGGGCAGGCCGAGCCGCCGATGGTGACCTGCTTGAGCGAGGTGATGTCGCGCGGCTTGGCGGTCAGCTCGGCGAGCAGCCCCTGCCAGATGGTGGGGACGGCGGCGGCGTGCGTGGGGCGCTCGCTCTCGATCATCTCGGCCAGCGGGCCGGGCTGGAGGAAACGGTCCGGCATCAGCAGGTTGATGCCGGACATGAAGGCGGCGTGCGGCAGCCCCCACGCGTTGACGTGGAACATCGGCACCACGGGCAGCGAGGTGTCGTGCGAGCTGAGCCCCATCGACTCGGTGGAGTTGACCTGCATCGAGTGCAGGTAGATCGACCGGTGCGAGAAGACGACGCCCTTGGGGTCGCCGGTGGTGCCGGAGGTGTAGCACATGGCCGCGGCGCTGCGTTCGTCCAGCTCGGGCCAGGCGTACGTGGTCGGCCGCCCGTCCAGCAGCTCCTCGTAGTCGTGCACGGAGGGACGTACGCCGTCCAGCACCGAGCGGTCGCCGGGGCCGACCACGACGACGTGCTCGACCGAGTCGAGCCGCGGCAGCAGGGGCGCGAGCAGCGGGAGCAGCGAGCCGTTGACGAGGATCACGCGGTCGGCGGCGTGGTTGATGATCCAGGTGAGCTGCTCGACGGGCAGCCGGAGGTTCAGGGTGTGCAGGATCGAGCCCATGGCGGGGATCGCGAAGTACGCCTCAAGGTGCTCGGCGTTGTTCCACATGAGGGTCCCGACCCGGTCGCCCTCGGCGACCCCGAGCCCGTCACGCAGCGCGTTGGCGAGCCGGACGGCGCGCAGACCGACCTCGCGGAAGGAGCGGCGCTGCGGCTCACCCTCCCCGGTCCAGGTCGTGACCTGCGATTTTCCGTGGACCAGCGTCCCATGGACCAGGATGCGGGTGACGGTCAGCGGTACGTCCTGCATCGTGCTCAGCACAGGGGGCCTCCGGCGGCTACGCGAGGGTAATGTCCTCGCGATTCTGCGTGCATACCGATCGGTACGTCACTACCCCGCGCGGTATTGCCGCCGGTTCGTTCCGGGCGGCGCGGCGGTCGGGGGGACCGGGGCGCGGCCCGCCGGACGGCGTGGCACGTGTCGTGGGGATGTGTGCGACGCCCGCCCCCGGGCCCGGACAGGCCCTAGGCGACGCACAGCTCCAGCTCCGGATCATCGCGCAGCTTGCCGAGGGCGCGCGAGACCGCGCTCTTCACCGTGCCGACCGAGACGCCCAGCGCCTCCGCCGTCTGCACCTCGCTCATGTCCTCGTAGTACCGCAGGACGACCATCGCCCGCTGGCGCGGCGGCAGCCGTCCGACCGCGCGCAGCAGCGCGTCCCGCTGGGCCTGCTGCTCGGTGATGTCGGGGGCGCCGGTCGCGGCGGGCTCCGGCACCTCGTCGGTGCTGAACTCGTCGACCTTGCGCTTGCGCCACTGCGAGGTGCGCGTGTTGACGAGCGTACGGCGGACGTATCCGTCGACGGCCCGGTGGTCGTCGATCCGGTCCCAGGCGAGATAGGTCTTGGTCAGGGCGGTCTGGAGCAGGTCCTCGGCGTCGGAAGGGTTGGGGGTCAGGGAGCGCGCGGTGCGCAGCAGCGTCGGGCCCTTGGTCCGGACGTAGGCCGTGAACTGCGTCGTATTGGCGCTGGTGCACACAGGCGTGGTCATGGCTTCACGTTAGGAGCCGACATGCCCGTGGCGGATCGGCCGCAGGTGCCGAAGCGGGATCACTCTCAGGTCGTAGGACGGGGGTTGTCCCCACCCCCCGAGGGGGGAGCCGGGGGTCGGGGTCCCGCAGGGGTTCCTCCGGAGAAGAGCGGGGTCCGGGGGGCGGACACGGTCCCTGAGCGGGCCCGTGGCCGCCGTACGGGCGCTGCCCTGGTGGCCGTACGGGCGGACCGCCGCTTTACGTGTGCGGGCTGCCGCCGTACGCGGGGGGCCGTCGCCGTACGCGGGGGGGCATCGCCGTACGCGTGCGGCCGTCGCCGCCACGGGCCGCGCCGGGGTCGGCCCTGACGTCCGCCCCGGGGCGGTCCCGGTGTCATCCCCGGGTCAGCCCCGTACGACCTCGGCGTCAGCCCGTGGTCGTACGTCAGCGCGGTCCGAGCGTCCGGGAAGCTCGGACCGGCCTCGGACCGGTGCTCAGGAGGTGGGCGCTCAGCAGGGGGCGCTCACGACTGGGGCGCTCAGGAGGTGGGCGCTCAGGAGCGGGCGCTCAGAGCTTGGCGACCGGCGCGTCGATCAGGTCGCGGTCGATCGACAGCTTGTGACCGCCGTGCGTCTCGGTGACGGCGCCCGTGTACTGGTGGATGCGGCTGTGCGAGGCCCAGGCGGAGGGGCGCAGGACCGGTTCGGCGGTGAGGGTGGGGGCGACGCCCCAGCGGGCGTACCAAATGGCGCCCGGGAGGTCGGACGTACCCGCCCTGCGGGCCTTCTCCATGTGCGCGATGCCGGAGTCGGCGCTGCTGTAGAAGCCGGGCACATAACCGCGCGCCCGCACCTGGCGGTCCCAGGCGCGTACGAAGGACAGCGTCGCGTTCGCGCAGCTCGCCTTCCTGAGGTCGTACGCCTCCATGTCGAGGTAGAGCGCGCTGCCGCGCTTCATGCCGAGCGCGCCCGCGGCCTTCGCCGCGTCCGCGCCCTCGCTCGTGCCCTGGGCCGTCGCCCGCTGGGGGTCGATGCGGAACGGGTTCTTGTTAGACCCTCTTACGCAGGGGCTCTGCGAACCGACGTAGATCGGCAGCAGGCTCCAGCCCGCCGCGGTGGTCTGCTGTACCCAGTTGTTCGTCAGATTGCGCTGCGTCTTGCAGGCGCGGGCCCGGCCGCCGAAGTAGATGCCGACGGCGCGGTACGGGGAGGAGGCGCGCCAGGCGCGCATCGTGGCGAGGTCGGGGGCCTGGCAGGTGTCGAAGCCGCGGCCCTTGAAGACGCGCGGGGCGACGGCGGCGTCCTCGGGGAAGGTGGCGGCGTCGTCGGACGCGTCGTCGGTGCCGGGGAATCCGGTCTCGTCGGGGGCCTGGGCGTCGTCGGGAGCCTGGGCGCCGTCCGGAACCTGGCCGTCGTCCGAGGCTTGGCCGTCGTCCGACGCCTGGGCTTCGGCGGCCGCGGCTTGGGCTTCGGCGTCCGCGATCCAGCCGGCGGGGTCCGTCCTGTTGTCGACGGGGTCGATGTGCCCGTCGGCCGCCGCTGCCCCCGCGCTCGCGGGGCCCGCGCTGGCCGCCGGGACATCGCTGTCGGCGACGGCCGACACCGCGGGAAACAGCAGACCGGTCAGCGTCAGCGCGGCGGCGAGGACGTAACGAGTGCGGCGCGTACGGCGCACGCGGTGCGCGTAACGGATAAACCTACTTGTTTCGGTCATTCGCCGAGTCAACGTGGCGGGCGGCCCGCAAGGGCGGAGACACGCCGCCGGGTCGGGCCGTACGGGCCCCGAACCGCTCGGGCGGCGGGCACTGCCGCCGCGTCGGCTCCGCCGGGCCTGGCGCCGGACCCGAGGTCGGGGCCGTCCCTCCCCCCTCCCGGACCTGCTGACCCGCTACCGCGCTCGGCTGCGCGTGCGCGCTTCCCGGCACTCGGATACGCCGACGACACGCGGGCCTGATACGCAAATTACCGTAGTACGTGGGTTATTTGCATGATGGCGTCGGATTGCTACGGTCACCCCGTCGCTATTTGCACCCACGCGAGCGGGGCCGCTTCGGCGTCGACCGCGTGGCCCAGTAGGGAGGACCTTCTCGTGCTCCGTGCTCGTATCGCCGCCGCGGGCGCCGCCGTGGCGCTGGCCGCCGCAGGGCTTGTCGCAGGCACCGCCCCGTCCGCTCAGGCGTCGACCCCGCCCACCCCATACATGTGCCCCTACTTCCTCAACGACGGCGCGCACGGTCTGTACGTGTGGACGTACGGGCAGGGCTGGCTGGTGTGCAGCTACAGCCCGCACGCCGAGCTGTCCTGTCGGTACAACGCGTTCAGCGGCGACGCCTGGTTCAACGCGCCGAATCCCGACTACTGCCCGACGCGCGCGATTCCGACGGCCTGACACGATTCCGGCGGCCGCCGACGGCCTGGGCCGGTCGGCCGCCACCCTTCCCTCCGGGGGTCCGGGACCCCGACCCCCCCGGGCCCCCGGACCTTCGGACCGTCGGACCTTCGGAACCCCGTGCCCCGCGCCCTGTGCCTGCCTCAGGCCCCGCACCCTGTGCCCTGTACCCGCCTCAGGCCCCGTCCGCCGACAGGATCAGGCCCGAGGTGGGGACGCCGGTGCCGGCCGTGACGAGGGCGTGGCCGACGGAGGCGACCTGGTTGACGCTGCTGCCGCGCACCTGGCGCACGGCTTCCGCGATGCCGTTCATGCCGTGCAGATACGCTTCCCCGAGCTGGCCGCCGTGGGTGTTGACCGGGAGGCGGCCGTCGATCTCCAGGCCGCCGTCCGCGGCGAAGTCCGCCGCCTCGCCGGGCCCGCAGAAGCCGAACTCCTCCAACTGCATGAGCACGAACGGCGTGAAGTGGTCGTAGAGCACCGCCACGTCGACGGCGGCCGGACCGAGGCCGCTCGTGCGCCACAACTGCCGTGCCACCACGCCCATTTCGGGCAGCCGGGCGAGGTCGTCGGCGTCCCGGTAGTAGCTGGTCATCTGCTCCTGCGCGCGCCCCGCGCCCTGCGCGGCGGCCGTGACGACGGCGGGTGCGCGCCGCAGGTCGCGGGCGCGCTCCGCGGAGGTGACGACGATCGCCTGGCCGCCGTCGGTCTCCTGGCAGCAGTCGAGCAGCCGCAGCGGCTCGACGATCCAGCGCGAGGCCGCGTGGTCGGCGAGGGTGATCGGGCGGCCGTGGAAGTACGCGGCCGGGTTGTTCGCCGCGTGCCTGCGGTCGGCGACCGCGACATGGCCGAAAACCGACGGTTCCAGTCCGTAGACGGACAAATATCGGTTTGCCGACATTGCCACCCATGAGGCGGGGGTGAGCAGACCGGGGGGCAGGTTGACGCCGAGCGCCGCCCCTTCCGCCGACGGCTCGCGCCCGAGGACGCCGGAGCCGAACCGGCGGCCGGAGCGTTCGTTGAAGGCCCGGTAGCAGACCACCACCTCCGCGATCCCGGTCGCCACCGCCATCGCGGCCTGCTGCACCGTCGCGCACGCCGCGCCGCCGCCGTAGTGCACGCGCGAGAAGAAGGACAGCTCGCCGATTCCGGCCGCCTGCGCCACCGTGATCTCGGGGCTGGTGTCCATGGTGAACGTCACCATGCCGTCGACGTCCCCGGGCGTCAGCCCCGCGTCGTCCAGCGCCGCCCGCACCGCCTCGACGGCCAGCGTCAACTCACTGCGCCCGGAGTCCTTCGAGAACTCCGTCGCCCCGATCCCGACGACGGCCGCCCGCCCGCCGAGCGCGTCCCGCCGCCGAACACTCATGACGCCTCCGGGAGTTGCGGGATCTGCACGGTGACCGTGCCGGTGACGTGCCGGCCGAGCGCGTTCACGCCCACCACCTCGACGGTCGCCGTCCGGTCCGCGACTGCCGTGACCGTACCCGTCAACTCCATCGTGTCTCCGGGGTAGTTGGGCGCGCCGAGCCGGATGCGTACCGCCGTCGTCACCGCGTCAGGGCCGAAGTGCGCGGCCACGTAACCGCCGACCAGGCCGTTGGTGGTGAGGATGTTCATGAAGATGTCGGGAGAGCCTTTGGCGCGGGCGAGTTCGGGGTCGTGGTGCACGTCCTGGAAGTCGCGCGTGGCCAGCGCCCCGGCGACGACGAGGGTGTGGGTGACGTCGATACGGCGGGGCGGGAGGGTGTCGCCGACGGCGGTCATGCGGGGGCCTCCGCTTCAGGGGTGGTGACCGTACTGTCGGGTTCCGTGTCGGCGGGTCCCGTGTCGGCGGGTCCCCTATCGGCGGGTTCCGTGTCGACGGCGCGGAAGGCCGGCACGGTGAGGTTGTCGTCCGCGTCCAGGAAGTCGAGCAGGACGGGCGCGCCGATCCGGACCTTGTCGTACGGGACGCCGATGACGTTCCCCAACAGCCGTACGCCCTCGGTCAATTCGACGAGCGCGACCGCGTACGGCGGATCGAAGGCCGGGAACGGCGGGTGGTGCATCACCACGTACGAGAAGACGGTGCCGGTGCCGGAGGCGGGGACGGTGTCCCAGTCGGGGGAACCGCAGGCGTTGCAGCCGGGGAGCCACGGCAGGCGCAGGGTGCCGCAGGCGGTGCAGCGCTGGATGAGGAGTCGGCGGTCCTCGCGGATGGCCTGCCAGTAAGCGGCGTTGTCGCGGTTGACGACCGGGCGGGGGCGGGTCGCGGACTTCGTACGTGCGGGGGCGGGAGCCGGGTCCCGCGCCGAAGTTGCCTGCACGGGTGCGTACTTGAGGATGCGGAAGCGGTGGGTGCCCGCGAGGACGCCGTCGGCGCGGACCTCGGTGCGGGTGGTGACGAAGTAACCGGCCCCGAGCTTGGTGGACTTGCGCGGGGAGACGGATTCGACGACCGCGTCGAAGGTGACCCGCTGACCCGGCCGCAGCGGCGCCACGTACTCCTGCTCGCAGTCGGTCGCCACGACGGCCGCGTAACCGGCCTCGTCCAGCCGTCCGAGCAGGTCGTCGTAGCCGGGAGTGCGTCCCTCGTGGCCGGACAGGCCGCCCATCGTCCACACCTGGAGCATGGTGGCGGGCGCGGTGCCGTCGGGGGGTACGGGGTGGCCGAGGGCTTCGCACCAGTGGCGGATCATCGGGGCGTTGACGGGGTCCTTGCCGATGCCGCCCGTGGCGGCCGGGGTGCCTTCGTAGCGGCGCAACTCGGCGTGGAGCGGGTCGTTTTCTGCCGTTCCGTCCGATCCGTCCATGGCGGCGTCGCCCTCCCTCGACAATCTGACTGTCCGTCAGATTCGGTCGGGAGGGCGGCTGTTGTCAATGGGCGTGCGGGGGTGGCGGGTTCAGGCCGGGGGCTCTTCCGTGCCGGGAGCGGGGGCGGGCCCAGGAGCGGGGGCGGGCCCGGGAGCGGGGGCGGGCCCGGAGGCGGGCGCGGGCCCGGAGGCGGGCGCGGGTCCGGGGACAGCGGCGGGGGCGGACTCTTGTGCGGGTTTTCCGCCCGGCCCGCGACCTCCCTCACTCTCGGCCAGAAGTTTTCCACAGGCTGTGGACGAAAGTTGGGCGCCGGATTCGCCGACCGCCGCCGCCCCGACGCGTACCGCCCAGCCCGCCGCCTCGACCAGCCCGTCCCCCTCCGCCAGCCGCCAGGCCAGCGCCCCGGTGAAGGCGTCACCCGCACCGGTCGTGTCGACCACCTCGACCGGGACGGCGGGCAGCCGCGTCGTACGCCCCCGAGGCGGCTCCGCGTCCGCGCGTACGTTTTCGCGTACGCCCGCACGCACGTCCCTGCTCACGTCTTCGCGTACGCCCCCGCTTACGTCCTCGCGCCCGCCCGCGCTTACGTCCTGGCGCTCGACGACGGTCACGCCCGCGCCGCCCAAGGTCACGACGGCGGACCGGACACCGAGCCGGAGCAGGTCACGCGGGTCGGCCTCCGCGGCAGAAGCCGCGCCGAGCAGGACGCGCATCTCGTGCTCGTTGACCACCAACGGGTCTGCGCAGGACAGGAGTTGACCCGACTCGGCATCGTCCCTGACGGCTTCGGGCGGTGAGGGGTTGAGCACCAGGCGAGCGCCGTGCCGCTCGGCCGCGCGGGCGGCGGCCCGTACCGCGTCCATCGGGACCTCGCACTGCGCGGACACCACGCGCACGGCCGGCCCGACCGCGGCGGTCACTTCGGCCGCCGTGAGCGCGGTGTTGGCGCCCGGTACGACCACGATCGCGTTCTCGCCGTCGGCCGCGACCGTGATGAGCGCGATGCCGGTGGGCACCGTCTTCTCGGTGCCGAGCGCGGTCGTGTCCACGGCGGCGGACCGCAGTTCGGCGGTGAGCCGTTCCCCGTACGCGTCCGCCCCGACCCGCCCGCAGAAACCCACCCGCGCGCCCAACCGGCCTGCGGCGACAGCCTGGTTGGCTCCCTTGCCGCCCGCGTGCACGGCCACGCCCGACGTACCGAGCACCGTCTCGCCGGGTGCCGGGTGGCGGTCGACCCTGACCACCAGGTCCGCGTTGGCCGACCCCACCACCAGCAGCGTCACGCCGTCCGCCGTACTCCTGCCCACCGTTCACCGTCCTCGCCGTTCCCCGCTTCGATCATCCTGCCGTGGAACGCGTGCGCGCGGCGGCACATGGCGTGCCGCCGCGCGTACGCGTCACCGGTCAGGAGTGGCGGGGCGCCCCCTCACGCCGCCGCCGAACCCGCGGCGCGGGTCACCAGAGCTGCGCGAAGTGGATGCTGACGTTGTCCTGGTGGATGGCGGTGAAGCCGGAACCGGCCACGCTCGCCGTGTTGTTCTGGTTCGACGCCCCGGCCCCGGTGGCCGCCTGCTGCGTCGTCGTCACATTGCCGAAGTTGCCACCCCCCACGTTGCCGCCGGAGTTGCTCACCACCGTCGCGTTCGAGTGGCCACCCGCGAACGCGCCGTCGTCTGCCGAGGCCGTGCCGGCGAACAGCACGGCCGCCAGCGGCAGTGCGGCAACGGCGGCCAGGGCACGGACGGTACGGATGCTTGCCATGGTGTTCCCTCCAAGGGGACATGTTGCGGGACTAGTTGAACTGTCCGGACTTGTGGAAGCCCGGTCCGATCCGGAGCACCGCGGTTGGCCGACCGCGGTGCCGTCTTGCTTCTTCGAGCGGCGTCGCCGAGACCAGAGTTGCCCACCCCACCCCTCCCGAACCCGCCCCTCCCCCTCTTTTCCCCCGCAAGCGTGACGATCTGTCGACAAACCCCCCATCCCCCACCTTTCCCCCACCAGCACCCCCCACCCCCTCCACCCCCCAGTCCCCCCAAGCGCCAAAACGTTCCTGCCCCTTTTCAGCCATTTTCCGATCACCACCAGAAACCGACGGCACAGGGAGCGCGACGGACACACAAAAGGTGGGGCCGGCTCCCGATCGCATCGAGGCCCGACCCCACCTGCATGTTCACTACCTACCGCGGAGGCTGTGGGATTTGAACCCACGGTGACATCGCTGCCACGACGGCCTTCAAAACCGCTCGGCCATACAGACTCGCGCCGCTTCCTTCCTACGAAGAGCCTGGCCCTTCCTCTCAAGAAGACGACGCCCCGACCACAGGTCGCCCACACGCATGACCGCGACACGGGCGCAGAACCAACGCCCTCCCACCCCGAGCAGCAGCCCCGCGGGCGCGGGGAGCACGTGAACGTGGGCGCAGGAGCGTCGGCGGCACGGGGAACAGCCCCGCGGGCGCGGGGAGCAGATCTCGACTTGGTAGACGGTGGTCTCGGTGTAGGGAACAGCCCCGCGGGCGCGGGGAGCAGCGACCCACAGACGCCTCAACTCCCCGGCCCTGTGGAACAGCCCCGCGGGCGCGGGGAGCAGCGGCACGCCCCTCCAGATCGGCAGCGGTGCCACGGAACAGCCCCGCGGGCGCGGGGAGCAGGGCCTGGTGGTCACGCTCCCGGCGAAGGGCACGGGAACAGCCCCGCGGGCGCGGGGAGCAGCCTTCCGTGGCGGATACGACCTGCGCCTCATGGGGAACAGCCCCGCGGGCGCGGGGAGCAGCACGACCCGCTCGGGCGCCTGGCGCAGGAGGAAGGGAACAGCCCCGCGGGCGCGGGGAGCAGGAGGTGTCGCCCGTGCTGGGGTCGTGCACGTTGGGAACAGCCCCGCGGGCGCGGGGAGCAGTGCCTACTCCGTCATCACGGAGCCGGTCTCCTGGGAACAGCCCCGCGGGCGCTGGGAGCATCGGATGGACACGGCGGTCCCCCTTCTGTGTGGGGGAACAGCCCCGCGGGCGCGGGGAGCAGAACCACCCGTGTTGGAGACGGGCGCTCTTCCAGGGAACAGCCCCGCGGGCGCGGGGAGCAGGATCGCGGGCATGTTCGGACAGGACGCCATCCTGGGAACAGCCCCGCGGGCGCGGGGAGCAGGCATCGGACAGGTCCGGGGTCATGTGACTCAGGGGAACAGCCCCGCGGGCGCGGGGAGCAGAGCTTCACCGACACCGACGCGCCCCTGGGCACGGGAACAGCCCCGCGGGCGCGGGGAGCAGACCGGTTCGGCGCGGATGACCTTGTTCGCGTAGGGAACAGCCCCGCGGGCGCGGGGAGCACACGTTCCCGGCCGCATCCATGTCGACGGCGAGGGGAACAGCCCCGCGGGCGCGGGGAGCAGCTGCTGGTGCGCACTGTCAGGGTGCACGGGGCGGGAACAGCCCCGCGGGCGCGGGGAGCAGGAGGCCCTGCAAGTCGGCCGCTACCACGAACGGGGAACAGCCCCGCGGGCGCGGGGAGCAGTTGGGCAACTGCCCTGGACGCGGCGCACTTCGGGGAACAGCCCCGCGGGCGCGGGGAGCAGACGGGTCCACATTGAGGACGGGCACGGACCGCGGGAACAGCCCCGCGGGCGCGGGGAGCAGGCGCGCTCGCGACCCGGTCCGCGCTGACGAACGGGAACAGCCCCGCGGGCGCGGGGAGCAGAGGCTGTCCCAACTGGCCACCGGCCTGGTCGAGGGAACAGCCCCGCGGGCGCGGGGAGCAGTCCGCTCCGGCGGCCACGGCGGCGGCGCCGCAGGGAACAGCCCCGCGGGCGCGGGGAGCAGGCGCTTTCGGGTCTCGGGCTTGTCGGGTTCGGGGGAACAGCCCCGCGGGCGCGGGGAGCAGCTGGGCGTACGCGGTACCGGCGAGCGGAGACAGGGAACAGCCCCGCGGGCGCGGGGAGCAGCCGCTGTGGGCGTACAGCCAGGCCACGCACATGGGAACAGCCCCGCGGGCGCGGGGAGCAGAGTAAATGACCTGAGGCTTTACTGGGTTCGGCGGCCGATTTTACTCACTTGATGAGATTCGGACATACCTTCCTTATCGCAATAGTCTGCCAATGTGCAGGCTGGAGGTACGGCTCCACAACATCCTGAGCATCCATCGCCGCCCCTGGGGCCACGAACGGCCAAGGGGATGCAAGGACGGAAGGCCGCGCACCACGCTCAGGTGCTGGCGTTCTTGTCACGGCGGGCTGGCGGAAGCAGGAGGTGAACCAGTACGCGGCCGGTTGCTCAACCCGCAGGTAGGCGGTGCCCCCGCCAACAGCCGTGACGGCACCACCCACCTCCACCAGCGTCATCAGGTCCGACATCGGACTCAGACCCCCACCTGGGGGGTGAACGTGCTCTCCCACGGCCGGGCCACCAGTCCCGGCAGCGCGACCGGCGCACCGAGGGCCAGCCCCTCGCCCACACCGCTCTGCGGGATGGTCACCTTCACCAGCGAGGACTCCCCGTCCCCGACGTGGACCACGCCGACCGTCATCAGCGGCTCACCGCTGTTCGCGTCGGTGGCGATCTCCCCGGTCTGCCGGTCCTTGATCTTCGTCTCCGGAGCTTCGGTCAGCAGGATCGTTGCCGCCGATGTCTCCACACGGATGGAACGCGACGCTTTCCCTTCACTCATGACAGCTAGTCGTCTAGACAAGCGTCGCCTAGTGCACCCGAAGAACCGGGCACGAGAACCACTGTGCCGCACAACCTGGCTACTCGTCTATATGAGTTTGCCGAGAAGGCGTACGAGTCACGAGAGTTGGGCCGCCCCCGCCCGTGTCGCGCACCGTCCGCCCAGGTCACGTGGCCGGAAGCTGGTACGCCAGCACGTACGCATCCGCCGCCATCACCGTGTCGCAGACTTCAACGGCACGCCCCTCGGTGTCGAACGCCGTGCGGACCAAATAGATCACCGGCACGCCGGACGCGAGCTGAAGCGTCTTGACCTCGCTCGGGGCGGGCATCCGGGCGCGGATCTCCTCCTCAAAGTGGTCGAGGCGGTGGCCGAGTTCTTCGAGTCGGGCGTAGATGCCACCGGGACCGGGGTTCGGCTCGGCGATGGGAGTCCCACGGGCCAGGTCCAACGGGAGGTACGACGTCGCGAACTCGACCGGGCGGCCGTCGAGGAGATAGCGGCGGCGCCGGGCCAGTACGCGACGGGGGCCACCGAGCCGGGTGGCGATGTCCTGGCTCGGCCGTTCTTCCTTGATCTCCAGGCTGTCCACGGTGGGGTGACTGCCCGCACCGTCAGCCTCCACGATGAACGCCGACTTGCCCTGCTCGCGGTGCCGGCGGGCGAAGCGGTCCGAGGCGAGCCGCCGCACGGGCGGGCGGGGCCGTACGAAGACGCCCTTGCCGTGCTCGGAGACCACCAGGCCCTCGCCCTGGAGGACGGACAGCGAGTTCCGTACGGTCATCCGCGAGACGCCGTAGTGCTCGACCAACTCCGTCTCGGAGGGCAGCTTGTCGCCCTCGCCGAACTTGCCCCTGTCGATCGCTTCTCGCAACTGGTCGGCGATCTGGCGGAACACCGCGCGGTCGCTCGTCGGGTCCAGCGTCCCCAGGACGCCGGAGGGAAGAACGGGCATGTGTACTCCTTTGGATATCTAGACGAGTGGCCGACCTTCGTTGCTACGGTGGGCAGCCTAGCCACCCGAGAGGATGAGGCACGTGCCGATCGAGCGCCCGCACTCGGTGAGCGTCGCCGGGGTCATCGTCGATGACGCCGGTCGCGCCTTGCTGATCAGGCGGCGCGACAACGGTCACTGGGAACCGCCCGGCGGAGTCCTGGAGGCGGGGGAGACCATCCCCGACGCGCTCCAGCGCGAGGTCCTGGAGGAGACCGGCGTCAAGATCGCCGTACCCGCCACCCTCACGGGGGTCTACAAGAACATGACCGGCTTGATCGTCTCGCTCGTCTTCCGCTGCGAGGCGATCGACGGCGAGCCCTCCACCGGCACCGAGACCAGCGCCCTGCGCTGGGTCACCCGATCTGAAGTCTCCGAACTCGCGGACGAGGCGTACGCGATCCGCGTACTCGACGCCCTGGACGCGATGTCTCCGCCGGCCGTGCGCGCGCACGACGGCGTCAAACTCGTCTAGCTCAAACCGTTCGCACATGGCCGCCCATCAGCAGAAAGTAGCTTGTATGCACGAGTATATGAGTAGGCCGCGAGTCTGGGGACTGACGTGCCCAGGTTCACCCGAAGAAGTTGGCCGCGTACGCCGCTGGACCCGCGATGTGCTGCGCGATTCTCCTTACGCGAACGACGCGACGCTCATCGTCACGGAGCTGAGTGCGAACGCCGTGCTCCACACCGCCAGCGGGGGCACGGGAGCGTTCCACGTCAGCCTCGCCGTCTCCCCCGCCGTCGTCTCCATCTCGGTGACCGACTCAGGGGGCACGAAGAATGCCCCGACCGTCGAGCACCCCGACGCCGAGGACACCCACGGCCGCGGCCTGGCCATGGTCACCGCCGTCGCCCACCACGTCGAGACTCGCGGCGCCCCGCACGGCCACACCGTGACCGCCCACCTCACCCACGTCGAGGACGCCTCATGACCCCCGGCCGACCGTCGACAGCGGCGCCCGCTGCCCACAGCCTGTGGACGATCGCCCGCATCCAGAACACCTTGAGCAACGAAGTCCTGATCCGCCGCTTCCTCCTGGACCTCACCCACGCCCCCGAGCACGAAGTGATGAACGTCTTCACGGCCTGGCAGAAGGTCGCGGCGGCGATCGAGCAGCACTCGCCCGAAGCGCCGGCCTTACCCGCATCCGGCCGACCGGCCGGGGAAGGACGGTGACCCATGAGCGGAGCAACGCCGGAACGCACGAGCGCGGGGTCCGGCGCAACGAGCCGGGGCGACGGACAGCCGACGTGGACCATCACCACGACCATCGGCTACACCGCGACCGGCTACCTGCCCGCGTCGGCGAGAGACGACCCGAGTGCCACCGACGTACCGCCCCAGCGGTTCGCCACCGAGCTGGCCGACATCACCCACCACCAGGCGTTCTCTGGCCAACTCATGACGGTTTCCGTCACCGACGCACCCGGCACAGAGACCGGCGCGGGGAGCACGGACCAGTCACCGGCCCCCGCGCGGTCGCGTCGGGAACAGCCCCGCGGGCGCGGGGAGCACAACCGGAGGCAACCGTGCCTGATCCGGAAGAGGGGAACAGCCCCGCGGGCGCGGGGAGCACAACAAGACGGTCATGGGCACCGCTCAGGTCCCGGGAACAGCCCCGCGGGCGCGGGGAGCACGCGGGGCAGACCTCACGGCAGTCCTGCGCCTTGGGAGCAGCCCCGCGGGCGCGGGGAGCACAACAAGACGGTCATGGGCACCGCTCAGGTCCCGGGAACAGCCCCGCGGGCGCGGGGAGCACTCCACGGGCATTGACCGCTCCACCTATCAGAGGGGAACAGCCCCGCGGGCGCGGGGAGCACTTCGGCCCCGCCGCGGACGAACTGGTCGAGACGGGAACAGCCCCGCGGGCGCGGGGAGCACGCGCTGTACAGGCGGATCGGGTGCGGCGTGCAGGGAACAGCCCCGCGGGCGCGGGGAGCACCTGCCCGGGAGCACGCTGCACTGCGGCCTGTGGGGAACAGCCCCGCGGGCGCGGGGAGCACGCGCAGACCTCGCGCAGCGCGGTGGGCACGCTGGGAACAGCCCCGCGGGCGCGGGGAGCACCGGGGATCTCCTCGGTTGGGTGGATCGGGTCAGGGAACAGCCCCGCGGGCGCGGGGAGCACCAGTCGAGGCGGAGGAGCGCGCCGGGGGCACGGGGAACAGCCCCGCGGGCGCGGGGAGCACGCCCCCTTGCAGACCGTCAGGCCGTCGAACTCGGGAACAGCCCCGCGGGCGCGGGGAGCACGTCCCGATGAACGAGGCTGTCCTGACCAACGTGGGAACAGCCCCGCGGGCGCGGGGAGCACAACAGGGAGACCGACCCGAGCACGAGCATGGAGGGAACAGCCCCGCGGGCGCGGGGAGCACTCAGACCACGACCGGCCGATACGAACTCAAGGGGGAACAGCCCCGCGGGCGCGGGGAGCACCCCATCATGGCCGCAGCCGCATAGTCGGGAACGGGAACAGCCCCGCGGGCGCGGGGAGCACCTCAAGCAGGGTGCGGACGTGAAGGTGCTGTGGGGAACAGCCCCGCGGGCGCGGGGAGCACTACGCGGCCATCGCCGACCTGCCCTCGCGCCAGGGAACAGCCCCGCGGGCGCGGGGAGCACCGCTTCTTCGCCCAGTTGGTGAAGACGCCGACGGGAACAGCCCCGCGGGCGCGGGGAGCACACCGGCAGCGCGATCCTCGCCGCCTACGCCGTGGGAACAGCCCCGCGGGCGCGGGGAGCACAGTGTTTGGCCTGGTGTTTTGGAACGGCCAGCCCCGGATTTTACTTAAGTTGAGAGATTCGGACATATCGCCTCGATGTCCCCGTCGCTCCCGCGCCGCGCACGGCGCGGCGCGGGTTCCGCGCCACCGCATCGCGCACCCCTCAGCTTCCGCCGCCGAAGCGGCGGCGCTTCGCTGCCTTGCTCCAACCGGTGGTGGGTGGGGAGGCGGAGGAGCGGGAGGAGTCGGAGCGGCGGCCGGGGTGGGGGCGGTGGATGAGAGTGAGGCCCTCGTGGTCGATCGGGTGCCAGGCGTGGTCGTGGGTCTTGAAGGTGTAGCCCTGCTCGGTGTCGGTTTGGTAGGCGAGGAGGGCACGGCCCTGGTTGGCGTATTGGCGGACCTCGGCCCAGAGGACGTCGCGAAGACGGGCGGACGGGGTGCCGAGGAAGACGCCCGGGGAGATCTCCAGGAGCCAGCGGGTCAGGAAGCCACGGAGACCGGCCGGGCAGTTGGTGAGGATGATGACGGTCACGGGGATGCCCTCACCAAACGATCTCGGAGTCGTAGTTGCGGCCGCTCTCGACTTCGACGCCGTGGTCGGACTGGAGACTTACGCGGTCGCCTGCCGCGGTGTCCGAATCCTCCCGCACGGCGTCGTAGCCCAGCAGGTCTTTGATGTCCTGTACGCAACGCTCCAGCAGCCGCGTTCTGTTGACCCGGTCCCGGACGGCCCGCCGCGTTCGGGACGCCACGTCTTCCGGTCCTTCCGCCGCCGCGTCGAAGGCCGCGGGAATGCCCACCGAGGTCTTGTAGAGGTCGGCGATATCGAGGACGAAGGAGCGTTCGTGACCCGAGTGCACGAACCCGAGGCCCGGCGAGCAGCCGAGGGCGGCGACGACGGCGTGCGCGATGCCGTACATGCACTGAGCGGCAGCGGTGACACCCTGGTTGGGCGGGTCACCAGCCGCGAAGTCGTCCCGGTTGTACTCACGGCGGCGCCACGGAACGCCGGTGCGTTCGGATTCGGCGCGGTAGCACTGGCGCAGGCGGCGCCCCTCCATGCCGAGGAGTTCCTGGCGCGTCTTGCCCGCCGGGTTTTCGTCGGGGAACCGCAGACGGTACATCGCGCGGGCGACGTCCAGCCGTCGCCGCGGATTCGCCCACGCGAGAGCCTGGGCCTCGACCAGTCCGGAGGAGCGGGTCAGAGCGCGCCCGCCCGCGTAAAAGCGGACGCCGTGCTCCCCGACCCAGACGACGCCCGCCCCGCAGTCGCCGAGGACGCTCATCGCCTGGTGGGTGATACGCGTGCCGGGACCGAGCAGCAGCGTGCCGATCGTGGCGGACGGTATGTGTGTCACGCCGTCGGCGCTCTCGGCCGTGATGGCGTTGTCGTCACGGTGGACGACGCACCGCTCCAGGTAGATGAAGGACAACCGGTCCCCGATACGGGTGAGTTCGCGCGGCGTGGCGGCGCCGCGCCTGCCGACCGTGCTCATCGGTCAGCCCACCGGAGCAAGGGTCATCAACCCGCACCCGTACGCCTTCGCCTTGCCCAGACCCTGGGTGAGGGTGCGGCGCAGCGCGTCCGGGTCGGTCACCGTGAGCCGGCCGTCGTACGTGATCGAGGTGAGGGAGACGGTGCGGCGCTCGGCTGCTTTTGCGAACCGCAGGTCCCGCTTGTCCCGGAGGACGAGCTGGAGTTCGTCGCCGTACTCCAACAGCCTTGTCTCGGGCGGCTTTTCGACGACGGCGAAGCCCGATGAGGCCTGCCGCTCCAGCAGCCACGCCTTCTGATGGCGGGCGGTGAGGTGCGCGGTGCGCTTGCGTTGCTCGTCGTCCGTGCGACGGATGGAGTGCACGGGGTTGGCGGTGAGCCGGAAGGTCCACGTACTCCCGACGGACAGCCGGGCGAGGAAGGCCCCGTAGTCGTACGTCTGCCAGCCCGGTGTGTCCGAGGCGGCGGGCCAGCCGGCCTGTTCCACCAGATGTGTCAGGTCAGGACGGGTGGGGCTGACGACGAACAGCACCACTTCGGCGGCCGAGTTGCGGTCGACGCGCCAGAGCACACGCGGCCCTGAGCCGTCTCGGACGGGCAGTTCGGGGAACGCCATCGCGACGGCGGCGTGCATCCGGTGCGGCGAACCGAGCAATGCGCGGCCGTCACGGCGGGCGGTGTTGAGGCGAAACCGGGTCATAAACATCACACGGCTCCCAGGGTCGACGTCGGATCGTGAACAGAGGCGCGCTCGACAGACGGGTTCGGAACCCAGTCCGCCACCACACCGCGCAGCCCGTAACGCCGGTGCCGCGGGTCGAAGCTGACCGGCGCGTCACGGAAGCTCTGGTCGGGGGACGTGCCGGGCGGGCAGTCGAGCAGCAGCGCAAGCTCGCGCGGCGTGCCGTGACGATGCCGGTACCAGCCCGATGCCTGCCAGGGCACCTCTCCCAGCGCCGTCACGATGTCCGCGTCGTCGCACACACCCAGGTCGAGCGGCTGGGACGGTGGGCACGAGCGGCGTCCCAGATACGGCAGCCACACCGGTGCCCGTACGGCCGCGTTCAAGCGCCCGATCAGCGCGGGTTCCCCCTCGACCGCCGCCACGAATACGGCGTCGGCCAGGTAGAAGCGCTCCGACAACGGCATCGCCTTGTACGTGTCGAAGTGGTGGGCGGTCTGGAAGTCCCTGATACGCGTGCCGGGTTGATCGATGCGGACGCCGTAGCGCAGCTCCGTCAGATCGCTGAGGTCGGCATCGCGTTCCCTGCCCTCGGCAGCGGCCAGCAAGCCGAGTACGCCGCTCTTGGTGGGGGCGTTCTCGGTGGTGCGGCGGGCGAATCGCGCGGCTGAGCCCCATGCCTGCAATGGACCGGCCAGGCGCAGCAGGAGCACGCTCACGCGCCGGACTCCCGCCCTGCGGAATCCGCCGTGCCATGGATCAACCGCTCAGCCACCGACTCGCCGATCGACGAGACCAGTTCGGGAATGCTGATGCTCTCGCCAAGGGCGGCGAGCGGCCCGGTTCCCTCGCCCACCCGCACAAGCCAGGTTCCTTCGTCGCCCGCGATGCCGTACGCCGCTTCCAACTCCGGTACGTGAGCGGCCAGTCGGCGGCACGCCTCCTCGACGAAGCCGTCCTCGCGGCGCTTCGGGGCGACGGCTCGCTCGAAGGCCGCCACAAAGCTGACGGGCCGCTTCGAACGGAGTTTGACGAGGACGACGCTCGGCAGCGTGTGATTGCCGAAGGTGTTGACCTTGCCGCTGGGCAGAGACGTGATGAAGCCCTCCAGAAACGCCTCGACGGCGCGACGGGTCGGAGCCGCCGCGTGCTCTTCCTCGCGCAGTCCCGCGCCGAGGTTGGCATGCAGGCGGTCGACATCCAGAGCCGCATAACGGTAGAGCGTCGCGGAGTTGAAGTCGATGACGCCGATCATGCCCGCGCCGGGTTCCGCGCCGGTGTTCCGGTCGTCCACGGCCGTGTAGTAGTCCGATTCGTTGTCGACGGCATGCACGCTCAGGGCGTGGGCGACCTGGGTGGCCGCCTCGACGTTGAGTCCGGCATCGTCGGCGACCATTCGGCCGAAGAGTGCGATGTCGACCGAGTGGCGGGTGTCCACCAGGTGCTTGGCGAGAGCCTTGTTGTCCTTGTCCTTGAAGAAGCCCTTGAGGACGGCGACATCGCCCTTGCCTTCGCTGCCCTTGAGGGCGAGTTCCGCGAGCGCGTCGAGCTGGCGGGCGCTGAGGAACATCAAGTACGACGCTTCCGGCGCTGGTTCGGGCTCGCCCTCCTTGGCCTTGCGCTTGGGCGGATCGATCTTCGAACCAGTGGCGGTACGCAGCGTCTCGGCGGCCAGCGCGAGCGCGGCCGTACGGTCGAGGGCCGGCTCGTGCGCGAGGATCCGCTCCGCGACCGCTTCAGCGACCTTCTTGGTTCGCACGCCCAATTCTGCAGGGTCAACGAGGTCGTCGAACGCCTTTCGTGTGGCCCGCTTCCAGGCCTGGCTGGAGACCCGGGCCCGACGGACACCTCCGTAGACCGCGGTCTTGGGCGATCCGGTGTCGTCGCGGTTGATGTTGCTCGGCGGAACGGTCTGAAGAATGTGCACGTCGATGATGGTTCGGGTCACGGTCCTGAGTCCTGTCGCATGGAAGTGCGGATGAGTGTCTGAGGGAACGTCAGAAGCCAGCAGCGCGTTTGGCGTTGCCCGGCGTGCGCGCTTTCAGTCCTTTGGCGTTCGGCGGCCGGGCACCACACCCGCCGCGTGGAAGTCCCGGCCCCATGTCCTGCGGACGTCGGCTTGGGCCGAGGGCCGCTGCCAGCGGTAGAGCTGATCGGCCAGGAGCGCGTAGTCGAGCGGAATGGAGTTCTTCCGAAGCAGCAGGACGATCTCCCGCAGGCGCTGGGCGAGGACATCGAGGGTGGTGGCGGTGCCGACCCGCACGAACCGTCGGCGGATCACCTCGTCGATCTCCGGTTCGGAAGGCACAGGGACCGTTGATGCCGGGGCCGGACCGCCCACTGTCCTGACGGCCGCGGGCACCATCAGCAGGCGCACGGACCGGCCGAGCCCGTAACCGGGGACGTGTGTGTCGGTGTCGCGGTGGGACTGCTGGTGCAGGGCCCACAAGGTGACCGCCATGTTCAGCGCCTCGTCCGCTCGCTCCTCGTCAGGCCGTTGTACGGTGCCGGTCGCGGATTCGGCGATGACGAGAGCGAGTTCCTCCGTGCCGGTCAGTCCCCAGAGGTCCTGTACGTCGTAGGCGGGACGGCCGACGCCGCGCCGCAGCCTGGCCACGGTCGCGACCGCTGCCGGCCGGTCGTTTCGGTAGCCGCCTTGGAGCCTGCGGATGCAGCGGTCGGTCGCTGTGCCAATGAGGTCGTATCCGCGGGCGCCGGACGGGTTGGGGACGGTTGTGGTCATCACGCGGGCTCCGTTGCTGCGTCTGCTGCGTCTTGTGTGCCGGCCGCGTAGTGAGCGACGAGCACTGTTTCCTCACCGGACTCCGCACCGCCCGAGCCGATCGCGGCGCCGGTGGGCGCGACAGACGGACTCGGCGCCAACGGCAGGACTTTCCTCAGCTTCACCAGGAACCACAGTTCGGCCTGTGCGTCATTCAGCCAGCGTCGGCCATTGCCGTCCGGCAGGTCCACGTACCGTCCCTCGGCCGCCGCCGGCCCCGCGTCGTTGAGGAGTTCTCGCCCCAGGGCGCGGATCGTCGTACCGACCGTCCGCTGCCACTGACCGCGGTACTCCTCAGGGTCGGAGATGTTCCGCAGGCCGCTGAGCCACGCCCGGTACGGGCTGTCCAGCGCGGCGAAGCCGAGGTCACGGGCTGTGGCCGTGACCGGTCCCAGGTCGGAACCGGCTGCCTGGGCGAGGTTGCCCGCGAGGTGGCCCAGCGCCCTCACCGCGTCATCGGCGTCGGCGACGGCAGCGACTGCGACTTTCCCGTAGAGGGGTCGCTCCGCGTGAAGCGCGACGACCGGGAGCAGGATCTCGTCGTCCGTGATCTCGTCGATGACCGACTGCTGTGTGCCGTACTTGGCCCCGACGATCCGGGTGCGCAGCAGGCCGAGTCGCGGCAGATACTCCTCGTAGGTGAGCCGGGCAAGCCACTGGACGACTCCGGGCGGCAGAGTGCGCTCTGCTCTCTGCCGCTGCTCGGCGCCTTCCCTCCCCCGGCCCTTGTCACCGAGAAGAGCGGCGAGACCGCGCCACGCCGCGCGGCTCGGGTCGTGCTGGCTCGGCATGAAGACTTGAGGCTCGCCCCACTTCTTCGCCTGAGTCGGACTGTCGCGCCAGGCGGTCATGGGTTCGCGCCGATGCCGGTTGCGCACGGCGAAGGGGTCGCCGTAGCAGAGGACGACACCCGTCACCTCGCCGTCGCCGTGGTGCAGACGGATGCGTCGGCTCTGCCAGGTGTAGAGGTCACGAGGGCCGGACGGGCGGGGGTCGTCGGGGTTCGCCGCGATCGGCTGCGGGCCGAGGGGAGGTCGGCGCCATACGGGCCTGTCGTCCGTGTGGACCTGGAGGAAGTCGTTGTCCGCAGAGATCAGATTGAGCAGCAGGGTTTCCTTGAGGGTGTCGCCTTCGGCGAAGACGCCGCCGAGGTTCCCGGCCCAACCGACGCCCAGAGCACCTGACGGGTAGCCCTTGCCGCCTTTCGCCCTCGGATCGTCAACGGCTCCCGACTTGATCCCAGACGTGTCGAAAGCGTGAGTGTGCACGAGCCAGCGCGCCGCCTCGGCGAATCCGAGCCGATCGGGACCGGGTTGACGCATGCTGAAGAAGGGATCGCCGTTGGGAACGTCGGCGACGATTCTGCTCAGTGGACCGATGTCGTTCTTCTCCGTGTGCAGACCGGCGACTTGGAGGAACGGCTGCTGAGGATGGAGCAAATCGAATCGGTCGCGATACCGGTCGAGATACTCCGGTACCGCGGTGAAGGGCTCGTCGGACTCCCACAGTTCACCCCAGTCCTCGATCTCTCGCGGGCCGTCCACGGCGTCGTGCAGAACGGCGAGCAGTAGTCGAATCAGGGCGAACTCCTGCGTCGGTACGTCGCCGACGATCCGCCGCAGCCCGGCAGCCTCTGCGAAGACGTCGCGCAGGGACATCTCGTCCGTCGTCCCGTCCAGTCGCTGCACGGGAATCCAGGGCCGGGACACCAGGTCGAATGAGGGCACTCCGTCTACCACCCTTACGTCGTGGGCACCTTCCGGCACCACGAGAAGCCCGTCGGACGGGCTGTAGCGGACCTCGGCACCGACCAGCCGGGCTCGGCGGTCCTCGTCGAGGACCAGGAACAACTCCCCTGCCAACCAAGGGCTTTCCTTCACCTGCCAGGCCGCAGGACAGAATTTCTCCAACTCGCGGATCGTCCGGTCGATCACCCAGGATTTGGAGAAGTGCCAGGGGAGGTTCAGCGCACTCGCGGCGGCGGCGCGGGCCGCTCTCCCCTGCGGTACGGCGTGCTCGGGCAGGTCGAGTCCGCCCCTTGCCTTGTCCAGCCACGGCAATGTGGTCAGCGTTCCGTCGCTTCGCCTCTGGATCACGAGGACTTCGAGCGTGTCGTCGGTGTCGCGTACCTGGGCGCGTCCTGCCGCGGTGTCGTCGGCGTCGCCGACTCCGGCGTCGATCCAGCCGATGATCGGTCGACCCGCGCGGCGTACGGGACCGAGCCGGAATGCCTCGGCCCGGTCGGACTTCTCGGCCAGGAGCGCGCGGTAGGCGACTCTGGCCTGCGCCATCTTTGCGGCCCAACTGTCCGGGCCGAGCCGATCATCGCCATACGCCGCCTGTACGAGTGGGCTGATGTCCTCGGGCAGACGTAAGGGGCGCCCTTCCACGTGCGGCCGGAGGACGGCAAGCGAGCGCAGCAGCAGGTGTTCTCCGTCGTAGACCTTGACCGAGCCGCGGGCGATCTCCGGCGGATCCTGTGCCCAGTCGGCTATGCCGGTGATCAGGCAGCGCGCGTCCCGGAGGCGAGGGGGGCGCGGTCGGTCGTGCCGGTGGAGCCGACCCATCCGCTGCAACATCAGGTCGACCGGGGCAAGGTCGGTGACCAAGAGATCGAAGTCGAGGTCGAGGGACTGCTCGACAACCTGGGTCGCCACGACGATGTGCGCGCCTTCGGGGCGTCTGCTCCTGGGGCCGAAGCGGTCGAGCAGCTCAACATCTTTGCGGGCCCGGTCGGCGGCGACGAAGCGCGAGTGGGCGACCGTGACCCGCTCCTCACCGAAGCGCTCCCGCAGCCGCCCCGCCGCTTCCTGCGCGCGGTCGACGGTGTTACGTACCACCAGTGCGCAACCGCCTTGGCTGAGTTCGTCCTCCAAGCGGTCGACCAGGATGGTCACGTCGTCGTCGAGCGGCTGAACATGGACGTCGGTGCGGCGGCCGGACGCGGCGGGAGGCCGCCGGACCACGGTGGGGCCGCCGGGCGAGACGGCGGTCAGCAGTGGATACGTCCCGGCGGACGCTGCGGCGGACGTGTCGCCGGACCGGTCGGCCTCGGACACGGGGTGACCTGCGTACGCTTCGGCGAGCGCCCGGCGGCGGCCGGCGGGCAGGGTCGCCGACAGCAGCACGACCGGAACCCGGTATGCGGCCAGCCATTCCAGCACACGTTCCAGGTACGTGCTCATGTAGGCGTCATAGGCGTGGACTTCGTCGATCACGACGACCTTGCCCGCCAATGCGAGGTGGCGCAGGGCCAAGTGGCGACTCTTCAACGAGCCGAACAACACCTGGTCGATCGTCCCCACCGCGAAGGACGCGAGCAGCCCCTTCTTCCGTCCACGTAGCCACTGGTGGGCCTGGAGTCCGGAAGGACGACGTCGTTGCCGGGCGTTGGGGCCGTCGAACTCGTCCCCGCCGTCGAGATCGACCGCCGCGACCGTGCGGGCACTGCGGCTGGCGAGGCCCGCCCAGGTGTCGTTGAGCGCGGACTTGGCATGGGCGAGAAAGACGGACTGCGGCCCGTCGGACGACAGTCGGCCGATCCAGTCGATCAGCCGGGCGAACATCGCGTCGCCGGTCGCCCGCGTGGGCAATGCGATCATGCAACCGCCCGCCCCGGTGCGCGCGGCCAAAATTTCTGCCGCCGCGAGAGCCGCCTCCGTCTTGCCCTCACCCATGGGTGCTTCGATGATCAACAGGCCGTGCGGTTCCATTTCCCGCGCGATGCCGACCGCCTGTTCCTGCACGGGGCGGACGGACGCGCCCTGCGGTAGGTCGAAGCGCGCGGCGAACAAGTCGGCTGCTGTACCCGCCGGTTCGTCCGGCTCCCAGGGGCCGGGAAGGTCGAGGCCCAGCCAGGCCGCCTCCAACCGTTCCGACTGCGACCGCCGCGTCCCCTCCGCCGTGATGTACGGAAACAGGTCTGCCGAACTGGCGATCCAGTCCGCGAGAATCACGATCGCGGTCAGCGTGACCTGGACCGGCTGGGAGAGCTTCACCGACTTCCACGCGCTGAAGTCGTCCTCACGGATGCCCGCCACCTCCGCGCAGGCGGCCATCAGCTCGAACTGCACGGCCTTCCAGCGCGATTCGTTCTTCCCCCGCGTACGTATCAGCTCAGGATGCAGCGCGAGATCGTGAAGGCGCTGGTGCCCTGGCGGCACACCATGGTGGCCGCCGATCACCACGGCGAACTGTCCGCTGACCCGGTTGGACCACCCGTGCCTCTCATTGAGCCACTCACTCAACAAGAGCTGACCGGCCAGCCCGTGGGGGCCCAACTTGCGGTCCTCCCTGAGCCGTTCGAACGACGGCATGTCGAGACCGTGGTCCCGCATGACCTGCGCGAGCGGATCGACCTGGCACGCGAAGGCCGGCGTGGCCTTCCCGATGTCATGCACCCCGGCCAGCCACCCCACCAACCGCCGCCCGTCCTCCACCCCTCCGGGCAGCGCCTCCCCCACCAGCGCCTTCACATTCCCCGGCAGCCACGCATCCCACAACCGGCAGGCCACAGCCCCGCTGTCCGCCATGTGCCGCCACAACGGCAGCCACCCATCGGTGTCCCGATCATGCTTCCCCCACGCGCTCCGCGCCGCGACAGAGAGGGAGAAGGCAGACCTCAGGAGTGCTATTCGAGGCTGAGCCATCGGCATATTCGACACCGTCGATCCCCGTCCGACAACACCATTGCGCAAGTTGACCAATAGTGATCACCGGTGCCAACGATTCTTCACCCACGGCTGTCCGATGGTAGATGTTTGATCGAACCCGTCACTTGCCGTGTGTGCGGTGAGTCGAAGCTACTCACCGCACACACAAGGTGTCCTTAGAACCGCACCGGCGACCAGGATGATCGGTATGCTCGCGGCATTACCAGGATGACCTGGATCACGAACACGAACACGAGCACCGCGACGCGAAGCCACGCCCCGACGGGCAGGGAGGCACCGCCTCCCGTAACCACCAGTGTTACAAGACCACTTGGCACATCCACCGGCTGGACAGTGCGGGGCGGCCTGCTTTGTCGACGGTTTGCTAACATACAGTTCTTCCTTTCTGCAGGTGCTACTTCAGGGGGAAGGACATGACCGGGCTCGTGCCTCCGCTGGAACGGATCGCACACATGGGCCCGGTCATTTTTTGACGAAGAGCATGCTCTCCTGGAGCACGCCTCTCGCTCTCGCCTCGCCAACGGTGTTGTGCTGACGGGTCGTTGGACGCGTAGCAGCAATGACGAGCCGCACGCGCACACCGCACGCATTTGAAGGTGGCACTCACTGCCTTTTACGCCTTTTACACAGGGAGGTCCGCCTTGTTCTACCTGTACCTGGTTAATTGACCTCAGCGAACCCTGATTGCTCGGCATAGATCTACTGAAACCGCGTGCCGCCTGCACGCCTCCCAGGGCACGGATCCCGGCACGGACCCAGGTAGGGGCCAACGCCGAGGGTCTAACCAACAGGGACGCGAGTCTTGACCCGACCTCCTGTCGCACGCTGCCGGTGCGCGAGATGCAGACCTACGGAGCAACCCTCATAAGACCGACGCCGAGTAGAGCGTCGAGCGTCGACAGGCTGAGGCGCCGCCCAGTTGCCGCCATCAAGTCCGACAAGCCAAGTTTGCGCCGCACAGCGGAAGTTCTCGATGCAGACCGACCCGGCTGAATAACCCCACGTGTGTGGGGAGCACTACAAGAGGTTCGCCGTGATCGGCCTGCACCTGGGGTTCAGCCCCGCGCGGGCGGGGAGCAGGTGGCACAGGAGCCGGAGGCGGAGTGGCCCGAGGGAACAGCCCCGCGCGGGCGGGGAGCAGGTCCTCGGCACGTCCCTCGACGACGGCTACAAGGGAACAGCCCCGCGCGGGCGGGGAGCAGGGCGCCAAGGCCGCCGCGAACGCCACCGCGAAGGGAACAGCCCCGCGCGGGCGGGGAGCAGGCACCCGGCGGGGTATCCCTCCAGGCTGCTGAGGGAACAGCCCCGCGCGGGCGGGGAGCAGCTCCGGGGCCACGAGCCGGACGAACTGCTGCTGGGAACAGCCCCGCGCGGGCGGGGAGCAGGGGTTGGCCACATTCCTGATCGCCGTCGGCGTGGGAACAGCCCCGCGCGGGCGGGGAGCAGAGTGAATGACCTGGGGCTTTATTCGGTTCGACGGCCAATTTTACTCACCTGCCGAGATTCGGACATATATTCTTTATTGCAATAATCTGCCAACACTCAGGCACTTCGCCACCAGGCCAAGACTTGCCCGCTCTTCGACACAGCAACGTGCAGGCGGGGAGCGAGCCCCACGACATCCTTAGCATCCATTGGCCACCCAGGGACCATGGACGGCCGAGAGGACGCAAGGAAGGAGAGCCCCGCATCGCCCTCAGGTGCCGGCGTTGTTGTCGCGGCGGGCCGGGGGGAGGAGGAGATCACGGGCGGGGTGGGCTTCGCCGTTGACATTGCCCGAGACTCCGAGGTCCACGCGGGCGGCCTCGTGGAACGCGTTGATGGCGCGGAAGGTGGCGCGGTTGCGGTCGCGCCAGGCTTCCAGGGTGTCCGGGGTCTTGCCGGTGGCCTGCCAGTCGACGGCGAGGGCAGCGGCGTTGAGGTCGTGGGCGGCCTCAACGACGTCGTCACCGCCCAGAAGCATGATGCGTTCGAAGGCGCGGCCCCGGGAACGGGAAGCGGCGGCCACGTCGGCGAGCATCTCGAAGCGTTCTTCGGCTGCCTCTACTACGCCTCGACACGACCCTCCGAAGCCGCAGCACTCGGCGAAACAGGGTGCCTCCTCCCCGACGAGGAGGACGAGGATGCCTGGGGCGAACTCGTCCTCTCCGAGTCACGGCCCGAAGTCGGATCGGGCTGGACCGACGACGGGCAGCCGTACGAGAAGCGCGGACTCAAGCGCCGTGCACGCAAGGCGACCAAATCGGTGCCGATTCCGCCGGTCCTCGTCCGCATGTTCCGCGAGCACATCAGGACGTACGGCACCGCTCCGGACGGCCGGCTCTTCCGCGCTGTCGGCGGCGGGCGCGTACGTTCCACCGAGTACACCGAGATGTGGCAGGCGGCGCGGGGAAAGGTGCTCTCCGCCGAGGAGTTGGAGACGCCGCTCGCCGAGGTGCCGTACTGCCTGCGGCAGGCCGGCATCTCCTTGTGGATCAAGGCGGGCGTCGACCCGGTGGAGGCCGCACGGCGGGCCGGGCACAGCGTCGCCGTGCTCTTTCGCTTCTACGCGAAGATCCTTCGCGGCGTGCAGGACCGGGCCAACGAGCTGATCAGCCAAGCACTCGCTGACCAGGCGGGATAGCGGAGCGTAGTCCGCAGAAGGGGTCGCGAAACCTGACCACAGGTTGACCACACGCACTGGTCATCGGCGGGATTCGGTGACACACGAGCGGGACGCACAACAGGTGGGGGGGGGGGGGGGGGGGGGGGGGGGGGGGGGGGGGGGGGCGGGGGGGGGGGGGGTGGGGGGGGGGGGGGGGGTTGCGCGCCGCGCCACCTCACAGCGCCACCAGCCGC
>NZ_JBVHMF010000011.1:0-201824 GCF_055558595.1 Streptomyces sp. NPDC025721 | reverse complement strand
CCGGCAGGCACGGTAGCCATGGGAGCAGATAGGAGCCGGAAGCCAACCCCCCCCCCCCCCCCCCCCGCCCGCCCCCCCCCCCCCCCCCCCCCCCCCCCCCCCCCCCCCCACCTGCGTGATTGCTAGCTGCGCGGAGGCTGTGGGATTTGAACCCACGGTGACATCGCTGCCACGACGGTTTTCAAGACCGTTCCCTTAGGCCGCTCGGGCAAGCCTCCTGGCGCGGGGCGCGGGGACAGCTTAGTGGGTGGGGGCTAGTTGCTGTCGCCGGTGCGCTGGCCGAGGGTGACGGTGGTGGTGTGGGAGGTGCCGTTGCGGGTGTAGGTGATGGTGGCCTTGTCGCCGGGGGAGTGCTGCCAGATCTCGCCGATGAGGGTCTGGCCGCTGTCGATGAGGGTGTCGTCGAAGCGGGTGATGACATCACCGGGCTTGAGGCCGGCGTTGGCGCCGGGGCCGCCGGAGGTGATGGCGGTGTTGGAGTCGGTGGAGATCTTGGCGCCGTCGCCCTGGTACTGGGTGTCGAGGCTGACGCCGATCACCGGGTAGACGGGCTGGCCGGTCTTGATGAGCTGGTCGGCGACGCGCTTGGCCTGGTTGATGGGGATGGCGAAGCCGAGGCCGACGCTGCCGCCCTGGGTGCCGGGGTCGCTGTTGCCCGCGGGCTGGATGGCGGAGTTGATGCCGATGACGGCGCCGTTGGCGTTGAGGAGGGGGCCGCCGGAGTTGCCGGGGTTGATCGAGGCGTCGGTCTGGATCGCGCTCATGTAGGAGGCGCTGCTGCCCTGGCCGTCGCTGGAGGCGACGGGGCGGTGGACGGCGCTGACGATGCCGGTGGTGACCGTGCCGGAGAGGCCGAAGGGAGCGCCGATGGCGATGGTGGCGTCACCGACCTGCGCCTGGTCGGAGTTGCCGAGCGGCAGCGGGGTGAGCTTGACGCCGCTCGCGTTCTTCAGCTTGATGACGGCCACGTCGTACCCCTGGGCGCGGCCGATGACGGCCGCGTCGTACGTCTTGCCGTTGGAGAAGGTGACGGTGAGCTTGCCGCCGCTGGCCGCCGGGGCGACCACGTGGTTGTTGGTGAGGATGTGGCCCTCGGTGTCGTAGACGAAACCGGTGCCGGTGCCGCTCTCCTGGCTGCCGCTGGCCTTGATGGTGACGACGCTCGGCAGCGCCTTGTTGGCGATGCCCGCCACCGAGGTGGGGGCGCGGTTGAACGCCTTCTGGCTGCCGGAGTCGGAGACGGTGGTCGAGGAGGTGGAGCTCGACTTGTCGTTGTGGTCGGCGATCGCGTAGCCGACGCCTCCGCCGACGCCGCCCGCGACCAGCGCGGCCACCAGGACGGCGGCGACCATGCCGCCGATGCCGCCGCGGCGCTTGCGGCCGTCGTTCGGCGGCGGGGGAACGTGCGTGCCCCAGGCCGGCGGCAGACCGCCGGGGCCGCCGGGCTGGCCGGTACCGGGCGCGTTCGCCGCGCCGTAGGGGGACGACGGCGCGGCGAACGGGTCGTGCGGCCCGCCACCGTGGCCGGACCCGCCGTGGCCCGACCCGCCGTGGCCCGACCCCGCGCCCTGCTCCGTACCCGACGTACCCGACGCACCCGACGCACCCGACGCACCGAACGCGCCCGGCCCCGCGGGCGGCTGCTCCGCCGCGAACACCGCGGCAGGCGGCGTCCCGTACGGCGAAGGCGGCCCACTCGGCGGACCGTAGGGCGACGGCGACGGCGAAGGCGCGGGCGAAGGCGAAGGCGCGGGCGCGGGCGAAGAGGAAGAAGAAGAGGAGGACGGCGACGAGTACGGGTCGGCCGGGGCCCGGTACGGATCCGCGGGCGGCACCGGAGCCGCGTCCCGTACCTCCGGCAGGATCTCCGTACGCGACTCGCCGTCCGCGGACGCCGGGGGAGCGGCGGGCGCGGGCGGGGCGGCCGGAGGGGCCGTCGGAGGAGCGGGCGGCGGGGCGAGCGGCGGAGCGGCAGGAGGTACGGGGGCCTGGGCCGCCGAGGCACCGTCGGGCGCGGGCGCTGCCGACTCCGCAGCCGAGCCGGAGCCGGCTTCGTTCTCGGTGCTCACAGCGATTCTCCTCAGGGTCGGGACAGGTTCTGAACAGGATTCCGAACCGGGTGCGGAACAAGGTGGTGGGCCGAACACAGCATTTCCCACGGCGTGTCGGACCGCCGTAAGCGGTAGCTGTGCATCTTCGCGTACCCGTCGTACGGCCGTGTTACCGGGCCGCCGGGGAGACGGTGGCACCATGACACGGTGACTTACGCGCGCGCGGTCCCGGAGGCGTTTCCGGACGGGCGACCTGTCCAGGTCGTCGCCCATAGAGGCGCCTCCGCGGACGTACCAGAACATACGCTCGCCGCGTACCGGAAAGCCATCGAGGACGGGGCCGACGCCCTGGACTGCGACGTCCGGCTGACCTCGGACGGCGAGCTGGTGTGCGTCCACGACCGGCGGGTGGACCGTACGTCGAACGGCCGGGGCGCCGTCTCCTCCCTCGCCCTGGCCGACCTCGCCGCGCTGGACTTCGGCTCGTGGAAGGACGGCCGCGGCGGACCCGGCGGCGCCGGAAGCCGCGACCGTCACCCAGGAGACGCCCATGCGAAAGACGCGCATATAAGAGGTGCCCGCGCGGGACGCGTAAAAGAAGAGGACGAAAACGCCGTACGCGAACGCAGCGGCGTCCTCACGCTGCGCCGCCTGCTGGAACTGGTCGCGGACACCGACCGCCGCCTGGAGGTGGCGATCGAGACGAAGCACCCGACGCGGTGGTCGGGCCAGGTCGAGCGGCGGCTGCTCGACCTGTTGCGGCACTTCGGTATGGACCGCCCGGCGCGCGGGGAGCCCGCCCAGGTGCGGGTGATGAGCTTCTCGCCGGGGGCGCTGCGCCGGGTACGACTGGCCGCGCCGGCGGTACCCACCGTCTTCCTGGTGCGCCACGCGCTCCCCCGGCGCTGGAGCGGGTGGCTGCCGGCGGGCGTCGGGATCGCGGGGCCGAGCATGCGGATCGTGCGCGCCGATCCGGGATACGTGGCGCGTTTGCGCCAGGCGGGGCACCGCGTCCACGTCTGGACGGTGGACGAACCCGCCGATGTCGAGTTGTGCGTACGGCTCGGGGTGGATTCCATCATCACCAACCGCCCGAGTGCGGTTCTGTCCCAACTGGGTCGTTGAAGTTCACAGATGTCCGCAGGCCACAGCAGGAGTCAACACAGAGCAGCCGACATCACCAGGCGACAGCCGTCACAGGGCGTACCCCGGCGCGTTCGTATCGTGTTCGGGCTGCAATTGTGCGTCGGGAATGTGTACGGAGTACGTCAATAGATCGCGGTTGGCTTGTTTCCGGCCGAGTCGCAGAGGGCATCCATCCCGTGGCGCAAGGGCGTGAAGGAGGTCTCGGGGGTGTCGTTGATGGTGGCGCAGGAGGTGCCTACGTCCTCGACCATGGCCCTGCCCCATGGTCCGACCGGCGTCGCGGTGGCGCGCCGGAAACTGCGGAACGAATTGTGCGCGCAGGACGTGCCGGAGCCGGTGATCGACGACGCCGTCCTCATCCTGTCGGAGCTGCTGAGCAACTCCTTCCGGCACGCGCGTCCTTTGGAGACGCACGAGGCCGGGGGCGGCGGTGACGCCGGTGGCGCACGGTCCGCCCGGGACACTCCCCGTACGGTGAACGACGACTGGACGACCGGCGGCCGTCACGACAGCCCACGGACGGACAGCGGACGTACGGGCAGCGACCGTACGGGCAGCGGCCGTACGGGCAGCGGCCGTACCGACAGCGACCGCGCCGACTGCGGCGAGTGCGGGATACGCGCCGCGTGGGCGATAGGCACGGACGGACTCCTCGCGGTCGAGGTGACCGACGGCGGCGGCCCCACCAGGCCACGCCCCTCCACCCCCTCCCTGAGCGCGCACGGCGGCCGGGGCCTCGGCATCGTCGGGAGCCTGTCGCTGCGCTGGGGCGTGCGCGACGACGCGCCCGGCGAGGTGACGGTCTGGGCGGTCCTTCCGGTACGCGCCCGGCACGCGCGCCGCGACGACCCGGTGATCGCGGGCGGTACGGGCGGTACGGGCGGCACGCGCGGCCAGCGGGCCGGACTCGGCGGAATCGGCGGTACGGGCATCAGTCCGATCGTCGGTGCGGGCGGCGGCCTGCCGATGGGCATGTCGATGGACCTGGCCGAATCGATCGAAGCGTTCGACGCGCTCGGGTCGCTGAACACGGCTTTCGGCGCGGTCGACGAACGCGGCTGAGGTCGCGGGCCCAGGCGTAGGGCCGCGCGCCGGGCCGCACAGAGCCGCACCGGGCCGCGCGGGGCACAGCACTACAGCACGCAGGACACCCCGGTAGTCCCCCTCCGCACGCCTCGCCGTGGTCCGGCGGCGACCGCGCCGGGCGCTAGGCTCACGGCCGGAACACCGCCGTTACGGGAGAGACCGAGCCATGGCCAAGAAGCGCGCGACCGCGACGAAGACGAAGGTCCCGACGAGCGGAGAGGTCCCGGTGGTCGGCGCGCGCGAGCCCTGCCCCTGCGGCTCGGGCCGCCGGTACAAGGCGTGTCACGGCCGCGAGGCGTCGCACGCGGTGACCGAGCTGGTGCGCCGCCCGTTCGAGGGGCTGCCCGGCGAGTGCGACTGGGTCGCCCTGCGCGAGCTGGTCCCGGCGGCGACCGCCCCGCTCACCCTCAAGGACGCGCTGCCCGACGGCGTTCCTTCGGTGACGCTCGGCACCGTGCTGCCGATGGCGTGGCCCGGACTGCGCCGCGACACCGGGGCCGTCCTGCTCGGCCTCCAGAACGAGGCGGCGTCCGGTGACGTCAGCCGCGACCTCGCCGACACGCTGCTGCGCGCGCTCACCGCGGCGCCCGGCAATCCGGTGGACGGCCGCCGCCCGCCGCAGGACGGGCCGCGCCTCCAGGACGTGCTGGACCTCGACGCGCCCTTCACGCCCGAGGTGCACAGCGGCTTCGAGTTCTGGCTGGAGGACGCCGACGCGGCGACCGGCGAGGTGGCCGCGTCGCTGGAGCGGGCCAACCAGGCGGCGATCCCGACCGTACGGCTGACCGGCGTGGACGCCGCGTACTGGTGCGAGACGCCGGAGAAGAACCACCTGCGGTGGGTCATGCCGCACCCCGAGGAGGAGTTGCTCGACGCGTTGGCCCGGCTGCACGCCGCCGGGGTGTCGTCGCTGGGTGACGGTACGCGGCTGGTCGGCTCCTTCCGCGCGCACGGGCTCGTGGTGCCGGTGTGGGACCTGCCGGTCGGCATGGGCGCCGACGAGGTGGAGAAGCCCGCCGCCGCCTTCAACGAGCGTCTGGCCGAGACGCTTGCCAAGTCCGGCCCCCTCACCGCCGACGAGCGGCGTGCCCGCAGCGGCTTCACCAACCGCCAGATCACCCTGAGCTGACGCCGACCGCCTTACGCCTCGCGGCGAGCCATTCCACGGCCTCCAGCCGTACGGGGGGGCAGCCGTCACCCCGGCCGAAGCGCTCCCGCACCTCACCACCCGCCCCGGCGGGGCATTCCGGTCGCCCCCGGACCACCCGCCGGTGGGGGCGGGCCGCGCAGTTCCCCGCGCCCCTGACGGGGCACACCCACCTTCGCCCAGGCGGACGGACGGCCCGCTTTTCAGGGGCGCGCGGAACTGCGCCACCAGCCACGGCGCTCCCGCACCTCACCACCCGCCCCAACGGGGCAATCCCGTCGCCCCCGGACCACCCGCCGGTGGAGGGTTACCCGCGCAGTTCCCCGCGCCCCTCACGGGGCACACCCACCTTCGCCCAGGCGGCGAACCGATCCTCTAAGGGGCGCGGGGAACTGCGCGCTCAGCCGAAGCGCTCCCGCACCTCACCACCCGCCCCGGCAGGGCAAACCGGTCGCCCCCGGACCACCCGCCGGTGGTGGGTTGCTCGCGCAGTTCCCCGCGCCCCTCACGGGGCGCACCGTCTTTCGTCCGGGCGGGGGGCCGGTCTTTTCAGGGGCGCGGGGAACTGCGCCACCAGCCACGGCGCTCCCGCACGTCACCACCCGCCCCAACGGGGCAAACCGGTCGCCCCCGGACCACCGGCCGGCGGGGGTGGGGGCGGCGCGGAGGGGGAGGCCGTGATTCCGGTCACAACTCCCGTTGAATCGCGGCTAATCGGCGCCCCGTCGGCGTCGGGGAATTTGCTAACGGACGAAGTCTTGTTACCGTTTGGTCAGCCCGGTCGCTGGTGCATCCCCCGTCGCCAGCGACCGGGCGTTTCCATGCCCGCGGGGCGCCGGACGGCGCTTTTCGCCATGCGAGGGAGACGACGGCGACGCTTTTCGTCGTACCGGTCGGTAGCGGTTCAGGTGCCTTCGGCGGGCGGCGGAAGCATTCCGTAACCGTCCACGGACGTGGTCCTGGCGTGCGGGGCCCCGAGGCCCGCGTGGCCGGAGTGGCCGCCGTGGCCCGGGTGTTCCGAGGGGCCGTCCGTGGCGGCGGCCAGCGGCAGGACGACGGCCAGGGCGGCGACGCTCGCGAGGGCGACCATGCGCAGCCCCGACACATGGTCCTGCGCGACCTGCTGAACGGCCTGCGAATGCGGCTGCGGCTGCGGCTGCGACTTCGGCTCCACGGGCACGACCCCACCTGCGCTCGACGGTTGCGGTCCGCCGAACGTAGCGGGCGGACCGGGGACTTCGGAACGATCAGGCGCCGTTCAGCGCAGGGCCGGGGCCCTCGGCTACCCGAACGAGTGACAGAGCGCGCGGCGAACGACACCGCGCCCGCCCTGAACAGCGTTCAGAACAGGCGCGGTGTCAACGCGGCGCATCAATACGCGGATCAATAGGTGAGCCGGTCGCCGTCCGGCGCGGTCCGGCCCGCGCGGACGAGGGCGTCCACGAGGTCGCCGATCCGCGGCAGCCACGGCGCGGCGCCGCCGAGCCCGACCGGCGCGTCGGGCCCCGTCGCCTCGGGCACCGGGGGCCGCACCCAGCGGAGCTGCCCCGCGCTGCTGCTCGACGGCGGCAGCGCCACGTATCCGCCGTCGCCGTGGTAGCGCAGCGACGTCGGCACCCAGTCCTGGCTGTCGAGGAGTTCGCCCAGCTCGGCGAGCGAGTAGGGCGCGACGAGGATCACGTACCGGGTGGGGGTGGCGACCACCGGGCCGAGCCGTACGCCGAGGCGTTCGATCGCGTCGAGCGCCCGCGTGCCGGCCACCGCGGGCAGGCTCGCCGCGGACACCCGGTCGCCGGTCGCGAGGACCACCGGCGCGTCCGGCCTGCGCGTCCACCACCAGCGCACCATGCGCGGGTCACGGGTGGCGGCCAGGAGTCCCGGCTCGTGCGGATGGGCGCCGGGCACCGGGCAGTTGGGGCGGGCGCAGGCGCACGGCTGCGCACCGGTCGCCCGCCATGTGCCGCGTTTGTCGTATCCGACACCGGGCACCACACGCCATTGCCACTGCTCGGCATAGGTGAGCGCCGCGTCACGCAACGCGGTCCGCCCCTTTCGCGGCAGTGAGAGCTTGCGTCGCCTTCCGAGGATCTCGCGCATCAGCGCTCGTTCCTTTCCGTTAACGCCCAGGGATCTGCCCTTGCACACGTATCTGTCGAGCACGCCGTTCACGAGGCAGCGCATCACGCCGCCGGCCGAGCGTGGAACGTGGCGGTGGGTGGCGTGCGCATGGCGCTTGCTCACTTGCCCCGATCGCGAGCCACTAGTCGTGGATCCCGTTGGGCGCAGCTCCCGCTCGCCACTCGGGGTGGGGTCGGCTGTCAATTGCTTACGTACTACGACGCTTGAGCCGGACTCCGGGTTCCTACCCATCACCCGCAAATATGACGCGCTGTTGGCCGGGATCAGTCGACAGCGCGCATGAGACGGGGGTAGCTCTTTCTGGCCAACCTGCGGCGCTCCGACCGCTACTCCAGGCCACCGGCGCACCACGGCACGTGACGCCGGTCACGTCCCGACGCCACTCCGTCTACCAGGACAATCCTGGACATGCCCGCGATTGTGCGTGTACAAGTGGGTTCCTTGGTAGCGACGCGCCACGACATGGGGGTTTGCGATGCTATTGATGCAGATGCGCCGCGCTTTGCGGACGAAAAGCGCGGAATGCCCCATCCATTGGCGACTGGCCGGAAGCCCCCGGCCATGAGCGCCGCTCACATGAAAAAAGTGGCCGGAACAGAGCCACCTCCTTCCGCGGCGGCGCAGAATGCGTCCCCCGCGGGAGGCCCCGCGCAGGTCACGGCCGCCTCCGCGGTCCCCGCCGTCTCCCCCGCCGCTCCGCCCGCACCCGCGACGGAACCGGCGGGACCGAGGACGGAACCGGTGACGGAACCGGCGGCCGATTCCACGATCGGTTCCACGATCGGTTCCGCACCCGATTCCACGACCGGTTCCGCGACCGCGCCCGTGACCGACCAGGCCGCCGAACCCGCGGCCAAGCCCGTGACCGTACCCGGTGCGGGCCGTCCCCGGGCGCCGGAGCAAGCGGCCGGTGACCGGTACGGCTCCCCCGCCGTGCAGGACCGGCTGGCCTCCTGGGTGTGCGACCTGTCCCTGGTGCACGAGCTGACCGAGCGGCTGGCCCGTACGACCGCGCTGGACGACACGCTGCACGAGGTGCTGCGCGCCGGGGCCACCCTGGTCGGCGCCCGCCGCGGCATGGTCGCGCTGGAGCCGGCCGACGGCCTCGGCCCCGAACGCACCGTCGGCCTCGGCCTCGGCCACGCCGACCTCGGCACGATCGAGACCGTGCCCGTACCCCGTACGTCCGCCTCCGACACCGGCGTGCCGAGTGACGCGAGCGGATCAGGAGCGCGGGACGGATCGGGGGCAGAGGACGGATCAGCGGCGAAGGACGGATCGGCGGCGCGGGACGCGGACGGCGAACGCGTCCACGCCGACCTGCTGCACGAACCCGGCCTCGACCGGCGGCACCGCGAGGTCGCCGTCCAGCTCGGCCTCGGCGCGAGCTACGCGCTGCGGCTGACGGCGCAGTCGGCCGGCAGGCTGGGCACGGCCGTGTGGTTCTACGACGAACCCGCGGAACCCGACGACCGGCAGCGCCGCCTGATGGGCCTGTATCTGCGCTTCGCCGCCGAGCACACCGCACGCGTGCTCGACCTGCGGCGCGCACGGGACACCACGGCGGCGCTGGCCGCGGAACTGCTGCCGGAACGGCTGCCGCGCGTCCCCGGCGTACGGCTGGCGGTCAGGCACCGGACGAATCCGCGCGGGGGCGGCGACTGGTACGACGCGCTGCCGCTGCCCGAGGGCGCGCTCGGCCTGGCCGTCGGCGGGGTGACGGGGCGCGGCCCCGGCGCGGTGGCCGCGATGGGTCGGCTGCGCGCGAGCCTGCGCGCGTACGCGGTGATGGAGGGCGAGGACCCGGTCGCGGTCCTGTCCGACCTGGAACTGCTGATGCGGCTCACCGAGCCCGCCAGGTCCGCGACGGCGCTGTTCGCGTACGTGGAGGCGGAGGCGGCGAACGGCGGCCCGCGCCCGGCGGGCGGCCCCGGCGGCCGCAAGCTGATCCTGGCGGGCGCGGGACACTGCCCGCCGCTGGTGATCGGCGACCGCCGCTGCGAGTACGTCGAGACGTCGCTGTCCGCGCCGCTGAACATGCTCAGCTGCTGGGAGGCGCCCAGCGTCGAGCTGTACGCGCGGCCCGGCGAGACCCTGGTGCTGTTCACGGACGGGCTGCTGCACCGTACGGGGGAGTCCGCCGACCGGGCGCTCGCCCGGCTGCACGCCGCCGCGCAGAGCGCCCCGCGCCCGGCCCGCGACGACCCCGACCGTCTCGTCGACCACATCCTGCACGCCGTCCTGCCCGACGGCCTCGACCGGTCAGAGGGCGTGGAGGACGTCGTCCTGCTCGCCGTCCGTTTCGACTGAGGCGGAGAGAGACGGGGCACGGAGAGACGGGCGGCTGCGGGAGACGGGCGGCTGAGAGACGGGCCCCTGCGAGACGGGCCGCGGTCACCCGCGTCCGCTTCGGTCCGCCCGGTCCTGATTCGTGAGCGATTCAGGACCTATGCCCCCCGCACGCCCTCTTCCGCGCGCACATACGATGCGTAGAGGTCCATAGCGGGTCCCGGCGGGACCTCCAGGCAGCTATGGCGACGACAGCGAGGAGGACAGGACGTGGCCGAGGCCCAGGCACAGCCGGACGAGCAGGTCGAGCGGGTCGGACAGGAGACGCCCGAGACTCCTGAGACGACGGGGACGGCCGTGAAGGCGGCCGAGGCGGCCACGGACGCGGCAGTCGAAGCGGCCACCGACGCGGCGGCCACGGCGGACGGCGACGCGGCGGACGGCGACGCGGCGGACGGCGACGACAAGCCGATCAAGCAGCGCAAGAACCGCCTCTACCCGGCTGTCTCCGACGAGCTGGCGGCCGTGATGAAGGCCGACTGGGCCGACACGGAGCTGCACGGCCTGGCCCCGCTGCCGCAGGCCGCGTACGCCGCCGCGCGCCGCGCCGCGCTGTCCGAGCGCTTCCCCGGCGAGCGGATCGTCGTACCGGCGGGCAATCTCCGTACCCGCTCCAACGACACCGAGTACCCCTTCCGGGCGGCCACCGAGTACGCCTATCTGACCGGTGACCAGACGCAGGACGCCGTCCTCGTGCTGGAGCCGCGCAAGGGCGGCGGGCACGCGGCGACCGCGTATCTGCTGCCGCGCTCCAACCGGGAGAACGGCGAATTCTGGCTGGACGGCCAGGGCGAGCTGTGGGTCGGGCGGCGGCACAGCCTCACCGAGGCCGAGCAGTTGCTCGGGATGCCGTGCCGGGACGTCCGCAAGGCCGCGGAGACGCTGCGCGAGGCGGCCGGTCCGGTCCGCGTGGTGCGCGGGCACGACGCGGGTATCGAGGCGGCGCTCACCGACAAGGTGACGGCCGAGCGCGACGCCGAGCTGACCGAATTCCTGTCCGCGCTGCGTGCGGTGAAGGACGAATTCGAGATCGCCGAGTTGCAGCGGGCGTGCGACTCGACGGCGCGCGGCTTCGAGGACGTCGTCAAGGTCCTGGACAAGGCGGAGGCCACCTCGGAGCGGTACATCGAGGGAACGTTCTTCCTGCGCGCCCGTGTCGAGGGCAACGACGTCGGCTACGGCTCGATCTGCGCCGCGGGCCCGCACGCCACCACCCTGCACTGGGTGCGCAACGACGGCCCGGTCCGCTCCGGCGACCTGCTGCTGCTCGACGCGGGCGTGGAGACCCACCACCTGTACACCGCGGACGTCACCCGCACCCTCCCGATCAGCGGCAGCTTTTCGCCGGTCCAGCGCAAGGTCTACGACGCGGTCTACGAGTCCCAGCAGGCCGGTATCGACGCGGTGAAGCCGGGCGCGGCCTTCCGTGACTTCCACGAGGCGTCGCAGCGCGTGCTGGCCGAGAAGCTGGTCGAGTGGGGGCTGCTCGAAGGCCCGGTCGACCGGGTGCTCGAACTGGCCCTCCAGCGCCGCTGGACGCTGCACGGCACCGGCCACATGCTCGGCATGGACGTCCACGACTGCGCGCACGCGCGGACCGAGGCGTACGTGGACTCCACCCTGGAGCCCGGCATGGTGCTGACGGTCGAGCCCGGCCTGTACTTCCAGGCGGACGACCTGTCGGTGCCCGAGGAGTACCGGGGCATCGGCGTCCGGATCGAGGACGACATCCTGGTGACGGACGACGGCAACCGCAATCTGTCGGACGCGCTGCCGCGGCGCTCGGACGAGGTCGAGGCGTGGATGGCGGGGCTGCGCGGCTGAACACCGGTCCCGGCCGGTCTCACCGGAACCGGAGTCGAGTGGCGCTACGACGCCTTCAGCAGGGCGTCGTCACGCCACTTGAGCACCTTGTCGAAGGAGACGACCGTGCCGTGACCCGGCCGGTTCTGGAAGTGGACGTGGTCCACCAGCGCCTCGATGAGGAAGAGTCCGCGTCCGTGCTCGGCATGCTGGCCCCTGGGGCTCAGCGGCCGGGCCGGGTGGCGGAAGCGGTCGCGGGGGAATCCGGGACCGGAGTCGGCGACCTCGATACGGCACTGGTCGCCGTCGATCCGCGCGGTGACGCTGTACTCCGTGCCGGATCCGGCGTGTTCGACGGCGTTGGCACACGCTTCCGAGAGGGCCACCGCCAGGTCGAAGGAGATGTCCGGATCGACTCCGGCCGTCTCCATGGTCCCGATCAGCAGCCTTCTGGCCAGCGGAACGCTCGCAGCCTCGCGCCGCAAATGGAGTGACCACCAGATGCTCATGCTCCAGCCTCCTGGCTGCGGCTCGACATAAGGTTACGTATTGCCGCGAAGAGCGTCCCGTAAGCGCGATGTTGACGTGATATCGCTCATTCGGCGGATGCCCATGCCCGGCGTACGGGTGTAAGGGGACTTCACGCGCACACCCCCGCGAGCCGGACACCCGCCGTATCCGCCCGGAGCGCGCGGTGAGAAGATGACCGCCGTCATGACTGCCACGCGGGGCTCCGTCCCCTCCGTGCGCGCCGGCGCCGGAATGCGACTGCTGCGGGCCGCGGTGTTCACCGCGGTCTGCGTCGTGCTGGCCGCGGTCGGGCACGCGATGGCGTCCGGCCGTACGGTGCCGGTGTGGGCGCTGGTCGTCGGCTGGCTCTCGGTCTTCGCGGTCGTGGCGCCGCTCGCGGGGCGCGAACGCACCTTGCCCGGCATCGCCGCCGCCCTCGCCGTCGGACAGCTCGCGCTGCACAGCGTCTTCAACGCCGGGCAGATGTGCGCGAGTACGACGGCCGCCGGGCACGGCGGCGGCGCGGGGTCCGGCTCCGGCGGTCTGCTGGCCGTCGCGGCCCGGCTGGTCTGCGGGAGCACGGCCGCGGCGCCGCTCACCCCGCGGAAGGCGCAGTGGGTCGTCCAGCAGGCGGGGCTCGACCCGTCCGCGATGGGCGCGCCCGTGCACACCCCGGGCATGGACATGAGCGGCGGTACGGCCGCGGGCGGTACGGGAAGCGTCGCGCACGCCGTGATGTCGCTGCCCTTCTGCTCCCTGCCGATGTTCCTCGGCCACCTGCTCGCCGCCGTGGTGGCGGGCTGGGTGCTGCGGCGCGGCGAGGCGGCGCTCTGGCGGCTGATACGGCTGTCGGTGCGCGGCGCCGCCGAGTTGGCCGCGCTCTCGCCCGCCGTACTGCGCCGCGCCCACGCGCTGCTGTCCGCGCTCGCGGCGCAGGCGGCCGGGACCGCGGGCGTACGGCCCCGGCGGCGCTGCACCGCGGACGCGACGGCGGCCAGGCACCGCACGGTGTGGCTGCTGCGGCACTCGCTGGCCAGGCGCGGGCCGCCGTTCGGCCTCGCGGCGGTCTGACGCGACGCACCCCCGCCGACTCCCCCTTGGCGTAGGCCCCCGGGGCCTCGCAGGTCCTTGCGGACCTGAGAGGCCCTCACTGGGCTGATGAGTCCATCGGTCCTACGTAGGTCCATAGGACTTATACGGCATAGGTCCATAGGACTTACGCCGCCTTCCAGGGAGCACGGCGACGGTGGCGCGCGGGTCCGCCCACGCCTCCGCCGACCGCGGGCGCCTGACGCGCCGTGGTCCGCGGTTCCATGCCACCGTCAGCCCACTTTCCACAGACCTGTGGAGAACTGGAGCACCCTCGTAATGAGCAGCTCACGTATGCGCGGCCGTGCCGCGACCATCGCCGCCCTCGCCGGTGCCACCGTCCTGCTGGCCGCCGTGCCCGCCTTCGCGCATGTCACGGTGACGCCGAACAGCGCGGCCCAGGGCAGTTACAGCACGGTCGCCTTCAAGGTGCCGAACGAGGAGGACAGCGCGTCCACGACGAAGGTCGAGGTCAATCTGCCCACCGACCACCCGGTCGCCTCGGTCTCGATCCAGCCGGTGCCCGGCTGGACGGCGCAGGTGACGAAGTCGAAGCTGGCGACCCCGCTGAAGTCGGACGACGGCACCATCGACGAGGCGGTCACGAAGATCACGTGGAGCGGCGGGAAGATCGCGCCGGGCCAGTTCCAGCAGTTCCCGGTGTCGTTCGGGCCGCTGCCCGCCACCACCGACGCGCTGGTCTTCAAGACGCTCCAGACGTACGACAACGGTGACATCGTGCGCTGGATCGACGTGCCGAAGGAGGGCCAGGCCGAGCCGCAGCACCCGGCGCCGACCCTGAAGCTGACGGCGGCGGCGGCCTCCGACGGCTCATCGGCCACGCCGAGCGTGACGGCGACCCCGGCCGCCGACGCCAAGTCCGGCGGCTCGTCCGCCGGTACGCAGGCGGCCTCGTCCGACACGAGCGACGGGACCGCCCGTGCGCTGGGCGTCGCCGGAATCGTGGTCGGCGCGATCGGGATCGGCTACGGCGTCTTCGCCGGTCGCCGCCGCAACCCGTCGGCCTGACGCCGGACGCCTGACGGCCGGTCCGGCCGACGGCTCCGGCCGACGGCTGGTCCGACCGCCGGCTGGTCCGACCGCCGGCTGGTCCGACCGACGGCTGTCCGGCTGACGGCCGGCGCCGGTTCTCGCTCGACCGGTGTCGGCCGGATCGCCGGTTACACCTGTAGCACCTGCTCCACCTGCTCCACCGGACCGCTCGCGGTCCCGTTCGACCCGAACTCCCGCTGGGCGGCCACGCGAGCCGTGGCCGCCCGGCACCACCCGTCCACTGAAGGGGCATCACCTTCATGCGCACCACCCGCTCCACCCGCACGACCGCTTCCCCGCGCACGACCGGCACGACCGGCACGACCCGTACGCGCACCCGCACCCGTGCCCGTACCACCGCCGTGACCGGGGCCGCCGCGCTCGCCGTCGCGGGGGCGCTGCTGCTGTCCGGCTGCGGCGGCTCCGGCGACTCGTCGGCGAACGCCAATGTGGCGGCGGTGTCCGCCGAAGCGCCGCAGAAGGCGGGCACGCTGCTCGACACGCCGTTCACGAAGCCCGCGCTCGTGCTGACCGACAACCAGGGCAAGCCGTACGACCTGGTGAAGGAGACCGCGGGCCACCCGATGCTGCTCTTCTTCGGCTACACGCACTGCCCCGACGTCTGCCCGACGACCATGAGCGACCTGGCGCTGGCCAAGGCGAAGCTGCCGAAGGCCGACCAGGACGCGCTGCGGGTCGTCTTCGTCAGCACCGACCCGGAGCGCGACACCCCTGCGCGGCTGACGGCGTGGCTCGGCGCGATGGACAAGTCCTTCATCGGACTGACCGGTGGGTTCGACGCCATCCAGGCCGCGGCCCGCTCGGTCGGCGTCGGCATCGACCCGCCGGTCAAGGAGAAGGACGGCAGCGTCACCGTCACGCACGGCGCCGAGGTGCTGGCCTTCTGGCCCAAGGACGACAAGGCGCACGTCCTCTACATGTCGGGGACGACGGCCGGGCAGTTCGCGGCCGACCTGCCGAAGATCGTCAGGAGCGAGGCGCCGTGAGGCGGCGCGCGCTGCTGGGCGCCGTCGCCGGTGTCGCGGCGGTGGCGCTGGCGACCGGCGCGGGCGTCGCGCTGAGCGACGGATCGTCCGGGTCCGGCGCGGGGTCAGACAAGGCGTCCGGCAGGGCGTCCGGCAGGGCGTCCGGCAAAGGGTCGGGCAGCGGGCCCGGCAAAGTGTCGGTGAGCGGCGGGTACATACCGCAGCCGCTGCTGACCGACGAGGCCGCCGCGTACGTCACCGTCGCCAACGCCGGGGGCGGGGACGCCGAACTCACCTCGGTCAGCACACCGCTGGCCGCGCACGTCACCCTGCACAGCACGACCGGCACCACCATGCGCCAGGTGACGGCCCTGACCGTACCGGCGGGCGGCACCCTCACCCTCGGCACCGGGGGCGACCACATGATGCTGGAGAACCTCACCCACAAGCCGCGGGTCGGTGAAACAGTCACCCTGCGACTCCACTTCGCCCATGCCACGCCCGCCACGGTCACGGTCACCGTGCCCGTCGAGGCGACGACGTACCGCCCGGACCCGAAGGGCTGACCGCAGTGAACCCAGCGACGCCAGCGCGCACAGCGCCCGCAGCGAAGAAGAACGCCCGGTTGCCACGTTTGAGGCCACCGCGTCGCCAGACCGGCGGGCGGCGGCTGGCGGCGCTCGCGGCCTGCCTCGGCGGGCTGCTCGCGCTGCTGCTCGGCGTCGCTGCGCCCGCGTCCGCGCACGCGGCGCTGCTCCGTACCGACCCGGCCGACGGCTCGGTCGTGCAGAGCGCGCCGCAGCGCGTGGTGCTCACCTTCTCGGAGGGCGTGCTGCTGTCGGCGGACTCGCTGCGCGTGCTCGACCCGCAGGGCAAGGACGTGGCGGTCGGCAGGCCGCAGCACGACAGCGGCAAGGACTCCGGGTCCACGGCCACCGTCGGGCTGCGGCCGGGCATCGGCAACGGCACGTACACCGTGGCGTGGAAGGCGGTGTCGCAGGACAGCCACCCGGTGGCCGGGGCGTTCACCTTCTCGGTCGGCGCGGCCTCCAAGACCAGCGTCGACCTGTCGGGCGCGGCGGCGGCGGGCGGCGGCGCGGCGTCCACGCTCTACGGGATCGCCCGCTACTTCGCCTACGCCGGTTTCGCGCTGCTGGTCGGCAGCGCGGTGTTCCTGTCCGTGTGCTGGCCGCGCGGCGCCCTGCTGCGTCCCATGCGGCGGATCGCGGCGGGCGGCTGGGCGACGCTGGTCGCGGCCACCATCGCGCTGCTGATGCTGCGCGGCCCGTACGCCAACGGCACCGGGCTCGGCGACGCGGTCGACCCCGATGTGATGCGCGCGGTGCTGGAGACCCGGCCGGGCGCGGCGCTCGTCTCCCGGCTGCTGCTGCTCGCGGCGGCGGCCGTCTTCCTCGCCGTGCTCTTCGGCAGCTACGCCAAGCGCGAGGACCCGGAGGAACGCGCCGACCTGGCCTGGGGTCTGGGCATCGGCGGCACGGTCGTCGCGATCGGCATCGCCGCCACCTGGGCGATGGCCGAGCACGCCTCCGTCGGCATCCAGCGGCAGGTCGCGATGCCGGTCGACATCGTCCACCTGCTGTCCATGGCGGTCTGGCTGGGCGGGCTCATCACCCTGCTGACCGCGCTGTTCGCCCGCTCCACCGCCGGTACGGTCGAGCCGTACGCCGTGCGCCGCTTCTCCCTCATCGCGCTCACCGCCGTGACGACCCTGATCGGCACCGGCACGTACCAGGCGTGGCGGCAGATGGGCAGTTGGGCGGCCTTCTTCGACACCCACTACGGGCAGCTGCTCTTCATCAAGATCTGGCTGGTGTGCGCGCTGGTCGGCGTGGCCTGGTTCTCGCGGCGCTGGACGCGGGAGCTGGGGGTGACGCCGGTGGCGCGGACGGAGGCGGTGGCGTCCGCGGTGGGGGCTCCGGCCGCCGCGTCCGCCGGTACGACGTCGGGTACGGGGTCCGGTACCGGGTCCGGTACGGGTTCCGCCAGGGGCAAGGGCTCCGGTACGGGCTCGGGTTCGGGTTCGGGTTCGGATTCCGCCGTGGCGGGTACGGGGTCCGGCTCCGAGGACCCGGCGCGGGCCGCGCAGTTGCGGCGGCAGCAGGACGCGCGGGACTCGGCGAAGGCGAAGAAGGTGCGCGACGCGGATCCCGCGCGCAACCGGCTCCGGCGTTCGGTCCTGATAGAGGTCGGCATCGCCGTCGTCCTGCTGACCGTCACCACGATGCTGACCGGCTCGCAGCCGGGCCGGGCCGCGGAGGAGCAGAAGGACCTCAAGGCGCCGCCCGCGGCGACCGGCGGCGGGAACGCGACGGCCCCGACCGAGGTCGTCCTGTCCATCCCGTACGACACCGGCGGTCCCCACGGCAAGGGCACGGCGGGCCTGACGGTCTCCCCCGCCCGGTCGGGCGCCAACGAGGTCCACCTCTTCCTCAGCACGCCCGCCGGCAGCTCGGTGGACGTGCCGGAGGTGCGCCTCCAGTTCACGCTGCCGGCCAAGAAGATCGGCCCCATCGACGTCCCCTTGCAGCACCTGACGGTGGGCCACTGGACCGCGGCGGGCGTCCAACTGCCGCTGCCGGGCGCCTGGCAGGTGGCCGTCACCGTCCGCACCTCGGACATCGACGAAGTGACGGAGACGAGGAACATGCAGGTCAACCCGTGAAGTCATCCGATTCGGCGGAAGACGTGAAGCCCGCGGAGTCCGTGCGGACCGAGGACGCGGCCCCCGCCGGGCTCAGCAGGCGGCGGCTGCTCGGTACGGCCGGGGCCGCGGGCGCGGCCGGACTGGTCGTCGGCGGCGGTGCCGGTGCGGGCGTCGCGCGGGCCGCGCGGGACGAGCCGGTCGCGCTGAGCACGGTCGGTTCCGCGTACGTCCCCTTCGAGGGCGCGCGGCAGGCGGGAATCGTCGGGCCCGCGCAGGCCGTCGGCCACCTCGTCGCCTTCGACCTGGTACCGGGCGCGGACCGCAAGGCCGCCGCCGCGCTGCTGCGCCGCTGGTCGGACGCGGTACGGACGATGACGCGACCGGGAACACAGCCGGGGACGCGGCCGGGGACGCGGAGCGGCACCTCGCCTGGGGGCCGGGACGCGCTGCCCTCGTCGTACGACGATCAGATCGCGTACGACGCCGGGCCGTCCTCGCTGACGGTCACCTTCGGTTTCGGCCGGACCTTCTTCGGCCGTACGGGGCTGACCGGGCGGTTGCCCGGGGCGCTGGCGCCGCTGCCGGACTTCGCGGGCGACGCCCTCGACCCGAAGCGGAGCAACGGCGATCTGTGGGTGCAGATCGGCGCGGACGACGCGCTGGTCGCCTTCCACGCGCTGCGCGTGCTCCAGAAGGCGGCGCGGGACACCGCCGGGGTGCGCTGGCAGATGAACGGGTTCAACCGGACGCCGGGCGCGACCGCGCACCCGATGACCGGGCGCAATCTGATGGGCCAGATCGACGGGACCAACAATCCGAAGCCGACCGACGCCGATTTCGATCAGCGGATCTTCGTACCGGCGGGCGGCTCCGCCGACTCCGGCTCCCCGGCCTGGATGGCGGGCGGTTCGTACGCCGTCGTCCGCCGCATCCGGATGCTGCTGGACTCCTGGGACCATCTGTCGGTGGCCCGGCAGGAGAAGGTGATCGGGCGCCGCAAGTCGGACGGGGCGCCGCTGTCAGGCGGCACCGAGACCACGCCGGTCGACCTGGCGAAGGTCGGGGCGGACGGCGCCCTGGCCGTCGCGGGCGACGCGCACGTCCGGGTCGCGGCCCCGGCCTCCAACGGCGGCGCCGCCATGCTGCGGCGGGCGTTCTCGTACCACGACGGCATCGGGACGGACGGGACTCCGGACGCCGGGCTGCTCTTCGTGGCCTGGCAGGCCGATCCGCTCAAGGGTTTCGTGCCGGTGCAGCGCAAGCTGGACGGCGGCGACGGCCTGTCGCGCTTCCTGCGGCACGAGGCGAGCGGACTCTTCGCAGTGCCGGGCGGCTGCGGGCCCGGAGAATACGTGGGTCAGCGGCTGCTGGAAGGGTGATCGCACGATCTGGTGGCGGTGTTCCGGGCTGATGAACAGACCGGCATTCCGGGTCGGTGCGGGCCATTAGGCTGAACGCATGTCGCCAGCGAGCCGTTATACCTATCTGGGTCCCGAAGGCACGTTCACCGAGGCCGCGCTGCGGCTGCTGCCCGAGGCCGCCACGCGCGAGCTGGTACCGATGGTGTCGGTGCCCGCGGCGCTCGACGCGGTGCGCAACGGCGAGGCGGGCGGTGCGCTGGTCCCGATCGAGAACTCCGTCGAGGGCGGCATCACCGCCACGCTCGACGAGCTGGCGTTCGGCGACCCGCTGATGATCTACCGCGAGGTGCTGCTGCCGATCGCCTTCGCGCTGCTGGTCAGGCCGGGCACCGCGTTGTCCGACGTGAAGACGGTGACCGGGCACCCGGCCGCGCAGTCTCAGGTGCGCAACTGGCTGTCGGGCAATCTGCCCGACGCGGTGTGGGAGTCGGCCGCGTCGAACGCGGACGGCGCGCGGCTGGTGCAGGAGGGCCGCTTCGACGGCGCCTTCGCGGGCGAGTTCGCGGCGCCGACGTACGGTCTCGAACCGCTGGCCACCGACATCCGCGACGCGCAGAACGCGACGACGCGCTTCGTGCTCGTCGGGCGTCCGGCGCGGCTGGCGGCGCCGACCGGCGCGGACAAGACGTCGGCGGTGTTCTGGCTGCGCGACGACCACCCCGGCGCGCTGCTCGAACTCCTCCAGGAGTTCGCGATCCGCGGGGTGAACCTGATGCGGATCGAGTCCCGGCCGACCGGTCGCGGCCTCGGTCAGTACTGCTTCTCGGTGGACGCCGAGGGTCACCTCACGGACCGCCGGGTCGGCGAGACGCTGATGGGGCTGCGCCGCCGCTGCCTGAACGTCCGCTTCCTCGGTTCGTACCCCCGGGCCGACGAGGTCGAGGTGCGGGTGGCGCGGGGAACGACGGACTCGGAGTTCACGGACGCGGCGGACTGGCTGAACCGGGCGCTGGACGGGCGGGCCTGAGGCGGGTGCTGGACGGGCGGGCCTGAGGCGGGCGGGCCTGAACCGGGCAGGTCTGAACCGGGCAGGGCGTGTTCTTCCACCGTGGGGAAAAGTTATCCACAGGCTTCGAGCGCAGCCTGTGGGTAACTGGGGACATGTCGACACAGCAACCCGACCTAGTCGACAAATCTGTACACAGACACCATCGCTGTCCACAGCGGGGCAGGTCACCCCTCGTCACCCCAATTCCCCCGACCAACTCTCCCGAGGGAACACTTCTCACTCGAAAGTGAGTGTGGAACGGGTTTGAAGGGGGAATCCATAGCCGAGCATCGAGCCCGGTCGAAAGATCTCCCTCCTTCTCCACAGATCTTCCCCACACCCTGTGGACAAAGAATGGAAATCCCCAGCAGCCTGTGGATAACTTTCGGCCGGACGGCCCCCGCGAGGCCCGCGAAGGCCCCGCCGGAGCCCCGGCGGCGATGATCAACTCCGGTTCTCCACAGGCGCGATGACCCGGGGGAGGGACGCGGCGAATTTGGTTGACCGTCCCCCCTTTCTCCCCTTTACGGAATTTCCTCGCTTTACCCCCGAAGCGGACAAAGCACACCATAAAGTCCGTAAGTTGTCGCGGCCGATGCCCGCTCCCCGGTAACCTGGTCGCGTGATTGACCTTCGTCTGCTTCGTGAGGACCCCGACCGTGTGCGCGCCTCGCAGCGCGCCCGTGGAGAGGACGTCGCGCTCGTCGACTCCCTCCTCTCCGCCGACGAGCGGCGCAGGTCGTCCAGTACCCGCTTCGACGAGCTGCGCGCCGAGCAGAAGCAGCTCGGCAAGCTGATCCCGAAGGCGCAGGGCGAGGAGAAGGCCGAGCTGCTCAAGCGGACCGGCGAGCTGTCGGCCGCCGTCAAGGCCGCCGACGCCGAGCAGCACGAGGCGGCGGAAGAGGCCCAGCGGCTCCTGCTCCAGCTCGGCAACCTCGTCCACCCGGACGCGCCGATCGGCGGCGAGGAGGACTTCGTCGTCCTCGAACAGCACGGCGCGCCGCGCGACTTCGCCGCCGAGGGCTTCACCCCCAAGGACCACCTGGAGCTGGGCGAACTGCTCGGCGCCATCGACGTCGACCGCGGCGCCAAGGTGTCCGGCTCGCGCTTCTACTACCTGACCGGTGTCGGCGCCCTGCTCGAACTGGCCCTGGTCAACGCGGCCGTCGCGCAGGCCACCGCCGCCGGTTTCACGCCCGTCCTGACTCCGACCCTGGTCAAGCCGTCCGCGATGGCGGGCACCGGCTACCTCGGCCAGGTCGAGGACGACGTCTACTACCTGGAGAAGGACGACCTGTACCTGGTCGGCACCTCCGAGGTCCCGCTCGCCGCGTACCACATGGACGAGATCATCGACGCGGGCAAGCTGCCGCTGCGCTACGCCGGTTTCTCGCCCTGCTACCGGCGCGAGGCGGGCTCGTACGGCAAGGACACCCGCGGCATCATCCGCGTCCACCAGTTCGACAAGGTGGAGATGTTCGTCTACACCACGCCGGAGGACGCGGAGGCCGAGCACCAGCGGCTGCTGGCCTGGGAGAAGCAGTGGCTGTCCGCGCTCGAGCTGCCGTTCCAGGTGATCGAGCTGGCCTCGGGCGACCTGGGCTCCTCGGCGTCGCGGAAGTTCGACTGCGAGGCGTGGATCCCGACGCAGGGCAAGTACCGCGAGCTGACCTCGACGTCGAACACGACCGAGTACCAGTCCCGCCGCCTGTCGATCCGGCTGCGTGACGAGAAGGGCACCCGGCCGCTGGCCACGCTGAACGGCACGCTGTGCGCGGTGCCGCGGACGATCGTGGCGATCCTGGAGAACCACCAGCTCGCGGACGGTTCCGTACGGGTGCCGGAAGTGCTGCGGCCGTACCTGGGCGGCCGGGAGCTGCTGGAGCCCGTCACGTCCAGCGCCAAGTGAGCGAGTCGGAGGCCGGCGCCCTCGCCGGTACGGGACCGGGTGCGGGGGCCGCGGACAGAGCCGAAGCCGTGACCGGCGCCGGAACCGTCACCGGAGCCGCGGACAGAGCCACGCACAGGGCTCCGGCCGCCGACGCGACCGACGCGGCGCGGATTCCGTACCGGATGGTCGCCACCGACCTGGACGGGACGCTGCTGCGCGGCGACAACACCGTCTCGCGGGTGACGAGGGACGCGCTCGCCGCGACGGTGGCGGCGGGCGCGGTGCACATCATCGTCACCGGCCGCTCGGTGCCGTGGACCCGGCACGTACTGGACGATCTCGGTTACGAGGGCCTGGCGGTCTGCGGACAGGGCGCGCAGCTCTACGACGCGGGCGCGCACCGGCTGCTGACCTCGGTCACCCTCGACCGGCAGCTCGCCGGGCTCGCGCTGGCCAAGATCGAGGCCGAGGTGGGCCCGCTGTTCCTCGCGGCCAGCCGCGACGGCCTGGCCGGCGACGTCCTGATCGGCGAGGGGTACCGGTACAACCCCGAGCTGCCGGTCATCCTCATGTCCGACCCGGCCGAGCTGTGGTCCGCGCCCATCAACAAGCTGTACATACAGCACCCGGAGCTGGGGGACGACGGTCTGGCGCGGGCCGCCCGCGAGGTGGCCGGTGACCTGGTGGGCGTGACGATGGCGGGCGAGGGCATCGTGGAGCTGCTGCCGCTCGGCCTCACCAAGGCGACCGGGCTCTCGCTGGCCGCGCGGCGGCTCGGCGTGACGGCCGCCGAGACGATCGCCTTCGGTGACATGCCCAACGACCTGCCGATGTTCGCCTGGGCGGGGTACGGCGTGGCGATGGCCAACGCCCATCCGGAGCTGCGGCGGGTCGCCGACGAGGTGACGCTGTCGAACGACGAGGACGGCATCGCGGTGGTGCTGGAACGGCTCTTCGGGCCGTTCTGAACGGCCCGGCCGGGTGTGCCGGAGGCCGGGTCGGGGCGTGTCGGGGCTAGGTCGCAGCGGGGTCGCGGCGGGGGCGCGGCGCTCAGGCGGTCTTCTCGCGGGCGCGCCCCGGCGGCGTGATCGCGTAACAGCTCAGGCCGATCAGCGCGGCCGTGAAGTGGCCGAGGTCGGTGTAGGTCGCGTCGCCGAGCAGCGGATAGCCGAAGAAGCCCAGCACGCCGAGGAGATATCCCCAGCGCCAGGGGCGCGGCACCAGATACGTGAGGACGCCGACGATGCCCGCGAGGCCGTAGCTGACCCCGATGTCCACGGTGTGCGCGAGGGAGCGCGGCAGCCGCTGGTCCCTGATGCCGAACATGACGGCCTTCTCGCTGACGAGCGTCGCGCCGATGTGCGCGGTCGCGACGACGACCAGCCAGCGCCAGGTGCCGAGCCAACGTTCGGCCGGGGCGTGGATCAGCTCGAAGAGGAAGAAGTAGAGGACGAGGCCCGAGGGCGTCTCTATCCACAGGGCGCTGGCGAACAGCACCCGCAGCGGGTGCTGCCGCAGCTGGACCAGGTTGGTGCTGACGTGGTGCAGCAGATACGAGCGGACGTGCGGCGACACGACGGCGACGATGCCGCTGGTGATGATCAGGATCAGCAGCCAGATGTGGGTGCCGGGCGAGGCACGTATCCACTGCGCGGCGAAGCGCCGCGCGTCACTCGGGGTGACGCGGCGGCGCTCGCGGGCGGCGGTGGAGGACTCGTGAGCCGGGGCCATCGCGACCAGTCTTCACCGATCACAGCCGGGCTGCGACTCGCTCCCTTCCATTGACACCGCATTCACAGCTTGCGCCGCCGTCACACCGTGTTCCCGTTCCCGCGGGTGGTCTTTTCCCTGCCGGTGCCTCGGCCCCGGTCCCTTCCATGCCGGTGCCTCGGCCCCGGTCCCTTCCCTGCGGGTGACGTACCCCGGTCCCTACTCCTCACCCGCGAGCTTGAGGGTGCGCAGCTTGTGTCCGGCGAACCAGGTGGTGCCGACGGTGACCACCGCGAGCAGCACGATCGCCGTCGGCAGACCGACGTCGGAGCTGACGATGCCGCCGTGGCCGAGCTTCTGCGCGACCGCGAGCGACCACTGCTGGACGCTGAGGGTCCTGGCGCCCGGCACCACATTGCCGATGACGGACTCCCAGACCAGGGCGTAGACCAGGCCGACGATCACCGCGTGCCGGGTGAGGACGCCGAGCATCAGGAAGATCGCCGCGTAGGCGACGGACGCGACGGCGGCGGCGACCCCGAAGGCGACCGCGACGTTCTGCCCGTTGCCGTTGAGGATGAATCCGGCGAGCAGGGTGGGGATGGCGGAGAAGGCGGCGACCACGCCTATCGCCACGATGAGCTTGGTGGACACGATCGTGGACCGTCTGATCGGCTTGGCCAGCAGGTAGACGATCGCGCCGTCGTCGATCTCCGGGCCGATGGCGCCGGTGCCGGCGATGACGCCGACCAGCGGGACCATCGCGCTGAGCGCGAAGCCCTGGAGGATGTCGTTGGCGGTGGAGTCGTCCGCGCCGGTCAGCGCGCGGACCGCGACGGAGATGATCAGCAGCAGCATCGGCAGCGCGAAGAGCAGCAGGGCGCGGCGGCGGCCGAGCAGCGCGCGGTAGGTGAGCCGGGCCACGGTGGGGTGGAACACGGCGGGCCCTGAGCGGGCGGGGGCCGCGGCCCTGCCGCTCGGCGGCGCGGGGGTCTGTGTGGCGGACATCTGTGTCGGCTCCTTATGCCGTGACCAGGTAGGAGAAGACGCTCTCCAGGGACTCGTCGGACGGCGAGACGGTGAAGAGCCGGATGCCGTGGTCGCGGGCGATCCGGGGCAGGAATTCGGTGAATCCGGCGAAGTCGATGGCCTGGACGCGCAGCGCCTTCTCCGACCAGTCCAGCTCGATCGCGGCGGTGGACGCGTGCGCGATCAGCACGGACGCGAGTAGCCGGTCGTCGCTCGACCGTACGAGATAGCGGTGCGGGCGGTCGGTCATCAGGCGGCGGATCTTGCGGAAGTCGCCGGAGGCCGCGTGGCGCCCCGCCACCACGACCTCGATGTGGTGGGCGAGCTGCTCGACCTCCTCCAGGATGTGCGAGGAGAACAGGACGGTCCTGCCCTCGGCGCCCATCCGCCGCAGCAGCTCCATCAGGTGCAGCCGCTGCCGGGGGTCCATGCCGTTGAACGGCTCGTCGAGCAGCAGCACCGACGGGTCGTGGACCAGCGCGGACGCCATCTTGGCGCGCTGCCGCATGCCCTTGCTGTACGTGTCGATCTGCCGGTCCTGGGCGTACTCCATCTCGACCGTGGCCAGCGCCCGGCGGGCGGCGGCGTCCGGGTCGGGCAGGCCGTGCAGCTCCGCGTTGGCGACCACGAACTCGCGGGCGGTGAGGAAGTCGTACATCGCCTCGCGCTCGGGCACGATGCCGATCTCGCGGTACGACTGCTCATTGCGCCAGATGGGCGTCCCGTCGAGGGTGACGGCGCCGGTGGAGGGGGCCAGGAAGCCCGCCATCATGTTGATGAGGGTGGATTTTCCGGCGCCGTTGGGGCCGAGCAGGCCGGTGACGCCGGGGCCGATCGTCATGGTGATGTCGTTGACCGCCACCACGTTGCCGAACCAGCGCGAGACGTTGTCGATGCTGATCGTCGTCACGAGAGACCGACCTTCTGGTAGCGGCGCATCAGGAGGCCGAAGCTGCCGGTGATGATGGTGAGGACGGCCAGGAGGTAGACGATGCCGGCCAGCGCGTCCGGCGGTCCCGAGGCGTGCGGGAAGGCCGAGCTCGCGCCGAGGAACCAGGTCTGGAAGCCGTCGATCAGCGTGATCGGCGAGAAGAGGCCGAGCCACCCGATCACCTCGTAGTTCTCCTGCACGGAGGCGACGCCCTGGACGCTGGAGACCGCGCCGTAGGTGATGACGAACACCGCGATGATCGCGGCGACGCCGAAGCCGCGGCGCGGGGTGATCGCGGCGATGACGAGCGCGATGCCCGCGAAGAGCAGCGACAGCAGGAGTACGGACACCAGACCCTTCGCGAACCCGGCGGTCTGGGTGCCGAAGCTGAGCTTCGCCAGCAGCGCGCCGATGTAGAGGATGAGCAGGGGCAGCGCGGTCAGCAGGAACAGCGCCGTGGCGAGCGCCGCGTATTTGGCGGCCACGTAGTCGACGCGCTCGATGGGCCGCGAGAAGTACAGCGGCGTGGTCTTGAACCGCAGGTCGCGGGAGACCGACTGCGGGGCCTGCGAGGCGACGAAGAGGGTGATGACCGCCTGGAGGATCACCGCGTAACGGGTGTAGTCGACCGGCAGCTTCGTCATGTTGGTGAAGATCGCGACCGCCACCATGATCAGCGCGGGCGCGCACATCGCGGCGAGCAGGATCATCGGCAGCACCTTGGACTTCGCGCTGCGGCCGAGGCCGTACGCGCCGCGCAGGCTCTGGCTGAAGAGGGAGCGCCGGGCGTAGGCGCGGCCGAGGCGCGGGCCGGTGTACTTGCGGTAACCGATGTTGTGGATGACGTCGGGGGCGGTGCCGGTGCCCGGGGGGCCGGGGTTCGGCGTGCCGGGCGTCACCGTGTCAGGCTGCGTCACGGCCTTCTCCTTCCTTGGTCAGGGTCGCGGTGTCCGGGGTGCTCGGGGTGCTCTTGCCGGGCGGGGTGCTCGTGTCGTCCGAAGTGCTCTTGTCGGGCCGGGTGCCCTGGTCGTGCGGGGGGTCGGGGTCCGGGCGGTCGGGGTCGTCCGGGTCGTCGTACGTCAGGTCCTCGTCGTCCGTGAACAGCTCGGCGATGCGGTGGCGGCGCTGCTCCATGCGCACCAGGCCGACCCCGAGAGCGGCGACGGCGTCGCGGACGGTGTCGTACGTCGCGTCGTCCGCTATGTCGACGTGCAGCAGGTGGCCCTTGGCCTGGGCGGTGAGCCCGGCGCCGGTCAGCGCGGCCAGCAGCTCCTTCTCACGGTCGGTGACCTCGACCGCGAGCGACGCCGTGGCCTGCGTGAAGTCGCTGGTGGAGGAGGCGCGCAGCAGTGTTCCGCCGTCGATGACGACGATTTGGTCGCTGGTGCGCTCCAGCTCGCCGAGCAGGTGCGAGGTGACCAGCACCGAGATGCCGAAGTCGGTGTGCACGCGGCGGATCAGGCCCAGCATCTCGTCGCGGCCCGCCGGGTCGAGGCCGTTGGTCGGCTCGTCGAGCAGGACGAGCTGCGGGTCGTGGACCAGCGCCTGCGCGAGCTTGACGCGCTGCTTCATGCCCGTCGAGTAGCCGCCCATCGGGCGGTACCGCTCCTCGTAGAGGCCGACGTGGCGCAGCGTGTCGGCGGTCCGCTCGCGCGCGGCGGTCGGCGGCAGCCCCGACATCCGGGCCATGTGGACGACGAATTCGGTCGCCGAGACGTCGGGCGGCAGGCAGTCGTGCTCGGGCATGTAGCCGACGAGGCCGCGGATCTCGGCGCCGTTGGTGGCCACGTCGAGTCCGAGCACGGCGGCACGACCCTCGGTCGCCGGGGACAGTCCCAGCAGGATCTTGATCAGGGTCGATTTCCCGGCGCCGTTGGCACCCACCAGCCCGGTCACACCGGGGGTGATGTCGACGGTCAGCCGGTCAAGAGCGGTCACCCTCGGGTACCGCTTGCTCAGGCTTTCGGTAGCGATCACAGTCACGTGTCCGACCGTAGTGGCGGGCGAGACAGTCCCGCGTCCGTCCCGAGGATCGGATCCGCCGCGATCGAGGTACTCCTGCGGGCTGACCACCCGTAGGGGTCGGGGGGTCTCCGGGAGTTATCCACAGGGGGTCGCGGGGCTCTTGACCTTGCCACGAGCCGATGTCACATTGATTGCTGTCAGCTTTCGAATGTCGGCGCGGGGTCTGGGGTGAGCGGCCATGGGTGAGGGGTGGGACGGCGGGCGCGACGGGTGTGACGCGCGCGGTCGACGCGACGGGGTCGGTGGACACGACGGGCTCGACGGGCTCGGTGGACACGATCGGCTCAACGGACGCGACGGACGCGACGGGCGCGGTGAGGTCGACGGGCTCGACGGGTTCGACGGGTTCCGTGAGGTGCAGCGGCTGGCGTACGCGTGCGCGGAGGCGGTCGCGGCGGAGCTGCGGCCGGGGATGACCGAGCGGGACGCGGCGCACGCGATGCGGGTGTGGGCGCGCGAGCGCGGGGTCCGCGACTGGTTCCATCTGCCCTTCGCCTGGTTCGGCGACCGTACGGCCTTCACCGGCTTCAAGGTGCCGCTCCAGTTCTTCCCGACCGGGCGGCGGCTCGAACCCGGCATGCCGTTCATCCTCGACCTGGCCCCTGTATACGCGGGCTGCACCGCCGACATCGGCTACTCCGGTTCACTCGGCCCCAATCCGGTGCAGGAACGGCTGATGGCGGATCTGCGCGAGCACCGCGAGCTGATCCTGCGCGGGGTGCGCGAGCGGCGCCCGCTGCGCACCGTCTACCAGGACGTCGACCGGCTGATGGTCAGGCAGGGGTACGCCAACCGGCATCGCGCGTATCCCTTCGGCGTGATCGCCCACAAGGTCGACCGGGTGCGCGAGCGCCGCTGGTCGCCGCGGATCGCCGGGTTCGGCACGCGGAGCCTGAAGGGGCTGGCCTCCGACGCGCTGCACGGACACCGCGAGGGCTGGTCACCGCTGTGGAGTCCGCACCGCATGTCCGACCACCCCCCATACCCCGGTCTGTGGGCGGTGGAGCCACATGTGGGATTCCGCGGCACCGGCGCGAAGTTCGAGGAGATCCTCGTGGTCACGGAGACCGACGCCTACTGGCTGGACGACGACCTGCCGCACGTCAGGCGCTGGCGGGAGACGGACGCGGACACGAGGACGGGATCGATGTCGAGGTCACGGATGGGGACGGGCACGGAATCGGGTTCGGGGACGGGGACTGGGACGGGGGTGGCGGCATGACGCGGGACCAGTGGGAAGAGCGGGACGACCGGGATGAGGGCGCGGGTCCGGGCGAGGGCGGCGGCGAGAGCCCGGGCGAAGCGGTGCGGGACGGGGAGGCGCGGGACGGGGCGGCCGACGCGGCGGCGCGGGAGCGGTTCGTGACCGGGGGCGGCGGCGTACGGCTGTGCGTCGCCGAGTACGGGGACGCGGCGCTGCCGACGGTGGTGCTGGTGCACGGCTACCCGGACAGCAAAGAGGTGTGGTTGGAGGTGGCCGGGCTGCTCGCCGACCGCTTCCACGTGGTGCTCTACGACGTGCGCGGGCACGGCAGGTCGAGCGCCCCGGCGCGGCTCAAGGGCGGCTTCACGCTGGAGAAGCTCACCGAGGACTTCCTGGCGGTGGCGGACGCGGTCAGCCCGGACCGCCCGGTGCACCTGGTCGGGCACGACTGGGGTTCGGTGCAGGGCTGGGAATTCGTCACGGTCGGCGGGACCGAGGGCCGGATCTCCTCCTTCACCTCGATCTCGGGCCCGTCGCTCGACCACTTCGGCCACTGGATCAAGCGCCGGGTGCGCCGCCCCACCCCGCGCCGGGTCGCCCAAGTGGTCGGCCAGGGGGCCAAGTCCTGGTACGTGTACGCGCTGCACACCCCGGTGTTGCCGGAGCTGGCCTGGCGCGGAGCGCTCGGCAAGCAGTGGCCCAAGCTGCTCTCCCACGCCGAGAAGCTGCCGTCCGACGGCTACCCGACCGCCTCGCTCCCCGAGGACGCGGCGCACGGCGCCTGGCTGTACCGGGACAACGTCCGCCGCAGGCTGGGCAGTCCGCGCACCGACGCGTACGCCCATGTCCCCGTGCAGCTCATCACGCCGACCGGCGACGCCTTCTTGTCGCAGCGGCTCTACGACGACCTGGAGCAGTGGGTGCCCCGGCTGACCCGGCGCACCGTGGCCGCCAAGCACTGGGTGCCGCGCTCCCGGCCCGAGCAACTGTCGCGCTGGATCGGCGAGTTCGTCACGGCGCACGAGTACGGCGGCCCCGCCGTCCCGGCCGCGACCTCGACCGTCACCGGGGCGGGCGGGACGGTGCTCGGGAAGGCGGAGACCGGCGCCAAGGAGCGGTTCGGCGGCCAACTGGTGCTGGTCACCGGCGCGGCCAGCGGCATCGGCCGGGCCACCGCCTTCGCCTTCGCGGAGGCGGGCGCCCGGATCGTCGCGGTGGACCGGGACGCGGAAGGCGCCGCCAGAACCGCCGAGTTGGCCCGGCTGATCGGCGCGCCCGACGCGTGGCCAGAGACCGTCGACGTGTCGGACGCCGAGGCGATGGAGGAACTGGCCGAGCGCACGGCCGGCCTCCACGGCGTCCCCGACGTGGTGGTGAACAACGCGGGGATCGGCCTGGCGGGCGCCTTCCTCGACACCACACCCGAGGACTGGAAGCAGGTGCTCGACGTCAATCTGTGGGGCGTCATCCACGGCTGCCGCCTGTTCGGCCGGCAGATGGTGGAGCGCGGCCAGGGCGGTCACATCGTCAACACCGCGTCGGCCGCCGCTTTCCAGCCGTCCCGCTCCCTGCCCGCGTACAGCACGTCGAAGGCGGCGGTGCTGATGCTCAGCGAGTGCCTGCGGGCGGAGTTGGCGCCGCACGGCATCGGGGTGAGCGCGATCTGCCCGGGGCTGGTCAACACGCCCATCACCCGCAGCGCGCGGTTCGCGGGCGTCGGCGAGGAGGAGCAGGAGCGGCGCAGGGCGCGGTCCGCCCGGCTCTACGGGCTGCGCAACTACCCGCCGGAGAAGGTCGCCCGCGCGATCGTCCGGGCGGTGGAGCGCGACTCCGCGGTCGTCCCGGTCACGCCGGAGGCCCGCGGGGCGCGGCTGCTGTCCCGGCTCTCCCCCAAGACGCTGCGGGCGCTGGCCCGCGTGGACCCGCCGCTGTAGCCCCGCCGCCAGCTCACCACCGGCACCAGGCCGGCACCAGGCCGGCAGCACCGATCCCCGCACCGGCCTCGACACCGGCCTCGACACCGACACCGATCCCCACGCCGACACCGCCGATCTTCTCCGAAGGAGGACGCACCGCCATGAGTTACGCGATCAAGCCGCGCCGGGTCACGTTCGACTGGAAGCAGACCCCTCTGCACTGGATTCCGGGCGAGCCGACCGCGACGCACGTCATCAATGTGCTGCATCTGCTGCTGCCCGCGGGGGAGCGGTGGTTCGTGAAGGTGTTCAAGGAGGCGCTTCCCTACGTCAGCGACGAGCAACTGCTCAAGGACGTCAAGGGGTTCATGGGCCAGGAGGCCACCCACAGCGTGCAGCACGCGTATGTGCTGGAGCACCTGGCCGAGCAGAATCTCGACACCAGCGGCTACACCAAGCACGTGGAGTGGATGTTCGACGTGCTGCTCGGCGAGAAGCCGCCGTGGGGCGCGCCGGTCACCCGGCGCGAGTGGCTGCGGTTCCGGCTGTCGCTGATCGCGGCGATCGAGCACTTCACCGCCGTCCTCGGCGACTGGATCCTGGACGCCGACGCGCTGGACGAGGTGGACACCGACGAGGTGATGCTGGACCTGCTGCGCTGGCACGGCGCGGAGGAGGTCGAGCACCGGGCGGTCGCGTTCGACATGTACCAGCACGTCGGCGGGGGCGGCGCGGGGCGGTATCTGCGGCGCGCGGAGGGCATGGCGTTCGCGTGGCCGACGCTGTTCTATCTGTGGGTGGTCGGGGCCCGCTACCTGATGCGGCACGACCCGGGGCTGGTCAAGGGCAAGTACCGGTTCAGGAACCACCGCGCCGCCGCCCGCCGCGGCCTGCTGCCGTCCTGGGCCGCGCTCAACGGGGCGATGCCCAGGTACCTGCGCCGGTCGTACCATCCGTCACAGGAGGGGTCGCTGAGCAAGGCCGTCGAGTATCTGGCCATGTCCCCCGCGGCCAGGGCCAGCGAAAGACCGGCGGGCCGCACCGCGGCCTCCTGACCACCGAGGAGTACGGAGGAGTGTGGGCGTGACCACCGCCGCCGAGCAGCGCGCGTACCGGATCGAGGACCTGTCCCATCTGAGCGGGACGACGGTCCGTACGATCCGCGCCTACACCGACCGCGGGCTGCTCCCGAAGCCGGAGCGCCGCGGCCGGGCCAATGTGTACGACGACACGCATCTGGCCCGGCTGCGGCAGATCGCCGATCTCCTGGAGCGCGGCTACACGCTGGCCAGCATCAAGGAGCTGCTGGCGGCGTGGGACGCGGGCACCGGCCTCGGCGGAGTGCTCGGCCTGGTCGGGGAGGTGGACCGGCCGTGGTCGGACGAGACGCCCGCGCGCATCAGCCTGGCCGAGCTGATCGAGGCGTTCGGCGGGACGGCGGATCTGACGGCCGTCGAGGAGGGCCTGCAACTGGGCATCCTGGAGCCGGTGCCGGGCAGCGACGAGGAATTCCTCGTACCGAGCCCCCAGGAGCTGGCGGTCGCCGCGGAGCTGCACGCCGCCGGTGTGCCGCTGCCCGCGATCACCGGCCATCTGCGGGAGCTGCGGGTCCAGGTCGAGCACATCTCGGAGCGGTTCCTGGAGTTCACCACGGAGTACGTCTTCGAGCGGTTCCTGCGCCACCCGCCGACCGACGAGGAGGCCGAGGAGGCTGCGGCCCTGGTCCGGCGGCTGCGCCCGCTGGCCCAGCAGACCGTGGACGCGGAGCTGGCACGCGCCATGCGGATGCTCGCCACCGAGCACGTACGCCGTCACCTCGGCGACGCCGTGCTCCCCGCGCCGCCGCCGCGCCCGGCCGCCGAGCCGCCCTCGCACGTCCCGGTGCCCCTCCCGGCGGCCACGGTCGCCGCGGTCCGGGAGCTGGTCGGGCCCGACCACGTACCGGAGTTCGTGACGGCCGCCGCCGACCGGGAGATCGCGGCCCGCCGCATGGACGCCCTGACCGACCGGCGCCCCGACGACCCGGCGCGCTGACCACCCGACGCACTGACCACCCGGCGCGCGGATCAGGCCAGTTGGGCGGGGGCCTCCAAGGCGATCCGCTCGAAGGCGGCTGGGTCGGTGTCGAAGTCGCTGTCGGGGATGGGCCAGTGGATGACCATCTCGTCGATCCCGGCCTCCGCGTGGCGGCCGGCGAAGTCCACGAAGGCGTCCACCGACTCCAGCGGGCGCCCCTGGTCAGGGGTGAAGCCGGTCAGCATCACCTTCGGCACCTTCAGCACGTCCCGCCCGGCCTGCGCGCACGCCGCACCCAGCCGTTCCACCTGCCCGCGTACCGCCGCCAGCGACTCCTCCGGCGTCCCCGTCTCGTACAGCGCCGGGTCCCCCGTCGTCACCCACGCCTGCCCGTACCGCGCGGCCAGCCGCATCCCCCGCGGTCCCGTCGCCGCCACCGCGAACGGAATCCTCGGCCGCTGCACACACCCCGGAATCGTCCGCGCCTCGTGCGCCGAGTAGAACTCCCCCTCGTACGACACCTGGCCGTTCGTCAACAGCCGGTCCAGCAGCCGTACGAACTCCCCGAACCGATCCGCCCGCTCCCGCGGCGACCACGGCTCCTGCCCCAGCGCCGTCGCGTCGAACCCGCTCCCCCCGGCGCCGATCCCCAGCGTCACCCGCCCCTCGCTCACGTCGTCGAGCGTCATCAAGTCCTTGGCGAGCGTGACCGGGTGCCGGAAATTCGGCGAGCCCAATCCATGTTCATACACTCGGTCCATGCGGCGACACGAGGCACACGAGACGACAATAACCCCAGGTGAACCAGCGGCTCTGTACTGCCGGATATCCCAGGCGGACGACGACGACCAGACCGGCGTCGACCGCCAGGAGCGCATCTGCCGGGAGATCGCCGAGCGTCGTGGGCTGGTCATCGATCCAAGCCACGTCTTCGTGGACAACAGCCGCTCGGCCTGGCACCGCAACCGCAAGCGGCCGGGCTGGGACCAGCTCCTCGAAAGCGCCCACCGCCGGGAGTTCCGGCACATCATCGCCTACCACCCCGACCGCCTCATGCGGCAGCCGCGAGACCTCGAAGAGCTCCTCCAGGTCTCGGACGACCACCAGATCCTGCTCCACGGCGAAGCCAACCGTCGGAACCTCTCCGACCCCGACGACCGCTTCATCCTGCGCATCGAGGTCGCCCACGCCTGCCGCTCCTCGGACGACACCTCGCGCCGCTTGAAGTCCGCCCTCAAGGAGCGGGCCGAGACGGGCCTCCCGCACTCCGGCAAGCGTCGCCTCGGGTACGAGGCGGACGGCATGACCATCCGCGAGGACGAGGCCGAGATCGTCCGCGAGGTCTTCGACCTCTACCTGAAGGGTCGGAGCCCGAGCGCCATCGCGCTCCTCCTCCACAAGCGCGGCATCAAGACCGTCTACGGCAAGGAATGGTCCCAGGGCACCGTCCGCGCTCTCCTCGACTCGCGGCACGTCGCCGGCATCCGCATGCACCAGGGCGAAGAGGTCGGTCCGGGCAAGTGGCCCGCGATCATCGAGCCGGGCATCTGGCAGGAGACCCGCACCCGACGGGAGTACCGGTCCGCCATCCACCAGACCAACCTGGAGCTGCGCCGCTTCTACCTGCTGCGTGGTGTGGTGATGTGCGGGCGCTGCGGCACCCTCATGTCCGGCACGAAGGTGGGCGCCGCGCCGTCGTATCTGTGCACTCGCCACAGCCGGAACGGCGACAAGACGTGCGTACGACGCATCGCCGCAGTGAAGCTGGAGGGCTTCGTCACGGACGCCGCCATCGATCTCCTGCGCAGGCTCACCGTCTCCGGCCAGCTCCCCTCCACGTCTTTGCCCGATGCGGCCTCCCGTTCCGTCGAGGCCGATCAGCAGCAGCTCGACGAACTGAACCAGATGTGGACCGCGAAGGAGATCACGACGGCGGAGTATCGCGGCATGCGCAAGGAGATCACCGATCGCATCGCCAAGGCTCAGCGACGCCTCGTGGTCCGGCCGATGAAGCTGCTGGAAGGGCTCACCGGCCCTGGGGCGGTCCAGGCATGGGAGGCCAAAGACATGACGGATGAGCGGCGCAACGCAGTGATGCGCTTTCTCTTCGCCGGAATCGTCATCGACGCATCGACCAAGCCCAGCGGTGTCTTCGACTGGGACCGGATCAGCATCGAGCAGAACAAGCTGTAGCGCGGCCTGCGGCTTCTATCACGGTTTTCCGGCCTGACCTAGCTCTCGATCGCGTGGGACTGTCGGCTCCGGCGCGGGAGCTCGGGGACCGGGTTTCTCCTGCTGACGAGTCGTGTCGATGGCGAGCGAGGAGGCGTGCGATGGATGCGGGAGCTGGTGGGGGCAGGGAGAGGGCGAGCCGAAGCTGCGGTGTTCCGGTCCGCCTTATAGCCCGGAAAATGCCGTCAGGCAAAACGCGTTTTCTGCGGATCATTGTTGTCATCCGCCGCTCGGAGGATGCCAGACCTCCGGCAGACGGCCCCCGGCCCAGTGGTGTTGGAGCACCACTCGCCGGAGCGCATGACGACCGCCCGCCCGCTCTATCCCCACGGCACACGGCCTGCCAGCTCGTGCCGCACCGAGGACACACCCATGCCCAAACCCCAACTGCGGCCTGCCGCGACCCAGCCCACTGCCCCCAGTCGCCGCCTGGTGACGGACGAGGCCCGGGACGCCGCGCTGGAACGCGTCTGCGCCGGCTTCGTCACGACGATCAGCCCTCGCAGCGCCGCCCGGCTCGCGGACCTGCTCTCCCGCTCGACCTACGTCCAGGCCGCCTGAACAGGCCCGGACAAGGGAGAGGCCCCTGGCGTTGAAGCGCCAAGGGCCAAAAGGACTCCCGGACGACCGCCCTAAACGATCTACCCCGACGCCGTTGGCCTGCCAGCGATACGGCGTCGAGTGAGGAAGTTCCGTGTACCAGCCTACGTCTCGACTGTCGCGAGCCGCGCCTCCGCAGCCCTCGTGCGCCCGGCAGCGGCCACTTGCACCGCCGGTCAGCCAGAGCGCCGGAAGTGTGGCCGTTGGAGCCTCGGTGAGCCGCTGCCCCGGCAGTGCTGACCGGCGTGAACGGACGTCGGTGCCGGCTACCTCCTGCTGCCTGATGCGTGATCAATTTCTTTCGCGCACCGGGCGATTTGGCCTGCTTTGCGTGGTACGTTCTGTCACCGACGAACTTAATAGGGTGACCCCGGCAGCGCGCCAACGCTCCGGGGTCCGGCACAAGGAGTCCTACCTCCTGATGCGAATTCATCGTAGCCGCCATGCGCGCGGCTTCACGGTCCTGCCCAACACGCTGCTGCAAGACCGGCGGCTGTCCTACACCGCCCGCGGCCTGCTGGCCGACCTCCTCTCCCGGCCCGATGGCTGGTCGGAGGACGGTCGGCGGATGGCCGACACCAGCCCGCAGGGCCGCCTCACCGTGGCGAAGGCCCTGCGGGAGCTGACCGCCGCCGGTTACTACCGGGTCGAGCGGGTACGGCGCGGCGACGGCACGTTCGTCAGCGAGGCCCACGTGTACGACACCCCGCAGGTGGGACCGAGTGCCGTACGTCCGGGCTCCGGTCGATCGGCCGACGGCGCGCGTGCCGCCCACCCTGTAAAGGACCGTGGGAAAGAACCCACCCTCCCCGGGCAACGGTCACGTCCCGCCGAGGACCGTCCCGCAACGGGTGAGGGCGGGCGGGGGAAGCCGCCCATGATCCAGCCCGACGGGATCGGCACGACAGGTCCGGCCGACGCCGCTGTCGGCGAAGCGGTCTCCACGCTGTTCCGAGTGTTGCGGCCCGAGCCGCGCCTGCGGCTCGGCACGGTCGAGGCCATGGCCCTGGCACCGCTGGTCACCCCATGGCTGGAGCGCGGCTACGGCCAGCGCGACCTGGCCGAAGCGCTCCTCGGCGGGTTGCCCGCCCGCGTCCACAGCGCCCCGGCGATCCTGCGCGACCGCCTCACCCGCAAGCTCCCCCCGGCAACAGAACCAGCCGTCCCCGCCAAGCCCCGGTGGTCCGAGTGCGGCACCTGCGCCCGCCCGATCCCGCACGAAGGGATCTGCCGCACCTGCGCGGGCTTGGCCAACGACCCCAACGAAACAGGAGCACGCGCGAGCGTCTCTGCCCGTGGCAGGGCCAGGGTCCGTGCCGCCCTTCAGGCCGACGCGGCTGGGCTCCTTCCCTCCAGAGCCTGATCTCCACCAGCGCACCGTCCACCGTCGCCGCACGCAGCGGTCGACGAGCCGCCGTGTATCCACGTCCACACCCCGCTCGGCACCGGTAGCGACCGACTGCCCGGCGCTCACCTGCGGCGACACCCCCAGGTACGCCCTCACCCCCCTGCCTTCCTCCGGCATGCCCCGGGGCACCCCGTGATCAGCCCGTCCCTGACTGGAGCCTTCATGCGCACCACCGCAACACCGCCTCCTGCCCACCCGGTCCCGGCGGTCGAGCCCGCCTCCGCCCGCCGTACGACCTGGTGGGATCCGCTCGCGCTGATCGTGCTCGGCCTGGCCGGCGGCGCGCTGTCGTACGACGCCCTGCGGCAGATGGCCGTCGCGGTCCATATCCGTCCGCACCTGGCCTACCTGTTCCCGCTGGTCGTCGACGGGTTCATCGCATACGGCGTCCGTGCCCTCCTCGTCCTGCGCGACGCGCCCTGGCCTGCCCGCGCCTACGCCTGGACCCTGTTCGGCGCGGCCACCGCGGCCAGCCTGTGGGCTAACGCCGTGCACGCCGTCCGCCTCAACCAGCCCGGCGTCCGCACCTTGACCCTCGGCGATCACACCGTGGCCGTCCTGTCGGCAATAGCACCGCTTGCCCTGGCCGGAGCCACGCACATGCACATCCTCATCGGCCGCCAGAGCAGCAGCCGCCGCACGGCCGCCGGAACTCCCACCATGGTTCCGGCGGCCCCGGCCATGATTCCGGCCGAGGAGCGGGCAACTCCTTCGACAGACGACTCGGCGCGGCGGCCCACGGTCGAGCCCGACGCGGCGGCCGGAACCGTGCACGGGACAGAACCGAACGCAGCAGGCATCACCGGCCAGGCTGAAGCGTCCACCCCGGTCGACGAGGAAAGCCCTGGCCAGCAGGCGAACGGCAGTTCCGGCGAGCCCTCGCGGACCGGGCGTGGCGGGCGCAAGGCGGAGGCGTCGATCGAGCAGCTCGCCGACATCATCAGCCAGACCTATCCGGATTCCGGCCAGGTCACCCGCGCCATGGCCCGCCAGGCCATCGAAACCCGAGGAATCTCGGCCGGAAACGAGCGCGTAGCCGAGGCACTCAAGTCGCTCCAGCCCAGTGACGAAGCCCGATCCCACCCCGGCACTGACTGAACCGGCCGGGGGCGGCCCGACGTCGGCTGCCCCCGGCCGGAGGCCGGACGGCCCGCCCCGCGCCGGGGATCCCCGCAACGTCGCTCGCGCGCCCCCGCCCGGCCGCTGTGCTCCGCCTCCGTAACGCTCGATGAACCCCGGAGAACCGCATGTCCCGCCACCACGACGCCAACGATCACGCAGGCGAGGAGCGCACTCCGCCAAGTACACTGACCTGCAACGGAGCAGCCAGCCCCCAGCCTTGCGGGGGAGCAAGCTTGGGCATCCGTGCCACCGTTGGCGGCACGGATGCGAGTGCCTCCGCCGCGGGGGTGGCGGAGGAGGGTCCGGCGGGGGCGCCGGACCTAGACGTCACGGCCGGAGGCAGCTGCGACTCGGACAAGCTCACGTCCGCGCAGCCGTTCGTCACGCCGCGCGCCGACACCGATCAGCTGAACACACCCGAGCCCAACGCCCAAGCCGATCCCGATGCCGACCGCGTCGCCCTCGCCGTGTTCCTCCACGATGGCGTCGCCGCCCTGGACCGCCCGCGCCTGTCCGTCGATCACCCCGACAGCGGTCCGATGAAGCCCAGGCGCCTGCGCCCACGCGGTGCTGAACCGCGTGATCGGCACCGCTCCACCCGGTTCGCCGCCTCCGAGATAACGATCGTCGAGCAGGCGGTCGCCGAACGCGGGCCGTCATTCTCCGGCTTCGTCGCGGACGCAGCGGTCGCGGTCGCCGCCAATCGCATCGCGGCCCTCCTCCCGCGCGAGCGTGCCCTGCAGGCGCTCGGCGAAGAGCTCGGCCGCGCCCTGTACGCGCTCGGCAAGGTGGGCAACAACCTCAACCAGCTCGTCCGGCACGGTCACATGGGCGTCCTCGTGGAGCCGGAACGGGTCGAGGGCACCCTGGCACGGCTGGACGACATCCTGGCCGAGATCCACGAGGTGACCCTGCGCCTGAACGACGCGGCCTGATGGTCCCCGACATCCAGCGGAAGCTGGGCTCCGACAGCCGGGGCCTGCTCGGCTACCTCTACGGTCCCGGCAAGCAGGACGAGCACCTCGACCCGCATCTCGTCGGAGCCTGGCTCGACCGAGGCGTGCCCGATCCCGGCCGCGACGAGCACGCGACACTCACCCGGCTCGCCGACCTGCTGGATGTACCGGTCAACCGGCACCGCACCGAGGGCCGTTCACGCAAGGGCGGGCACGTATGGCACTGCCCGGTACGTACCGCGCCAGGCGACCGCGAACTGTCCGACGCGGAGTGGGGCGAGGTCGCACGGCGGATCGTGCACGCCACCGGAATCGCCCCTGACGGCGACGAGATGGCCTGCCGGTGGATCGCGGTCCGCCACGCCGCCGACCACATCCACATCATGGCCACCTACGTACGCGAGGACGGCCGCGCGCCCCGAGACCACGGCGCAGCCCAGCGCGCCCAGGACGAGTGCCGCAAGCTGGAACGCGAACTCGGCCTGCGGCGCCTGAAGTCCGGCGACAGGACCGCCTCCCGCCAGCCCTCCAGCGCAGAGAAGTACAAGGCGGAGCGGCACGGCTGGGAGCAGTCGTCGCGAGAGTGGCTGCGGGAACAGATCCGCACCGCTCTCGCCCATGCCACCACGCCCGAGGGGTTCTTCGACCTGCTGGAGACCGGCCTCGGGGTGAACGTCCACATCCGCCGGTTCACCGAGTCAGGAGACATCGCCGGCTACAAGGTCAACCGACCCGGCGACGTCAACAGGGACGGCAAGCCCGTCTGGTTCGCCGCCTCCGACCTGGCCAAGGACCTGTCCTGGCCCCAGGTGAGCGAACGCCTGGCCGCGAACCCGGCCCCGGAAGAGCATCCGACCGCACGACGCACCCGCCCCGAACACCCGCTGTTCGCCTACGCCGACGCCATCGACACCCACCTCATCCCCGCCCTCGCCGACGACGCCGGAGACGACGGCTCCGCCCAGGCGCACATCGTCGCCTTCCACGAAAGCCTTACCGTCCTCGTCCGGAAGGTCCCTCCCGAGCTACGGCAGCAACTCCGAGAGGCGGAACGGGCTCTCGCGCGGGCCACCGTCTCCCAGGCCAAAGCGGAGCACCAGGCCACCCGCGAGTTCCGCAAGTCCACCCGCGACCTCGTCTACCTCGCCACCAGCGGCACCATCCCGGGCGAGGGCGCCATCGCCGTCGCGCTGGCCGCAACGATCTTCGCCGTCCAGCTCATCCAGCAATGGCACACCCGACGCCACCACCAACAGCAAGCCGACGCCGCCCGCCAGACCGTCACCGACCTCCAGCAGGCGGCCGCCCACGCCGCACAACGCCCCCTCGCCGCCCTGACCCAGCACGCACCCCCCACCCGGCACCGAACACGGCTTCGCCCGCGACCTGGCCGCCGCCGTACCCGAGCACGCCACGCGCATCGCCGCCGATCCGCAGTGGGCCGCCCTGGCCGGAGCCCTGACCGAAGCCGCCCAACGCGGACACGACCCCCGCCAACTCCTGCGCCAGGCAGCCCGCCAACGCGAACTCGACACCGCCCGCAGCCCCGCCACCGTCCTCGCCCTACGCATCCAACGCCTCGGCCACCAACCCATCCCCAACCCCCGCGCGGCAGCAGCCCGCATGCGCACAACAGCCCACCACGCCAACCCCCCAACGCAGGAGCACACCCCACCGCCCGCCACCACTTCGTCACAACCCCGAGGAGGACCCCACCACCGCTGACCTCAACGCCGTCCACCGCACCCAGCAAAGGAACGATCTGCATGAGTAACATCGACGACGCCCGGCCCGTGACCAACGTGAACTCCGCGGTCCACGCCCGCGCACCCATCTGGCTCACCGACCCCGAGACGCGCGCCCGGATATGCGCCGCTACGGACGAGCTCGTCGCCCAGATCTATTGGGCGGTACAAGACGAGGTGACCTTCCTGGAGGCTCTCGACGCCCTCGCCGTATCGACCTGCGACGACCTGAAGCTGGACCGCTCCTTCGCCCCCCTGATCCAGGCGCGGGCAGCGGTCTTCGCAGCTCAGTGGGGGGCGGAGTACGAGAAGCCCGTCGACCCGCTCAGCGACGACTTCCTCCAGAACATCGCCGTCTTTGAGAACTACCCGGTCCCAGTCCAGGCCAAGCTGCTCGACTCCTACGAAGACCACGGGGAGTGGCAGGAGCTGTCCGCGCCCGAATCCGCCGGATAAGGCGGAAGGGCCGTTGGAAGGGGTGCGGCTGATTGCCGTGCCTGTTCCACCTGGCTGGCCCGACGTAAATCCTCTGGCGTGTCCACGGCTATGCCTTCATCGGCGACGAGCACCGTTCGGACTTCGTAGCCGTGCTCGATGAAGCGCAACATCTCCACGCCCTCGGCTCTTTCCAGCGGCCCCTGCGGTAGGGAGCGAAACGTTCGCAGGGCCTCCGGGGTGAAGCCGTACAGGCCGAGTTGCCGAAGGTACGTCGGGTAGGCGTCGCGGGGATACGGGAGCGGCTGCCGGGAGAACATCAGGGCATTGCCCGACGTGGTCGTGACCGCCTTGACGACGTTGCGGTCGATCACGGCTGCCGGCGCGTGAAGTTCCGCGCAGGCGTTGACGACGAACAAGTCCGATGGCGATTCGGCCAGAGCCAGCGACACCGCGTCGATGGCATCAGGGCTGATGAAGGGCTCGTCGCCCTGGACGTTGATGAAGGCGTCGGCCTCCAGATGCTGGACGCATTCGGCTACCCGGTCAGTCCCGGTGGCGTGTTCGCCGGTCATCAGGCAGCGAATGCCGAGATCGTCACAAGCCGCACGGATGCGGTCGTCGTCCGTCGCCACCACGGCCTCGGTGATGGTGCGGGCTTCGAGGCAGCGTTGGTGGACGTGCCACAGCAGCGGGTACCCGCCCAAGAGTGCGAGAGGTTTCCCGGGAAACCTGGAGGCGCCCCAGCGACAGGGAACCACCGCGATGTGGCGTGGCCGAGACGGCTGGCGTAGTGCGGGGGGCATGGCGCGGCTCCTATTGCTGAGGTGGCTGGAGGAGGGTGCGACGACCAGTGGCGTCGCCGGCGCTTGAGCGGGGACGGTCGTTGATCCGGCGGAAGCGACTGTCCAAGCGGCCCTGTCGGTGATCGCCGTCAAGAGGCGCCGGGCTTTCCGTCAGGCGGCTTGGCGGGCGATACGACGGGCAATGTGCTGCAGTTGCGCACCCATACCGGCTGCGAGGTCGACCGTCGGCTTCCACCCGAGGTAGGTGAGTGCCCGCGAGCTGTCGGCCCGTGTCACGGGGACGTCTCCGTTGCGGGTGGTGAAGTACTCGACCGAGACGGTGCGGCCGGTCAGCTGCTCGGCGAGCTGGATCACCTCGGCGAGGGAGGCGTTCGTCCCACCGCCGACGTTGACCACGCCGGTGTCGTCCGACGCTGTTGCCGCGGCCAACGTGGCCGACACGGCGTCATCGATGTAAGTGAAGTCGCGCCGCTGGTTCCCGTCGCCGTAGACACGGAGCGGGGTGCCGGAGAAGGCCGCGTACAGCGCCCGGTGGATGAACATGTCCGCGCGCTGCCGGGGCCCGTAGACGGTGAAGTACCGGAGGGCCAACACGGTGGTGTGGCAGTCGGGCCGGGCCGCGTGCGCGAGGCAGAGCTGCTCCTCGGCCAGTTTGGTGACCGCGTACGGCGACGCCGGGTGCGGGTGGTCGGTCTCCAGGCTTGCCTGTGCCTCCGTGGGGCCGTAGACGCTGGATGAGGAAGCCACCACGACGCGCGGGACACCGAGCCGGGTGGCGGCATCCATCACGCGTTGTGCGGCGAGGATGTTGCACTGCACGTAGGTGCTGAACTGAGGTCCCCAGGACGGCCGGACGCCCGGCATCCCGGCGAGGTGGAAGACGACGTCGGCATCGAGCAGTACCGGTTCGACGGCACAGGTCAGCAGGTCAGTGGTCACGGGCACGAAGCCGGGTTGGCCGATCAGCGGGGCCAGGTTGGCGGCAGCCGACTGGTCGCTGGTCTCGTCGCGCCGGTCGACACCGATGACGGTAGTGCCTTGCTCCAACAACGCGCGCACGAGGTGGGAGCCGATGAACCCGGCAGAGCCGGTGACCACGGCGCGGCGGATGTGTCGTCTCGGCGGTCCGGGCCGGGCAGTTCCGGTCATCTCATCCTCCAGATGAGTGAGGTAAGAATCAGGCAAGGCGGTTCAGAAGCGCGCGTCCGTGCGCGGTGCACGTCCGCGGACCGCAGACCATGCCGTCGACGTTCCACTGCGCTTGGCCGTGTCGTAGGAGGACGACCTCCGAGGTGATCATTCGGTGCCCTCGCGCTTCGTGTGACGGGAAGGGGAAGCACCGAAGCTCGGGATCCCGTGCCGGTAGCCGCCTCTGCCGAGGTACGGCGCGGTGAGAATGCCGTGCAGGCGCATGCAGACGGCGAGCCGCTCCATGTCCGTCTGGCCGAGACTTTCGTGGTGGGAGGAAGCGGCGCGGTTGTACTGGTCGAGGGCTTCGCGGACAGCGGTCGTGGGGAGTGGGCCGTGCGTCATGGTGAGCGTGACGATCAGCTTGGCGAGGTCGTAGCCGAAGGGTGCGAGGGTGAGGTCGTCGACGTCGATCGTGACGATGGCGTCCGCCGTGATGAGGAAGTTGCGGGGGTTCGCGTCCTTGTAGAAGGCTGCGGGGCCGGTGAGCGAGGAAGTCAGGAGGTCCTGGGCGGCGTCGAGGTCGGCCTCGCTCGGAAGGAACCCGGCCGAGTGGCGTGCGGCCAAGGCCCGCCTGCGCGACGTTGGGTAGTCCGCCAGCGCCACGCCCTGGCCGGGCGTGTGCGGAGCGTCGAGCCGAGCGCGGTGCAGGTCGTCCACCCAGACGGCTCCGTGCACGTCTCCCATGTGAGCTGCGATTCGGGGCAGGTCCGCGGGCTCGGCGTGCCGACCCTCGATGAATTCGAAGACAAGGCTGGTGGGACCGACCGCACGAAGAGCCGGCAGCAGCAGAGGAGCCGCATGCTGCGCAAGCCAGGTGTAGTTGCGCACGGCGGTCTGGCAGCGCTCCGCACTGGTGTAGCGCTTGGTGTATCGGCTTGTCATCGGCGAACTCTCGGTGGACGGGCGACGACGTAGGTGACGACCGAGCTGGCGGCCACAGGGACGTCGGGAAGCCTGAGCCGGAGGGCCTCAGAGATGGCCTCCACATCACTGCTCAGGCCCGGCGGCAGGTGGTACTTGGGACTGGTCGCAAGGTAGGCGGCCACGTGGGCTAGGTCCGTGAACCGGAAACAGTGCTCCTCGTGCTCGACGTGCAAGACATCGAAGGCGTCGGCCGCCAGCGAAGCGATGTTGCCGCTGTGCGCCGCGGCGTAGAGGCTCTCGCGGTGAAGCGCGTCCGGATCAAGTCCGGCGGAGACCACGAGCGAGTCCAGTTCGCGGTAACTGTCCGCGCTCTTCGTCACCAGGATCACGACCCCTCGGCGACCGAGGACACGTGCGAACTCGGCGAGCACCTGCGGAGGGCGGGACGAATGGTAGAGACAGAAGGCAGCGCTGACCAGGTCGTACGTGCCCGCCTTCAGCGGGAGGTGATGGAAGTCGGCCTGTACGAAGTCGGTCTTCGAGCCAGAGGTCGTGCCGACCCGTTCGCGCGCCGTGGCGACCATCGCGCGTGAGGCGTCGACGGCGGTCAGCCGACTCGGGCAGAGCCGCTCGACGAGGACTTGGCTGCTCGTTCCCCGACCGCAGCCGATGTCCGCCACCACGCGCACGGGAGTGTCCGCCGACGAGTGCTCGACGGCCAACTGCGCGATGGTGACGGGTACGGAGCGACCCGAGACCTTCGCGAGGCCCAACGCCGACGTACGCGCGGCAAGGCGGTCGGCGCCGCCGTACAGCGACTCCAGGGACGGAGCCAGGAAGGGGTTGTCGGAGCCGTTCACCGCCTTGACCTCCCAGATCGGTAGGTGGCGGTACGGGGAATTGTCAGCGCATGTGGTCGGCCGAGACTTCGCTTAGCCATCGGCCTGCGTGTCGACGACCGGTGAGCAGCACTACGTCGGCGTGGCCGACAGCGAACTCCTCGATCTTCGCCAGCACGCGCGGCCTCATCTTGCGCCGGTAGGTAGCGACGTACTTGATCACGCCCCACGTGACCCGGTTGTGGACGCCGTTTCCCTTGTGACCCGCTCCATGTCGGAGTTGCCGCGAGACGATGCCCCACAGAGCGGCGAGGGTGGACACGTCCATGAGCACGACGGTGTCGCAGGCTTCGAGCCGGATCGACAGCGTGGAGTTGTAGTTGCCGTCGATCACCCAACGCGACTCGGCCACGAGGGTGTGCTGGGCGGCGGCGAACTTCTCCGCCGGGAGCGCGTTCCACTCGTCGTCGAAGTAGACCGCGTCCAGGTGCGTCACCGGGGCCCGCAGCGCCGCTCCGAGATGACGGGCCAGGTGGGATTTGCCGCTGCCTCCGCAGCCGACGATGGCGACCTTCTGCATGGTGCTCCACGGTAGAGGGGTTGGACGAGCCGAGCAGGACAAGTCTCACCGCGTTGCCCCTTCCGCGCGGTCCAAGGCCGCAGCCAGGACCGCCTCCAGTGCCGCGACCTGGTGACTGAGCCGGAAGATCTCAAGCCGTTCGACGCATGCGGCGATGAGGTCGACGTGCGCCGCGCCACCAGTGCTCGCGCGCAGCTCGTTGATCCGACGCGTCACGTCGTCGCCGTCGTGCACGATCAGGGACGGGGGAACGAACGTTTCGACGCTGCGGATGCTCGACGGGGCGAGTGGCAAGCAGCCGGCCAGCACCGCCTCGAAGATCCGCTGTGTCATCTGTCCGGCTGCGGCGTAGCGCTCGGGCAGCAGAAGAAGCGTTGCCAGCGACCGCCCGTAGAGACGGTCCACTTCGGCGAAGGGGACGCGCCCGAGGAAGGAGACGTGGGGCCATGCCGATGTGCGCGGCCATTTGCCTGCGACCTGGTGGGGAACGTGCAGGGCCGCCGGTGCGAAGAACGTGTCGAAGGCGCCGTCCCTGTCGTACTGGTTCCCCACGTAGCCGAGGCTGATCGGGCGTGGACGCGCCGCCAGCGCAACGGGATCGGCCGCGTCGAGGAGCACGTCGTCCACGGGGAAGAGCAGTCGGCGGGAACCGGGACTGGGGACGAGTGCGGCCTCGCACACCTGTACACCAGGGGTGCGGCGCCAGGGGTCGTCCTCGCCCAGCTGGCGGTCCTTGTCCCAGATGACGGTCGGAGCGCCGCCCGGTCGGGCGTACCGCCGGAGCAGATCGGCCTGGCGGTGGAGGTCGCAGGTGTGGTCGGAGGTGCCGCAAGGAGTGGTGTTGCGGCCCTTGATAGGCCAACGCCATTCGAGGAAGAGCACGTCGATGTCCGGGAAGCCGACGGCATCGAAAGAGTACGCGCCGCCGAGGTCGTCACCGGCTTCGGTACGGTCGCGGTCGGTCTGGAGGAAGACGACCTCGTGGTCCCGGGCGAGAAGGGCATCGATCAGGGGGCGGCGGTGACTGCGACCGCCGTCGGGGGTGTCGGTGATCCCCGGTCCGAGGAAGCCCCAGAAGCTGTATCCGATCTTCACTTGGTTATCCACCTCCCATCGAGCAGCAGGGCGTCCAGACCCGATCCGGCGAGGCAGCCGAGCGCCATGTCAGGGGTGCCGCAGATGGGCCGGCCCTTCACGTTCAGCGATGTGTTGATCAGCACCGGGACTCCCGTCCGTAGGCCGAACGCCTCCAACACCCTGTGTATGAAGGGGTTTTGCGCGGAGCTGACCGTCTGGAGCCGAGCTGTGCCGTTGGCGTGCACGACCGCCGGTATGCGTTCTCGGGCCGCCTCGGTGACGCCGGAGGCCATCGACATGAAGGGGGCCCGCTGACCGAGGGTGAAGAATTCGTCGGCCCGCTCCTCGGTGACCATCGGCGCGAAGGGCCGGAAGGGCTCGCGGAACTTCACGGTGGCGTTCAGCCGCTCCACCACGCCCGCCTGGAGTGGTGAGGCGAGGATGGAGCGGTTGCCCAAGGCACGTGGACCGGCCTCAACACGGCCCTGGAACAGGCCGACGATGGCGCCTGCGGCGAGTCGGTCCGCCAGGAACTCGCCGGGGTCCCCGGGAATACGGCGCTCGTGCAGCGCCGGCCACCGGCCGAGGTCGAGCGTGGTGTACGAGAACGTCGGGCCGAGGTAGCACTCTCCGGCGATCCCGGTGAGCGGACCGGTGCCCTTGCGGTCCACGTGACCGGCTATCGCGGCGCCCAGGGCCGTACCGGCATCGCCAGGGGCCGGCGGCACGAAGACCTCCTCGAAGAATCCGGCATCGACGATCCGACCGACGCTGACGCAATTCGTGGCCACGCCGCCGCCGAGGCACAGCCGGCGCGAACCCGTCAGCGCTCGGGCACGACGGGCCAACTGCAGCATGACCTCATCAGTGCGCTCCTGGAGGGCGGCAGCGAGGTCCTGATGGACGGCTTCGACCGGTCCGCCGGCCGCACGCGGTCGGCACGTCAAGTCGGCGAACCGTGACGAGGTCCGCGCGTGGCCCGAGCTGAGTACGCGCAACGGGAAGATCGAGGGGTCGAGGGTGAACCCGGTGCCGCTGGTGCGGATCGCCTGCTCGAACAGGTCGCGGAAACGAGCCGGGTCACCAAGGGCAGCGAGGGCCATGACCGTGCCCTCCTCGTCGCCGCGCCGCCACCCCAGGTGTTCGGTGACCGCGCCGTACGCGTAGCCGAGCGAGGCGGGGTCGCGCAGCGCCTGGAGGACTTCGACGCCGGGCCGGCCGGCCGCGTGCAACCGGCCCCGGCCGATCGTGGTGGTCTGCGTCTCGCCGAGACTGTCGACGACCAGGACGGCCGCCTCGTCCCAGCCCGACGCCGCGAAGGCCGTGAGCTGGTGGGCCCGGTGGTGGAGTACCGGGTGGACGCGTGCCTGGGGGAACCGGTGGCCGAGTGACCGCAGGCGCCGCATCGTCCGTACGCCGACCTTGGCGAATCCGGCGGCGCGCGGGAGGGCCTGCGCCCGGGTTGCCGAGGACAGCGCCCACCGGGGCGCTTCCGCGACGGCGGCGAAGTAGCGCGGGCCTTGGAAGTTGTACGCCACGACGTCGATGTCCTCGGGAGCGAGGCTGGCCTCAGCCGTCAGCCAGTCGACGGCGAGCGAGGGGTACTCCTTCGTGTGCTTGACACCGGAAAGGCGCTCCTCCTCCACGAAGCCGACGAGCCGGCCGTCGACCAACAGCGCGGCGGCGGAGTCGTGGGTGAAGGCGCAAATACCCAGCACCACGGACGGTGATCGCCTCACGGCCGCGTCACCTCGTTCCCGTGGCGGACGGGACCGGGAGCCAGCTTGGCGTACCACGCCGCCAAGGACGCGTGGAGCGGCCCGTCGATTTTCTCGGCATGACGCCGCGCATCATCCCGGTGCCCCTGCTTCCACAGGCGATAGCTGTGCATGGTGGCGGCCATCGCGTCCCATCCGGCGTGGCCCGTCGCTTCTCCGGCCCGGACCCGGGCGAGCTGGTCGTCGAACCCGTCCCAGCCAATGCTGAGTTCGGGCATCTCCGGCAGGGATGTCACGGACGTGATGGCCGCAGCACGCTCCATGTCGCGCTCGTAGACGTGCAGCGAACCGACGTGATGCCGGTAGTCACCGGTCTCCACTCCGAGCCATCCCGCGACGAGTTCGTGGAGTGTGGTGTAGAAGAACAGGTCGTACGGCAGGCCGATCCAGACGTCCTGGCCACGCATGGACGTGGCCATGTCCAAGCGGCCGTGGCGCAGATGGAACTGGAAACCGAGGGTGCAGGGCACATCCCGGTGGCCTGCCGCGTCCCGGGCCGGGTCGTAGAGCTGGATCAGCGCTCGCCGGGAGTCCGGGTCCGCTTTGAGAATCTCGACGACGCGCCGCAACTGGTCGACGGAACCGCCCCAGCGACGCAGCCGCGGCCCGTACGCGCCGCGCAGGATCCCGTCGTCGGCGTACTGGGCGAGCTGGTCGTTGAAGTCGAAGATCCACGGTGCGTCCGAGCCCGACAGGATCCACACCGTCTCGGCCACGGCAAAGGCCGGATTCGGGACGCGGGTCGGAGACGCGAGCAGGAGGCGCGCACGCGGGTTCGTCAGCCGTATGCCGACGTCGAGCACTTCGCGCGTCGCCATTCCCCTCGGGCTGACGCGCTGGCCTTTGCGAGCGGCGCCGAGGGCGCCGGCGAAGAGTTCGGCGACGCTGTCCGCTACGAACGTGATCATCGGGTTGTACCTCCTTGTGCCGTGTCGGACCGAGTCGGTTGGCCAGGCCCGTCGGGAGTGGTCATCTCGGCCTGGGTGATCGGGTGGGGAAAAGGCTGTTCTTCGTCGGTGAATTCGCGGAGCGCCTGGGCGACGATGTCCGCCACGGCTGCGGCGCTGCCCCCGACCTCATGGCAGATCGCGCGTTTGGCGGTCGCCAGTACCCGGGCCGACCCCGACTCGGTGATGGACCTCAGCGCCGTGCCGATGTCCCGACCGGAGGAGCACCGCAGTGCGGCTCGCTGGTCGGCGAGGCCGAGAGTGCGCGTCGCCGGCAGCATGAGTTCCAGTACGGGTACGTCCAGCAGGACGGCCTCGATGCCGCAGGTGGAGGAGGCGGAGATCAAGGCGTCCGCACCGGCCAGGCAGCCGCGAGCCCCGACGGCCGGATCTGCCAGGGCCACGGTGCCGTTGGCGGCTTCCAGCAGTGGGCCGAAGGCACCGGCGCCTTGGGCAGGGTGCGGGGCGATCACCAGTCCCCATCCGCTCCCCGCTTGCCGCAGCCCCTCCGTAATGACCTCGAACTGACTGCGCAGCCTCTGCTCACGGAATGGCTGGCAGGCCCACAGCAAGATCTTCGGTGGCACCTCCCGCGCCTGGTCCAACAGGACCTCCTCCAGGTAGCGGCGGTGGGCCACCCGGTCCACGTCGGCCAGGACGTCGAAACGCGGCTGCCCGACCACGTAGACCTGGGCGTCGGCTCGTCGGGTCCACAACCGCGCGGTGATCACGTCGCGGGTTCCCATGACGGCGATGTGCCGGCAGTGCTGCGCCCGCCAGGCGACCTGCCCCTCCACCCACGCCCCGTGCTGGACGTAGACCGTGTCGGCGCCCGCACGCTCAGCCGCTCGAACCGCGAGGGCACCGGCCGGGCTCGTGTCGTTGCTGCACAAGAGGACCGAAGGACGCAGCCGCGAAAGTACGGAGTCGAACCAGTTCTCGATCCTGACCGCCGCCGCCCAGGACGGCTGAGTGGCGTCCGCGCTGCGCAGCAGCACGCGCATGGCGAGTTCGGCCAGTTTCCGTACGGAGAACGCGTGTTGCCCGACTCGTGTGGTGCGTTCGCTGCGCACCTCACGAAGGACGTGGGCGGGCGGTCCGCCGTTGGCGGCCAGCAACTCCTGGGGCATCCGCAGAACAGAGATCATCGAGTGCCGCAGGTTGGGAACGGCGTGACTCGCGTCCGTGGCGAGATCCAGCACGGTGCTTGCGGTACCTCGACGGGCGAGGTCGGACAACACGGGCAGCATCGTCTCGACATGGCGGGACGACCAGGACACCGCGCACACAGGCGTCTGGGCGATCGGCGGATGCTGCTGCTCAGCCAGCGTCCGAACGGGCAGGTATTCCTCTGTCGCATCGGGCGCTGCTGTCGCTGAGCGGTCGAGGAGGTAGGCCACGCCCGCGTCGGAGACGTGGTAGGTCACATAGCCGAGCGCGGGGTCGTGACGGGCGACCACCAGCTCGTGGCCTGTCCCGTCGTCGCCCAGGGCCTCGGTCGTCAGCCGCTTGACCACGCGTGTCACCAGCCGACGGACCGGGACGTGATGGGTGTGCAGCCAACTGACGCCGCCGGGCGTCCTGACCACGTCGCCGTACTCCTCTTCCATGGCGAGCATCAGCGCGTCTACCTGCTCTGTGATGCTCACGCTGCTTCCTCAGGGGCGAGCGAATCGCGCAGCAGCCCGAACAGTTGGGCGGGCTCGTGGGCCGTAAGGGGCTCCGGCGCCGTCGGCTCGCCGTATCCCCAGCCCGCGTGCACGTAGCGGAGGCCGCCGCGCCGGGCCGCCTCCTGGTCCACGGCCATATCACCCACGTAGGTCGCGTCCGCCGGATCGGTCCCTGTCTCGACGAGGGCTACCAGCAGGGTGTCGGGGGCGGGCTTGCCCCGCTCTCGTCCCGGTGCGCGGACGACCGAGAACGGACAGCGGAGGCGTTCCAGCAGGGGGACGGCTCGCGCCAGGGGCTTCGAGGTCACCACTCCGATTCGTTGACCACCGGCCGTGATGGTGTGCAGCGCGGCTTCGATGCCGGGGAACGGCCGTGCCAGGTGGGCGTCGCGCGTCGAGACGGCATCGTAGGTGCTCGCCACTTCCTCGATCTGTCGAACGCCGAGCGTCGCCATGATGTCGGAGAAGGGGCGGCCCAAGTGCTTTGCGTACGAGCGGAACGGGATGTCGATCCCATGCTGCGCACACACCGCCTGCCACGCGGAACGCATCACCGGAAGGGTGTCGACGAGAACTCCGTCGAGGTCGAAGAGAATGAGCTTAGAGACGGGCAGGGGTAAGGGCGCTGGAGCGCCCCGGTCCGGCCCAGGGGCATGCGTCATCACCACGGTTCTCCTTCTGAGTGCTGGTCGGGGCGGACACGGTCTGTCTGCGGCGTGGCGCGTGGCCATCCATTCGGCTGGCGCACCTTCAGGCCACGACGACGGCCTACGAAGAAGGTCGCGGACGGCGTTGCGCGCCGGTACGCCGTCGAGCCGTCGTTCCTACGCCGTTTCCGCACACCGAAATGGCGCCAGGACGGCGTACCGCCGACGTGGGCACGCCGGGCCTCGGGTAGCACGCTGGAACGCCCCGACCGGTGCTACCGGAAGCGAGACGAGACCGTGCCTGGATCCACAGTTGGACGCGTCACAACCGATGACCTCGGCGACGGGCTCGTCCAGCACCACCGCCTGGAACTGCTCACCTGCGACGAGCCGCAAGGTCTCGCGCGAGACCTCGTCCGTCGAGCGCTCAGCGGGCGTGCTCCGGAGCCGCAGATCGATGACGCCGTGGTCGTCGCGTGCGAACTGGTCACCAACGCCCTCCAGCACACGCCCGGCGGCCCGGTGCGGATGGACCTGGACGTGTACGAGGAAACGGCGGTCGTGTGGGTCCACGACGCTGGGCGGAATGCCGAAGCCGTGCGCGTACCCGAAGCGACTCGCGGAAGTGAGCTGTTGGAGAGCGGACGCGGGCTCTACCTCGTTGAGGTCCTCGCGGAGAAATGGTTCGTCCGGTCCGCGGACCGGGGGAAAGCGGTCGTGGCCGTCATGGCCCTGGGCAACGGCCGGCGAACTCCTACTCCGTGAACGGGAGGCTTTCCAGGACCTCCCACCGGTACTCCGCCCCGCACCTGCGCAGCTCCACGAGCTGCACGTTGGCGACACTGAGCTCGACGGCTTGCAGGGAACGCAGCGAGGCCACCGTCTCGATGACGGGGGCGGCGTCCCGTCGGCGGTTGTTGTACGCGAGGCTGAGGTGCGGTCGGAAACGGGCGGTTGTTTTCCTCACCGGCAGACCGACCGTGGTGTTGGCTGCGACGAGCGCGGCATGCAGGTTCACCAGCGGTTCCCATGGGCTGAGCGTCAGCCGCACCGCTCCCCGTGAGCCCGCCAGTGGAGCTGCTCGCAGAGTGAAGCGTCGAGGCAGCCTGGTCCGAGTTGTCTCGGCGAGTCGGCGTAGCTGCACGGAATCGACGGTGTCGGGGGAACCCACTCTGACCAGTGTCACGTGCAATCCGTCAGCGGGGACCGGGTCAAGACCGAGCGGCGACAGGATCTCTTGGCAGCGGAGTGCGAGGTCGTCGAGCTCTGGAACGCCGCGGAACGCGAGCAGCCAGTAGTAGGCCCGAGTGCCGTCCGACCAGCCGGGCCGCGACCAGTGGTCAGTCATCTCGTCGAGCGCGTCGAAAGCGGCCCAGTCGTGGACCGTGATGGCCTGGGCGTCGTTCAGATCGCCGGGAGGCTCCACCGGGAACGTGGCGGGGTCGGACGCGAGCAGATGCACCCGGCGTTCTCCTTCGGATTACAAGGCCCCGGCACGCGACATCGCCAGAACTGCGGGCTGGGAGCTCCACGTACGGAGTTCGTCCCCATACTCCCTTACGGCCAGGTGGTCCTGCCATTCGCGGGCCTGGTCGTAGAGGTCCCGAGTCCGCTGCCACACCGACCTGATCGGCGCATCACAGCAGAAGGCCAGTGCTTCCCGACCCAGCGACATCGCCCGGTCGACATCCGGCGTACGCTGCCGCAACAGGGCCGTGGCGACGTCGAGTCGGACGAGGGAACGGCTCCACGGGTCCGAGTCCTCCACGAGGTCATCGATCCGCTCAGCCGTGGCGAGCACCTCCTCGACCTGGCCCGCGGACAGCTGAGCCGTGACGGCGTTCGCCACTGTGCGGGCATACCCGTAGGGCTCGAAGGAGATGCACGGGGTGAGCCCGGCCGCGACGTCGTGCAGCGCCGAGAGCTCCAACGCCTGGCCGATCGCCCGCTCCACGGCCATGCGGTCGCCCATCTTCCCGAGCGCGCGTGCCCGGCCGTTGACCAGGAGCCGGATCGCCTGCGCACTGCCGGGGGCCATAGCCACCGCAGCCTCGGCGCAGGCGTCCGCCGCTGCGTATCGGCCCGCGTAGTAGTAACTGAAGGACAGCGTCCCCCGCGCCCATACCTCGGTCTCGATGTCATCAATCGCCCGACTGAGGTCCTGCGCCTCCGTCGCGTACGCCTCGGCAAGCACGAAGTCGCCCAGGTTGACGGCCATGTACCCCAGCAGGCCGGCGGCCCGCGCGGCTAGCCGGAACAACTCCTGCCGGACGCGCGGCGGCTGGTGGCCGTCCAGGAGGGTGTGTATGAGCTGCCGCAGCGAGCGCGCCTGCCCACGGAGGGGCTTCGGCCCTTCGCGGTCGTACCGCGCGACAATGCCGTCCAGCGACGAGCCGAGGAAGGCGATCGTGCGGTCGTCGGCGTTGCTGGCCGTGAGCTGCCGGGTGCGGGCGACGATCTCCACGACGCTCTCTTCGTCGTCGCGGACTGCGGGGTGCGTCTCGGCCGGTCGGGGTATCGCGGCGAGGGAGGGCCTGCTGCTCGCCGCGTCGCCAGGTAAGCCGGCGAACAGCTCATCGGCACGGCTGCCGAGCATGCGCTCCAGCACCCGACACGCCCCAGGGTGCGGCAGCCCCCTCAACTCCCCGCCCATCCAGCGATCGAACTGCCGCGCCGAGACCGTGAGCGACCCCAACCGGGGATCGCCCTCGCGATCAGCCAACTCCCTTGCGGCCCGCTGGAACTGCGCGACGAACGCCTCATACACAGTGAGGTGCCGCTGCTGCAGCTTCCGCCGGAACAGAGTGTCCCTCGGCATGTGGGCGCCCTCCTCCTTGGATTGGAGACTTGCGGTCGACGCGAACGCGAGACCTCAGAGCAGAACCCGTCACAAGCATGGTGTAGTACGGGAGACGAGCGCTCATAACACTAGGTAGCACGCTGATCGCAATCAGCGGTAGACAACCGTACAAGCGCTCGGCCCAGTGCGTGGGGCAGCTGGTCTTAGGACCTCACGGAGTGAGGTCCTAACTGTGGACCCAGGTCCGAGTAACCGAAACTGACCCACGCCCGTACCTTGCCCACGAGTTCCTCCCATGAGAGTCTGTAAGGCTTTGCTCATCGAATGAGGTGCTGGGGGAACAGCATGGTGACGTCGTCGGCCAACTTCGGACAGGGTGACGAAGGGGAGAAGGTCGCCTCGCTGGCGGCGAGCTCAGCCAACTTCGGCTGCCTCATCGGGCACGATCCTCTGCTGGTGACGCTGGGCTGTGCGGCGGAGTCTTACATCCACACCGACCCGCATGCGGCCATGATGAAGTCCCGCCTCTTCGGCGAGGTCATGGCCCGCCATCTGCTCACGCTGGTCAACGTCACCGTGCCCAGCAACAAGCAGTACGACCGGATCAACGCTCTGACCAGCGCCGGTGTTCTCGTGCCTCAGGTACGCGCCTGGTTCGAGGCGATCCGGACCACGGGCAACCGGGCCATGCACGAGTACTACGCGAACGTTCGCGCCGCACTCCAAGCCGTGGAGGCTTGCTTCCGGCTCGGCGACTGGCTGCACCGTTCCCTCACTCCTTCGGACACCACGCACCGGGTCTTCCTGGCGCCCGCGCCGCCCTCCGCCGCACCCGTACCCGTCACCGCCGCCGAGCAACAGGAGCTGGAACAGCTCCGGACCGAACTCGACGCCTACCGCCGGCGTCTGGAGGAGGCACGGCTCAACTACGACGGCCGGCAGAGCAGGCTGGAGCGTGAGCAGGCAGCCCGGGTGCAGGCTGAGGCCGAACTCGCAAAGGCGGAAGCAGAGCGCGCCGCCCTGCACGACGTGGTCGCCGAACTCAGCGACCAGATCACCGAGCTGACGGCTCCAGCTCTGGAATACCGAACAGTCGCCGAGCCGCTGGGCGGGGCCTCGAAGCGGGACGAGTTCATCGCGCACGCCCAGAAGGCCGCTCGCCCGCCCATGAGTGAGGCCCAGGTACGCACGGAACTCGACCGGATCCTGGAGAAGGCGGGCTGGATCGTCCAGGACGACAGCGCCAAGAACCTCTTCGCTGGTCGGGGCGTCGCAGTCCGCGAGGTGTCCACAGCCGCTGGCCGCGCCGACTACCTCCTTTACGTCGACCAGCGACTGGCGGGCGTTATAGAGGCGAAACGGGAAGGCGCCGACCTGGAGGCCGCCATGCATCAGGCCGCACGGTACGCCACCGGTCTCACGCGCAGCCAGCAGCTCAGCGCGTGGCGGGCCAGCCTGCCCTTCCGCTACGTCGCAGACGGCAACACCGTCCGTTTCCACAACGCGCTCGACCCCACTCCGCGCACGCGGGACGTCTTCGCGGTCCACCGTCCGGACACGATCGCGCGCTGGATCGAGGAAGCCGAGGCCGACCCCTCCGCACCCACCTTGCGCGGCCGGATGCGTCGCCTGCCGCAGACCTTCCTCGACCCCGGCCCGCTGCGACCGGCGCAGGAGAAGGCGATCGTCGGCCTGGAGCGCTCGCTGGCCAAGGACGACCCGCGCGCCCTGATCCAGATGGCGACCGGCGCCGGCAAGACCTGCACGGTGGTCAGTGAGAGCTACCGAATGCTCAAGCACGCAGGCGCCAAGCGTGTGCTGTTCCTCGTGGACCGCAACAACCTCGGGACCCAGGCCGTCACGGAGTACGACAACTACGACACACCGGACGACGGTCGCAAATTCACCGAGCTGTACGTCGTGCAGCGCCTCGGAGGAGACACCGTCCTCGGCTCCGCGCACGTAGTGGTCTCCACCGTGCAACGGATGTGGCTCGCCCTGACCGGTCGCCCCGTGCCGAGCGCCGACGACAACACAGAAGCCCTGGACCGCTACGACCTCGTCAAAGAACCGGTGGAGGTCGGCTACAACCCGGACTTGCCGCCGGAGTCCTTCGACATGATCGTCATCGACGAATGTCACCGCTCCATCTACGGCAAGTGGCGCGCGGTACTGGAGTATTTCGACGCCCACCTCGTCGGCCTGACCGCCACACCCATCGCGCAAACCTTCGGTTTCTTCTTCCAGAACCTGGTCAGCGAGTACCCGTACGAGGAAGCCGTCGCCGACGGTGTCAACGTGGACTTCGACGTCTTCCGCATCCGTACGGAGCTCGGCGAGAACGGCGGCACGATCCCCGCGGAAACGGTCGTGCCCATGCGCGAGCGGAAGACGCGGCGGGAGCGCTACCAGGAACTGGAGGAGGACCTGGAGTGGAAGGCGTCCCAGCTGGGCCGACAGGTGATCAGCAAGGGGCAACTGAAATCCGTCATCGAGACCTTCCGCAAGCATTTGTTCACGGACATCTTCCCGCCGCTGGGCGAGGGAGACGCGCAGCGTGCCCGTACTCACGTACCCAAGACGCTGATCTTCGCCGTGGACGACAACCACGCCGACGAGATCGTCCAGATGGTGCGGCTGGTCTTCGGCGAAAGCGGAGGTGACGACTTCTGTACGAAGATCACGCATGCGGCGAAGCGACCGGCCGAGCTGATCAAGGCATTCCGCAACAGCCCCGAACTGCGCATCGCCGTGACAGTGGACATGATCGCTACGGGGACGGACATCCCGCCGCTGGAGTGCGTCTTCTTCCTGCGCGACGTGAAGAGCTGGGCCTACTTCGAGCAGATGAAGGGCCGTGGTTCGCGGACCATCGACGCGGCGGAGTTTCAGGCGGTCACTCCTGATGCCGAAGTGAAGGAACGGTTCGTGATCGTCGACGCGGTGGGCGTCACGGACTCGCCCCGAGTGGACGCGCGCCCGCTCAACCGCATCTCGGAGCGGAAGATCCCGTTGGACCGGCTGATGGCCAAGACCGCCGGCCTCGCCCTGACCGAGGACGAGGTCGCCACGCTGGCGGGCCGCTTGGCCCGGCTCGACCGCCAGCTCACTCCCGACGAGCGCACGGAGATCGAAGAGCTCGCCGGCCAGCCGCTCCAGGAGATTGTCGGTGGCCTGGTCCGCTCGGTCGACCCGGACCAGCAGGAGCGGGCCCGCCGTATCGGCGGCCAGGAGCAGATTCGCCAGGACATGCTCGAAGCCCTGAAGCCGGTCGCGTCCAACAGCGAGCTCCGCGACAGGCTGATGTCGATGCGTCGGGCCCACGACATCGTCATCGACGAGGTGAGCGTGGACGACGTACTGGAGGCCCGCGGCATCACGGCTGACGAGCTGGCCATCCGCCGCGTGACCTCCTGGCAGCAGTACTTGAAGGACCACCAAGATGAGATCGCCGCGTTCAACATCGCCTTCAGCGAGCGCCGCGACCCGAAGGAGGTCTACCGCCGCCTCCGCGACCTCGCCCGCCGCATCGAGCGTCCCCCGTTCCAGTGGACACCGTCACGGCTGTACGACGCGTACGTGCAGCTGGGCAAGGCGAGCGCGCGGCCGAGGGGCACGGCCGGCGTGGTCGACCTGATCGGGCTTCTGCGGTACGAGCTGGGGCTCGACCAGGAAGTACGTCCTTACCGCGCTCTAGTGGAGGAACGGTACGCCGCATGGCGGGCCCAGCAGGAGCAAGCTGGCGCAGCCTTCACGTCGGACCAGGCGTGGTGGTTCGACCGGATCGTGGACGTGATCGCGACCGACGCGGCGATCGAGCCGGACCACCTCAAGGACGTACCCTTCATCGAGCGCGGCGGCGTGGACGGCTTCCTGCGGGACTTCGGAGTCGAGCGCGCCGCTGAGATCTTGGATGAGATGGGACGGGAGCTGGGTGCGTGAGCGAGGGCGGAATTCTTTCGGAGTTGCCGACGGGATGGGCTTGGGCGACGCTAAACGAATTCTCTGAGTCCGTCAGGAACGGTATCTTCGTCTCTCGCCCGGGTATTGAGCCTAACGGTGTTCCTATCTTGCGCATCGGCGCAGTCAGGCCTCTCCGCTTGGACCTGAGTGATCTCCGGTACAGCGGCCAGTCTGCCGAAGAACTCCGCAGCGGGGACAGTCTGGTACTGCCCGGGGACCTACTCTTTACTCGTTATAACGGCAATGCAGAGTTGGTGGGCGCATGCGCTTCCGTTCCCGAAGCCGCATCAATACTGACCTACCCGGACAAGCTTATCCGAGTACGAGTCAACCGAAAAGTGGTACTGCCGGATTTTGTGGCGTACGCGTTCTCTTGGCATGAGACTCGCGCTCGCGTCCGTCAGCACGCGAAGACCACTGCGGGACAAGTGGGAATTTCCGGAGGTGAACTCAAAAAGATCAAGATTCCAGTTCCGCCGCTGGAAGAGCAGTCGCGCATTGTAGCAGCGCTCGATGAGCAGCTTTCGCGCCTCACTGCGGCCGACGGAATACTTGAGATCAGCATACGCCGCATCGAACGATACCTCCAAGCGATGCTACACAGGATGACGTCGGCCCACGAACCAGTCCAACTGCGCGATGTATTGGCTTCTGGTCTAACGAATGGGCGATCAGTTCCGACGCGAGCGAGCGGGTTCCCTGTACTTCGTCTCACTGCCCTATCCGACACGCACGTTGACCTTAGCCAACACAAAGAAGGTGACTGGGAGGAGAACGAAGCAGAACCATTCCTTGTTCAACAGGGCGACTTCCTCATTTCTCGCGGCAATGGTTCGGTTTCTCTAGTCGGCCGCGGGTCGCTTGTCGCTGATACTCCAATTCCAGTCGCCTACCCTGACACCATGATTCGAGCGCGCCCCGACCTCACGAAGATTCTGCCTGACTTTCTGCGCATCATTTGGTCGTCACTGGCCGTGAGGCACCAGATTGAGAGCCAGGCACATACCACAGCGGGTATCCACAAGGTTAATCAGAGAATTCTTGGCACAATTCAAATCCCTTTGCCAGACCTGCCGACCCAACGGGCACTATGCGATCAGTGGTCAACTATTGAGCGACAGGCCGGGCATCTCACTCGTACCGTGTCGATCAGTAAGCGTCGAGGTGCCATCCTCCGTCGCTCCCTGCTTGCCGAAGCATTCGCCGGCCGCCTCGTCCGCCAGGATCCGGCCAATGAGCCCGCAGACACGCTGCTCGCTCATATCCAGGCCGAGCACGAAGCTGCGGGAGCGACCACGGCCCGGCATCAGAGCTTCCGACACACGCCCGAACAGCGCAGGCGCAAATCCGACACCGGAATGGCGCCGAAAACACCCGCACCACCTCCAACCGATTCTCCTGCACTAGCCTCCGCCGCCCAGCCCACCCTCGACTTGGAGTTTCCCTCGTGACCACGACCGAGGCCCGTCGGCTCGTCGACAAGCTCTGGAGCTACTGCCACGTCCTCCGAGATGACGGCGTTTCTACGATCGACTACGTCGAGCAGTTGACACTTCTCGTGTTCCTGAAGATGGCCCACGAGGCGCAGTCCCGTCCGCCGATGTTCCGCGAGCAGATCATGCCCGAGGGCCCGGTATGGGAGAACAGGGGGTGGCCCGAGCTGCTGAAGAACAACGGTGCCGCACTCGAAATGGCGTATGCCGCACTTCTCGAAGATCTTGGCAATCAGCGCAAGGACACGACCTTCCACCTGATCTTCAACGGAGCGCGGAACCGCATCCACGACCCAGCCAAGCTCAAGCGCCTGGTCAAGGACCTGATCGACAAGGAAGAGTGGTCGGGTCAGAAGACCGACATCAAGGGTGATGCCTACGAGGAGTTGCTATCCCGAGGCGCGGAGGACGTCAAGTCCGGTGCGGGCCAGTACTTCACCCCACGCCCGCTGATCCAGGCGATCACCGACTGCGTACGCCCGACGCCAGACGACACGATCACTGACCCCGCCTGCGGTACCGCAGGCTTCCTGCTGTCTGCCGCCGAGTACATCTTCCAGGAGTACGGGAACCGACTCACCCCAGAGCAGCGCCAACACCTCAGCAGCGGCGGCATCTGGGGCACCGAACTCGTCCGCAACACCGCACGCCTCGCCGCGATGAACCTCTTCCTGCACGGCATCGGCCACCCCACCGGACCTGCCCTCGTCCGCACCCGGGACGCCCTCGCCGCCCCGCCAGACAAGCGGGCGAGTCTGATCCTGGCCAATCCGCCCTTCGGTAAGAAGTCGTCCATCACTGTGTACGGGGACGACGGCTCCGCCGCTCGTGAGGCGATCGCCTACGAGCGACGTGATTTCTGGGTCACCACGACCAACAAGCAGCTCAATTTCGTTCAGCACATTGCCTCCCTGCTGGAGATCCACGGCCGGGCTGCGGTCGTCGTCCCAGACAATGTGCTCTTCGAGGGCGGCGCAGGTGAGACCATTCGCCGACGCCTGCTCAACGAGTACGACGTGCACACCCTGCTCCGTCTGCCTACCGGCATTTTTTACGCGGGCGGCGTCAAGGCGAACGTGCTGTTCTTCGAGCGCAAGCCTGCTCGCCCCCACCAGCCGTGGACCGAGAAGCTGTGGGTCTACGACCTCCGTACTGCCCAGCACTTCACTCTCAAGCAGACTCCCCTCACCCGGGCCCACCTTGAGGACTTTGTGCAGTGCTACCGCCCCGATGACGACCGCTCCAAGCGCGTAGAGACCGAGCGGTTCAAGGCGTACACATACGACGAGCTGATCGCCCGCGACAAGGCGAACCTCGACATCACATGGCTCCGCGACCCGAGCCTTGACGACGCCGACAACCTCCCCGCCCCCGAGGTCCTGGCCGCCGAAATCGTCGAAGACCTCCAGGCCGCGCTGGACGAGTTTGCCGCCATCGCCGAGACACTTCAGCAGGCGAGGGCTGGACACACCGAAGAAGCGGCGTCGCCCATCGACGAGTGACAGTTCTTCCTGTCGAGCGACCCGCCCAGCAGCACGATGCACAGCCAGGCACCATGAGGCAGCCGTAAGCTCCCGGGCATGAGTCTGCGTCTGAGCACCGTGATCCTGCCCATCTACCCCTGGGCCGAGGGGCGGAAGGTGTGGCAAGGAGCCGAGGAACTGGGCTTCCACGCCGCCTACACCTACGACCACCTGTCGTGGCGGGTGCCTTTCCGGGATCGGACGTGGTTCGGGGCGATCCCGACGCTGACCGCCGCTGCCGGTGTGACCGACAGCATCCGGCTGGGAACCCTCGTTACGTCACCTAACTTCCGGCATCCCGTGCCGTTCGCCAAGGAGTTGATGACGCTCGACGACGTCAGCGGCGGCCGGGTGACGCTCGGGATCGGGGCCGGCGGGACCGGATTCGACGCCGTCGTGCTCGGGCAGCAGCCTTGGACGCCGAGGGAGCGCGCCGACCGCTTCGCCGAGTTCGTGGAACTCCTCGACCGGTTGCTGCTCCAGGGCGACATCACCTTTAACGGCAACTCCTACTCAGCCGTCGGTGCCCGCAACGTCCCCGGCTGCGTGCAGTCTCCGCGCCTGCCATTCGCCGTCGCCGCCACCGGCCCGCGCGGCATGAAGCTCGCCGCGAAGTACGGCCAGGCGTGGGTGACCACTGGCGACCCCGCTCTGTACGAGACCGGCACCGCCAAGGAGTCCCTGGACGCCGTCCGCGGCCAGATCGACCGCCTCTCCACCGCCCTGCGCGAAGCCGCCCGCGACCCCGACAGCGTCCCCAAGATCCTCCTCACCGGCTTCACCCCAGACCGCGCAACCCCGTTCGAATCCGTCGACGCCTTTGTGGACTTCGCCGGCCGCCACGCCGAAGCCGGCATCACCGAGATCGTCATCCACTGGCCCATCCCCAACTCGCCGGACTTCGCCTACGACCACGCCACCTTCGAAAGCATCGCCACCGAAGCCCCCGGCCAGCTCACCTGATCGGTGACATACGACACGGTCGTACGGGCTGAGGCGGCGGGTGAGTCGCTGAATAGATCATGGCAAGCGGACTGACGAACACTCAGGCCACTCGTGAACTTAGGTCAACAAGCGGAGCACGCTCCACCGCGTGAACTCACCTCAGCGCATCCCTGGTCATTACCGAGTCAGGCTTTGGCCACGCATATGGACAGCAACGACAGTCCGTAAAGCATGATGCTGAAGTGCAGGATCACCCAGAGCCGATGAAGTCGGATGCGATGCATCCGGGGGAAGACCAGGTAGTGATCCGCTCGCGCCTGCACCAGCCTCTCGTCAGTGCCCAATACTCCACGCTCTACTAGGTCCCTGGTCAGAGCTCGCGCCTGAGACAGGTGGTAGGAGGCACGCTCGTAGTACTTCGATACAGCCACTGCACCATAGACCCCAATTAATACGACAAAAATACAAAGGGGCGTGACGTACAGCGAGAAGTGCTGTTGCACGATCAGTGCGCTCAAAGCGGCTGTGATGACGAGCAGGAGGTTCGTCAACATCGAGCGCTGGGTCTCGCACTGGCGTAACTGCTCCCGATGCTCCTTCCAGTAAGCGCGTATCGCCTCTTCTGAGATCCCGGCCATCAACTCCGCCCCCACACGCATCCGGATACCATGTACAGAGACCGCCCTGGTTCACAGGCGAACCTCTACCAGTGGAGACACCGTAGCGTGAGAGTCTTCATCAGCAGCGTGCGGAAGGGCCTGGAGGAAGAGCGAGACTCCCTCCACGGATTGATCAGTGCGCTGGGTCATACGCCAGTGCGCTTCGAGGACTTCTCAGCCCAGGCCACGCCCAGCAGAGAGGCGTGCCTGGCCGCGCTGGAGTCTGCAGATGTATACCTGCTCCTTCTGGGCCCCTACTACGGTCATGTGTTCCCGGAGACTGGGCAGTCGGCCACTCATGACGAGTGGGTGCACGCACAGAAGAAGGGGATGCGACGCCTCGTTTACCGGAAAGCCGGGGTGACGTTCGAGCCAGATCAGCACAAGTTCACGCGTAGCGTTGAAGCGTACGCTACGGGCGTGTTCCGGGGCTCTTTCTCCAACAGCGTCGACCTTCTTACTAAGGTCACACAGATGCTGCGCGAGTTGGAGTCGCAGCCGTCTTCCCTCGAGTTCAAAAGGTTGACCCAGAAACCTACCTTGCACTGGATTGCGAACGACAACGGAGCGCATCCGGTTACTAGCCCCCAAGGCTCTTTGCTGGAACTCCACACGCTACCTGTGGATCACCCCGGATATTCTGCTCGCGAAATGGAGCGGTCCGTCGACTCGTTGGTGAACCGGGTGCGCGGGACCGAATACATCAAGAATGACGCCGCACTCAGCTCTTCCAGAGGTACGGATCACGTGGCTGTCAGTATCGGCATCGGAAACGAACGGCGTCTAGCCTGGGACAAGTCCCAGGCCGGAGAGATCAAGGAAGTGCGGCTCTACAGGACTGGCCAGATCTCCACCAGGGCTACGCTTCCAAAGGACGGGATGGGATCGATCCTGGATCGTGAAGTTCTACCGAAGCAGGTCGCTGAAATGCTGCGAATGACAGGAGCCTTGGGCATCATCCAGGATGGGCATGTCGTCGTAGCAGTCGGTGTGCCGTCAGAGGGGGTCAGCGTCGACACCTTTGACCCACGTCGCTCGCGGAATCGCATGCAACCATTGAACTCCGGCCGTCCGGCCGGCGTACTACGCACCGAACCGGATGAGTCGGTCAGCCTGGCAGCTCTGGACAATGGCGCCGACGAAGTCGCCGGCGACCTCTCCCGACTGCTGTTTGCGCAACTGCCGGCCTACTGACGTTCAAAGCGTGGTGTCAGTGGGGCTGACGGTTCATGGTCTCTGCGGTATGCCAGGTTGCACGAGTCGGTCTAGCGAGGCTGAGGCCGACGGACTCCGAGGTCCCTTCGGAGACCGGACCACGGGCGCAATACCGCCAATCATGCCTGGCCGTAAGGCCGTTGTCGGTCCTACGGTTTAGCCTACGGCCATGCGACCGCCTCTTGAAAACGCTCTACGCAACGCGCTCGTGCGGAACCTGGAGCTGATCGAGCCGGGGCTCCGTCCGGTCCAGCTCGAGGAGTACCCGCTGCCCAACGCACACGGCACCAGGGGCAGTATCGACATCCTGGCCCGTGATCGCCATCAGATGTGGGTGGTCATCGAGCTGAAGCGGTCCCGGTCCAGCGCGCGGCAAGCCCTGCACGAGGTCAACAAGTACACGGAGCTTCTCTGCCGGGAGAAGAATCTCGCGCCGGACCGCATCCGTGCAGTGATCGTTGCCATGCCGGATGACTGGGAGGAGCTCCTGATCGCCGTCAGTCACGCCGCGCGTGACTGGAGTCATGATCTTCGCGGGTACCAGCTGCTCCTGGACAGGAACGGCGCCCCCACCGGGACTGAGCGGGTGGATCTTCTGCCCCGGGCGTTCGAACCCCGCATCACCCCCATCCACAACCTGTTCTTCTTCGCCACGGAGGAACAGCGTGAGCAGGGCTGGAGGATCATCAGCAAGGTCGCGGACGAGCTGGGGGCGCTCGACCTGTTGGCGGCGGATCTGGACCGGGTAGCGGAGAAGCACTACATTCCGGCGCCTTTCGGCCTGTACCTGGCGGTCGGCCGGGTGAACGAGGAACTCGCCGCAACGGATCTCCTGGGTGGTTACGACGGGCCTGAGCCGTTCGCTGACGAACATCAGGCGGAGTACCTGGCCCTCTGTGAGATCTGCAACCGTCTTGCGCGCAGCAAGCTGCGTGGAATGAACATGGAGTCCGCACGGCCAGGGCTGTTGAAGAATCTCCGCGACGACCCCAACTGGGCCATCCAAGGCTTCCGAGGCACCGGCGCCTACGACGTCACGGCCGCCTTCGAAGAGCAAGACCTGTTCCGCTTCCTTACTGGAGACGAACGAGGAGACAGCCAGATCCTGTACACGGGCACCGCTAGCCCGCAGGTAGCCAGCCGTTGGAAGGCATTCCGGCAGGAGGCTCGGCAGAGCCTGGCCGGTAACCACGAGTGGGAGTCACTGGTGGCCGGCTGGCTTGACGAAATGGGCCCGAAGGTCGGTGAGGGAGATGTCGGACTGCACGTCTACAACCCCTGTGACCTCCTGCAAACAATCATCCATGGGTGGCCAGATGGCCTGGAGAATCTACTGCCCATGGTCATGGGCGAGGCCGTACCCCGCCACGGGCTACGGCACTCGGTGCGTGGCGCCCTGTGCTGGAACGGCCAAGGCATGCCGTTGCCTGATGCGGTACGGCTCGTGTACCGCGATCCGCTGTTCCTGGTGAGCAACATGTATGCGGGGACCGTGTGGGAACGTGACCGAGAGCTCTTGGATCTCCTGGGGCTGCACTACGTGCTCCTGGAGAAGATCGGACTCGTTGGGTCCGAGGCGACGGTGGCCGACGAGCACCGTATCTGGATACACCAAGATCAGGGTGCTCGCGCCTACTCCTCGGACACGGACCCTCGCGGGTACGCGCAGGCGTACGCAAGCATTGCGGCCGATGGGGAGATCGTCTCAATTGGGCAGTACCTCAACAGGCATTCCCAGGAAGTAGAGCTGGTAGCCCGGGAGTACCGCGCCGTCATTCATGTCGTCTAGCTCTCGCCGGAGCTGGTCCGTGCTGACCTAGCTCGAGCGGTTAGAGCGGATCGCCACAACTCTGACAAGTGTCCTCGCCGTTGTCGTACATGATTCCGCAGCAGTACGACGGCCCACCGCTGACCTCAAAGCAGGCTTCGTGCCAGTCTTCCCCATTAAAGTCGACGCGACTGCCGTCCTTCTCGATCGGTTCGTCGCACCCCTCGCAGATGACTGTCATCACGTTCTCTCCTCACGCCAACTCCGCCGCGTCCCAGTCCCAGCACGGTAGCAAGCCGGCAGCCCAGGATGTGTCCAGCAGGTTGTGATTCCCAGAGAGGTGGACATCGCTTCTTCTAACCTTGGGTGCCGTTCATGCAGGTCAGGCCGTGATGCGTGAACGCGGCTTGACCGACGTCACCAGGGTGCCCAGGCGCATCCGGCCGGTGACCGCGGCGGCAGCGGTCAGCGTCGGCACCGCGCCGTACCACGGCTTGTCCCGGAAGCTCCGCCAGGACAGATGGTCATACGTATAGGCGGTCCCGAACCCCAGATCCTCGGCCCGCCGCCACACCTCCCGCCCCTCGGCGGCCCAGCGGTAGATCGGCAGAATCACAACACTCAAACGCAAGCTCATGCTCGGGAGCTTACGGCCGGCCGGAGCCCCCCCGGCCCTCCCGCGTGCCTCGTAGCGGAGCACTTGCAGGGCGGGTCTGCTACTCGTCGCTGCCCGACGGCCTCTGGGCATGTCGTCGTATCCAGTGGCCTCGGCGGCCGCGAGCCTCTTCCCTCGGGAGCGCCGACCCGCCGCTACCGGCGGGGTATCCGGAGCAGCAAGCGAAGGGTCTTGCGTGCGTCGCGGCGGCGGTGCGGGGTGCGGGCGCCCAGCGAGGTGAGTGCAGCGATCGCGATGGTCGTGGCGTGGGCGGCGCCGGTGAGGACGGTGATCAGGGGGATCAGGGGGATCAGGGACGAGTGCACGGCTGCCTCCGGGTGGTCGTTGGGCGGAGGCATCTTTATCCGGTCCACGGCGGGTTTCCGGCAACGCGCGAGGGCGGGCGGGAAGCGCTAATAGTCTGGTCAACTGCGGTGAGCCGAGTTTTCCGGAGGCGGGTGTGGGCGGAACCCGATTACCGGGGACGGAGGACCTGGCGGGGCGGCTTCTGGCCGAAGTGGCGCGCCTCTACGCAGTGGCGGGCAGCCCTCCTCGGGAGGCGCTGGTGAGGCGGTGCACCGAGGCGCTCGGCGATCGTGTCAGTTTGTCCACGGTGAATCCCTGGCTGCTCGGGCAGAGCCTGCCCAAGTCCGGCTCGCCGGTCTTCCTCACGCTCGTGGGCGTGCTGCAGCAGATGGCCGCTGAGCGGGGCGCGCAGGTCACCAAGCGCAGCGAGGGCGCGTGGAGCCAACTGCTGAGGAATGCCAACGATCAGCGGGCGGCCGAGAAGCGCGGCGGTCGGCCCCGGAAGAAACCACCCGGCGCGCCCAGGAAGCCGGTGAGCCCACGGACGCTGCCCGCAGACATCGCGGACTTCACCGGGCGCGATGCCCAGGTGAGCGAACTCCTCGGTTTGCTCGAGCCGGGCGCTCCGGCGGAGGTTGTGCTCGTCGCCGCCGGCATGGCGGGTATCGGCAAGACCACGCTGGCAGTTCACGTCGCCGACCGGGCCCGCCGGGCGGGCTGGTTTTCCGGCGGGGTGCTGTTCGTCGACCTGCTCGGCTTCAGCCCGGATGCCTCCCTCGACGCCGCTGGGGCCGCTGCGGTCTTGCTGCGCGATCTGGGTCGACGTGCGGCGCCGCCGCCGGCGAGGGAGCGGGCCGGGGCCTTGCGCTCCCTGCTCGCCGGACGGCCGCCGGTGCTGATGGTGCTGGACAACGCCGTGTCCGCGAAGCAGCTGACAGGACTGGTACCTCATCCTCCGCACCGGCTGCTCGTCACGTCCCGCGACACGCTTTCGGCGCTCCCGTCGGCCCGTGTCGTCCGGCTCGACTCGCTGTCCGAGCAGGAGTCGGTCCTGATGCTGGATCGTGCACTGCGCCAGGCGTGCCCCGCCGACGACCGGGTGACGGCCGAGCCCGGCGCCGCCCGCCGGATCGCCGAGCTGTGCGGTTTCCTGCCTCTGGCGCTGCGCATCACCGCCGCACAACTGCGCGACGACCCCTACCATTCACTCGCCGCCCAGGCCGAGGCCCTCTCCCAGGCGCACGCCCGGCTCGGCCTGCTCAGCTATGACGACGTGGATGCCGACGGCCGTCCGCTGGCCGTGCGCGCCGCGTTCGACCTGTCCTTCGACCGGCTCGCCGACGCATCCCAACGCGCTTTCCGACTGATCGGCGCCCTGCCCGGCCCGGACATCGGCCAGGAAACGGCCGCCATCGGTCTCGACCGCAGCGCCCAGGACACCTATCGCCTGCTGGCAGACCTGGTCCGGCGCCACCTGCTGCGCAGACGGCCGGACAGCCGCTGGGACACGCACGACCTCCTGCGCCTGTACGCGGCCGAACAGGTGGCGCCCGGGGAGTACGAGGCCGCTCTGGACCGGATGCTGCACCACTACAGGCGGCGCGTCCCGGCGACCTGCCGCAGCGTCTCCCGGGACACGGGCCGCGCGAAGGACCGGCGTCAGGCGGTCGAGTGGCTGGACACCGAACACCGCGCTGTCGCCGCGGTTGTGGTGGCAGCCTGCGAACACGGCCGGCGTCGCGAAGCGGTGCACCTGGCCAACGACATGTCGACGTACTGGGAGTTCCGCAGACTAGGCCGGGAGTGGACCGCCGCCGCCGAAGCGACCCTGGAGGCGGCGCACAACCTGAGCGCGTACGAGTTCGCCATGGCGTCCTCGAACCTCGGCAACGCCTACCGGGCGGATCATCGGTCCGCCGAGGCGCTGCCCCACCTGGAACGCGCGGCGCTGCTCGCACCGAATGAGCTCGTCCGGGGCAGGGCGCTGCACAACCTGGGCCTCGTCCAGTTCCAGCTGGGCCGGTACTACGACGCCGCGTCCAACCACCGGGCCGACCTGGACATCTGCCGCTCCCAAGGAGACGAGCTGGGAGCGGTTCAGGCGCTCGTCGCCCTAGGCGACGCACAGCGCAAGCTCGGTCGGCACTCCGAGGCCGCCGACACATTGGTGACGGCGCTCTCCGTGCTGAGCACCAGCCGCCACGGTGCCCGCGGCAGCCGCACCGACACACAGCAGAACGCGCACGTGAACCTCGCGCTCACCCTCATGGACTGGAACGCGGTGACCTATGGAAACTGCGGTATCTGGCACTTGTGCCATGCACTGCGGATCGCCCTCGAACGCGGGGACCGGGTCAGCCAGCTCATCATCCTGACCGATCTCGCCGCTCTCTATCTCGCCGTCTGTCCCAAGTGCTACGCCGAACCGGCCCTGGACTGCGCGATCCGCGCGCTCGCGCTGTCCGAAGACGGCGGCGACCCCGTCGTCGCGGCTGGCGCTCTGCTCACTCTGGGCCGTGCCCACCTCGTCCGGGGAGACACGGCAGCAGGTACTGCGGCGCTTCGGCAGGCGCAGGAGGCGTACGCGGCCCAGGGCCGACCCGAGGCAACCAAGATCCCGTCGCTTCTCCAGGAGACCGCAACCGAGCACATCACAGGCTGCCGGGGCGCGGACGTCACCCTATGGGAACGCGCCCTGCACGAATCGGTCCTGGACGGCCAATACGACGAACTGGAGCGCATCACCTTCTACGGGTTCCGGTATGTGGTGCGGCATTAGGTTGCTCTCTGCGGATCATCCGATCGTCGGTCCGGGTGTGCCCAGATGACGAATAGTCCAAGGTCAGCTCGTGATGCATGAACGCGGCTTGGCCGACGTCACCAGGGTGCCCAGGCGCATCCGGGCGGTGACCGCGGCGGCGGTCAGGGTCGGCACCGCGCCGTACCACGGCTTGTCCCGGAAGCTCCGCCAGGACAGATGGTCATACGTATAGGCGGTCCCGAACCCCAGGCCGGGCGCGTCAGGGGGGGGCGGGGCGGAGGGGTTTGTACCAGAGGGTGGACGGACTCTTGGTGCGGGGACGGGTCTGCTGTACAAATATGACCCATGAATCACGATCTTTTGGTGCGACGCCTGGTCATCGACCTGTGCCGACGCCCGGTTTCGTGTTGTCGCTGATCACGCGTCTCTGACGCCGCCCGCCGTTCGGTCCTCGACCCGGCGCGGCCCCTTTCCCGAACTTCGTTGAGCCCACCCCGTCGTGGGGCGTTCGGCTCTGCCCTTTTCCCCTTCTGCTCTCGCTCGGGGACAGTCGCCGCTGTCGCTTGACGTCGACCGCGCCTGCCCTGGCACCCCCATGGAGGCAGTCCGTTGTCCGCCACCTCACGCCTGCCAGAAGCCGGTCCCGCCGCGATATCCGACGAGCCGACCGATCCGGCCGAGCCGCCGGGGCGCGGCCGTCCTCGCGCGAAGGGCGTCTGGGCGCGCGTACGCCGTCTCGCGCTGCCGCTCGGCTCGCTCCTGCTCTTCCTCGTGCTGTGGCAACTGCTGGCGGCGAGCGGGAAGTGGAGCGAGACGCTGGTGCCGCCCCCCGCCAAGGTGTGGGACGCGTTCATCGACGTGTCCACGACCCACGACGGCGTGCGGGGCTACAACGGCACCACTCTCATCGACCACTTGGCCATCAGCCTGCGCCGCATCGCGATCGGCGGCGGTATCGGCATCGCCCTCGGAGTGCTGTTCGGCCTGCTCATGGGCACGGTCGGCTGGGTGCGCTCGCTGTTCGAGCCCTGGATCACCTTCCTGCGGACGCTGCCGCCGCTGGCGTACTTCTCCCTGCTGATCATCTGGCTGGGCATCAACGAGGAACCGAAGATCACCCTGCTGGCCATCGCCGCCTTCCCGCCCGTGGCGGTGTCGACCACCGCGGCCGTCGCCGCCGCGCCGCGCGGCCTTGTCGAAGCGGCCCACGCGCTCGGCGGGTCGCGGTGGGACGTCATGCGGGACGTCATCGCCCCGTCGGCGCTGCCGGAGATCCTCACCGGCGTCCGGCTGGCGGTCGGGGTCACGTACTCCTCCCTCGTCGCCGCCGAGCTGGTCAACGGGCTGCCCGGCATCGGCGGCATGGTCAAGGACGCCGCCAACTACAACAACACGCCGGTGGTGCTCGTCGGCATCTTCACCATCGGCGTCTCGGGGCTCGTCATCGACGGTCTGCTGCTGTGGCTGGAGCGCAGCGTCGTGCCGTGGCGCGGCCGTTCCTAGTTCCCGGCCGCCCGCCCGCCCCCGTCCGTGGCCCGGTCCCTCGCAGCCAGCAGCGAGCAGCCCGCGGCTCCGGGCCCCCGTAACCCGCAACCCGCAACCGGTACCCCGTACGCCCTTCGCCCCGCCCGTCCCCTCCTCGCACAGAAACGGCTCCCCATGTCTGCCTGGAAGCACCGAGTTCCCGTCGGCACCGCCGCCCAAGGACCCTCGCGCCGCCTGCTGCTCGGCGGTGCGCTGGCCGCCGCGGCCTCCGTCGCCCTCACCGCCTGCGGCTCGGACGGCGGCAGCTCGTCCGGCGGTTCCAAGCGGCTGCGCATCGGCTACTTCGCCTTCCCCAGCGGCGACTTGCTCGTGAAGAACCACAAGCTGCTGGAGAAGGCGCTGCCGGACTACAAGATCACCTGGATCAAGTTCGACTCGGGCGCCAGCGTCAACCAGGCGTTCCTGGGCAAGTCCCTCGACATCGGCGCCCTCGGCTCCAGCCCCTTCGCGCGCGGGATCTCCGGCTCCTCGCCGATCCCGTACAAGGCCGCGTTCATCCTCGATGTCGCGGGCGAGAACGAGGCGTTGGTGGCCCGCAAGAGCACCGGCATATCCGATGTGGCCGGTCTCAAGGGGAAGACGGTCGCGACGCCGTTCGCCTCCACCTCGCACTACAGCCTGCTGGCGGCGCTGGACGCGGCGGGCCTCAAGGCGTCGGACGTCAAGCTCGTCGACCTCCAGCCGCAGGCGATCCTCGCCGCGTGGCAGCGGGGGGACATCGACGCCGCGTATGTGTGGCTGCCAACCCTGGACGAACTGCGCAAGACCGGAACGCAGTTGATCAGCAGCAAGGAGATCAGCGCGGGCGGCAAGCCGACGCTGGACCTGGCCGTGGTCTCGGACGCGCTGATCGCCAAGGACCCGCACGCGATCGACGTGTGGCGCAAGGCGCAGGCGCAGGCGCTCGGGCTGCTCAAGTCCGACCCCGAGGGCACGGTCAAGGCCGTCTCCGCCGAGCTGAACATCAGCGCGGACGACGCCAGGAAGCAACTCGCGCAGGGCGTGTTCCTCACCCCCGACGAGGTCGCCTCCGCCGCGTGGCTGGGTACGGAGGGGCAGCCGGGCAAGCTCGCGACGTATCTCACCGGCACCGCCCGGTTCCTGGCCGACCAGAAGCAGATCGACGCCGCGCCGTCCGAGGACGTCGTCGGCAAGGCGCTGTATCTGAAGGGGCTGCCCGATGTCCTCAAGTGAGACGGCGAGCGGGACCGTTGGCCGGACGGCCGACAAGACCACCGGGCCCGAGGCTGCCGCGGCTGCCGACGCCACTCGTGCCGACACCACCCGCTCCGACGCCCCCCGCTCCGACACCAACCGTGCCGACGCCACACCCGCCGCCGGGGTCATCGCGCTCGACCGCGTCACCCACCGGTACGGCAAGGGCGAGGAGGCGGTCACCGCCGTGGGACCGGTCGATCTGACCGTGCCCGCGGGCGAGTTCCTGGTGCTCGTCGGCGCGTCCGGCTGCGGCAAGAGCACGCTGCTGCGGCTGATCGCCGGATTCGAGCGGCCCGCCCACGGCTCGGTACGGGTGTCGGGCGTCGAGCCGCTGCCCGGCAAGGCGGCCGGCGTGGTGTTCCAGCAGCCCCGGCTCTTCCCGTGGCGCACGGTGAAGGGCAACATCGACCTGGCCCTGCGCTACGCCGGGGTCGACCGGGACCAGTGGCCCCGGCGCCGTGCGGAACTCCTCGCGCGCGTCGGCCTGGAGGGCACCGAGAAGCGGCGGATCTGGGAGATCTCCGGCGGCCAGCAGCAGCGCGTCGCCATCGCCCGCGCCCTGGCCGCCGACCACCCGCTGTTCCTGCTGGACGAGCCGTTCGCGGCGCTCGACGCGCTGACCCGCGAACGGCTCCAGGAGGACGTACGCCTGGTGACCGCGCAGACCGGGCGGACCACCGTCTTCGTCACGCACTCGGCGGACGAGGCGGTCTTCCTCGGCACCCGCATCGTGGTGCTGACCAAGGGGCCGGGCACCGTGGCCCTCGACCTGCCGATCCCGCTGCCGCGCGGCGACATCGACGCCGACGCGCTGCGCGACAGCGAGGAATTCGCCGAGCTGCGCGCCCGGGTCGCGCACACCGTGAAGGCCGCGGCGGCCTGATCCCTGGTCCCCGGTCCTCACGACCTCTCCATCCACGACACCCGCGCTCCGTATCGACGACATCCGCGATACCCGCGACACCCGCGGCACCCGCGACACCCACACCATCCGCGACAGAGGAGGAACCACAGGTGAGCATCACCAGCGAGCAGCCCGCCGTAACCGACGCCGACCGTCCGACGACGTCGTCAAGGCCGTCCCCGTCCTCAACGCCGTCCCCGTCGTCACGGGCGACCCCGTCCTCAACGCCGTCCCCGTCGTCCCCGTCGCCGAGGGCGACCCCGTCGTCAACGGCGTCCCGTCTGCCGATCACCCCGCTCGGCCCGCGCTTCGGCGCAGAGATCCACGGCATCGACCTCGGCCGGCTGGACGACGACCAGGTCACCGCGATCAGGGCGGCCCTCGTGGAGCACAAGGTGCTCTTCGTCCGGGGCCAGGACATCGACGACGCGGCGCAGATCGAGTTCGGCCGCCGCCTGGGCGAGGTCACCACCGGGCACCCGATCCACGACTCCGGCGACGTGGCCCCCGAGGTGTACGCCGTCGACAGCCAGGACAACGGCTTCGCGGACGTCTGGCACACGGACGTGACGTTCGTACGGCGCCCGCCGGCGATCTCCGTACTGCGCGCGGTGCTGCTGCCGCCCAACGGCGGCGACACGACATGGGCCGACAGCCAGCTCGCCTACGAGTCGCTGTCGCCGGGGCTGCGGGCGTGGGCCGACTCGCTGACGGCGGTGCACGACGGCACCCGCGAGTTCGGGTACTACCTGGCCCAGCGCAGGAAGGGCCGCGGGAACGTGTGGGAGGGAGAGGAGTACACCGAGCTGAAGCCGGTGGAGCACCCCGTGGTGCGGGTGCACCCCGAGAGCGGGCGCAAGGGGCTCTTCGTCAACCCGGGCTTCACCTCGCACGTTCTCGGGGTGTCGGACCACGAGAGCCGGGGGCTGCTCGACATCCTCTACGCCCACCTCACCAAGCCCGAGCACCTCGTACGCCACCGGTGGAGCGCCGGTGACGTGGCCCTGTGGGACAACCGCAGCACCGCCCACTACGCCAACCGCGACTACGGCGACCAGCACCGCGTCATGCACCGCATCACGTTGAGCGGGGACACGCCGGTCGGCCCCGTCGCAGGAGTAGGAGCAGGAACCGGAGCCGTGGGCTGACGGGCGGCACCGGGAAGTCCGCTCCGGCCCGCGCCGCCCGCACCAAACCCGCCCCGCCCCCCGCCCCCGGGCCCCGGACCCCGGGGGCGGGGCTGATCACGCCGATCACCTCTGCTTATCATCAGGTGTAGACATCACATGTAGACATCGGCTGTAGGCATCGGTCCGCCCCTGTCGGGCGCACGCATCACACGGTGCCTCAGGGCCCGGGCGCGAGGAGCACGATGGAGTCGGCACGGTCGCGGGCACTGGTGCCCTGTCTGGCGTTCATATGCCTGGTCACCGCCGTGATCGGCAGCCTCGGGGCACCGCTCATCCCGTCCATCGCCTCGATGGACCACGTGTCCGTAACCGACGCGCAGTGGTCGCTGACGATCACCCAGCTGGTGGCGGCGGTGGCCACGCCCGTGATGGGGCGGCTCGGTGACGGGCCGCACCGCAGGACCGTCGTCGTCGGCACCCTCGCGCTGGTCGTCGTCGGCTGCGTGCTGGCGGCGCTCCCCCTGGGCTTCGCCGCGCTGCTCGTCGGCCGCGCCCTCCAGGGCATCGGTCTCGGGCTCACGCCGCTGACCATCGCCGTGGCCAGGGACGTACTGCCCGCCGCCCGCGCCGTTCCGGTGATCGCCCTGCTGTCGATCACCGCCGTGACGGGGGTGGGCCTGGGCTATCCGCTCACCGGTCTGATCGCGCAGGGCGGCGGCGTCCGCGCGGCGTACTGGTTCGGCGTGGCCGTCAGCGTGCTCGGCCTCGCCGCCGCCGCGTGGGTCGTCCCGGCCGCGCGGCATCGCGCCCGCGTCCGGCTGGACGGGGTCGGCGCGGTGCTGCTGGCCGTGGCCACCGCGTCGCTGCTGGTCGCGATCAGCGAGGGCGAGAGCTGGGGCTGGGCCTCGGCGCGCGTGGACGGCATGGTCGCCGCGTCCGTCCTGCTCTTCGCGAGCTGGGTGTGGTGGGAGCTGCGTACGGATCATCCGCTGGTCACACTGCGGCTGGTACGTGACCGGGCGGTGCTGACCGCGAGCGTCGCGGCGGTGCTCGCGGGCGTCGGCATGTACCTGCTGCTGTCCACCGTCACCAGGCTGGTGCAGACGCCCGCCACCACGGGGTACGGGCTGGGCCGGACGGTGGTCGTGGCCGGTCTCGCCCTGACGCCGTTCTCCCTGGGCAGCTTCCTGGCCAACCGGCTCACCCCGGTACTGGTCCGCCGGATCTCGCCCCAGCGGGTCCTGCCGATGAGCTGCCTGGTGCTGCTCGCCGCGATGGCCCTGTTCACCGCATGGCGCGGGAACATGGCGCAGATCATGGCGGTCATGTTCGTCGCGGGCCTCGGCGTCGGGGTCATCTTCGCGGTCGTGCCGGGCTTCCTCGTCCGTGCGGTGCCCGCGCACGAGACGGGCAGCGCCATGAGCTTCAACCAGGTGCTGCGCTACATCGGTTACGCGGTCGGCAGCGCGCTGAGCGCGGCCGTGCTCGAAGCGCACACCGCGGAAGGCGCGGCGTTCCCCACGTCCGGTGGGTACAGTGCGGTGGGGCTGCTGAGCTGCGGCGTCTGGCTCGCCGCCGCCGTGGTGGCGGTGGCCGTGCCGTGGCGCCGACGCGGTTCGTCGGCACGGCCCGGTTCGTCGGCACGGCCCGCGGTGGCGGCCCAGGCGAGCCCCCGGGTGCGGGCGCGGCCCGGCGAACACGACGACCTCCACGAACTGGACGGAACGGCCGCGGAATGAGTGGAACGACACCGGCCGACGAACGGCCCGCCGGGGCGGCCCAGCACCGGCGCGACGCGGCGGGCAGCCGCGATCGCCTGCTGAAGGCCGCGGGCGAGCTGTTCGCAGAGCACGGGTACGACCGCACCACCGCGCGGGCCATCGGGAGCCGCGCCGGAGTCGATCCGGCGATGATCGCCCGCTACTTCGGCGGCAAGGCCCAGCTCTACATCGCCACGCTGCGCACCAACGACGGCCCGGACGACATCGTCGACCTCCTCGACCCCGACCGTCTGGCGACCATCCTCGACCGCACCCGGCGCCACGGCCCCAACCCCGTCTACCAGGTCGCCGTCCGCCCCCACGAGGACCCGGCCGGTCAGCAGGCCACCCGCGCGGAGCTGCACCGCCGTGTCGTGGACCCCCTCCACCGGCGCCTGCTCGCCGAGGGCACCCCCGACCCCGCCCTGCGCGCCGAACTCATCGCCGCCGCCTTCATCGGCGTCGTCCTGGCCCGCGGCTCCGGCGCCTTCACCCGCCTCCCCGCCCTCCCCGACGCCGAGCTCCGCACCCTCCTCCTCCAGATGCTGACCCCCCAAGCCCCGAGCCCGGACCCCGACTCCGACCCGGAACCCGGCCCGGACCCGGCCCCCAGCCCGGACCCGGCCCCTGACCCCGACTCCGCCCGCTAGGGGAGGGCCGGGAGGGCGAAGAGGCGGGCGGCGTTGTCGTGGCAGACGGCGCGGAGCCAGGCGGCGCCGAGGCCGGTGGATTCCAGGGCGTGGAGGGCGTGGGCGTAGGAATAGGGGATGTTGGGGAAGTCCGTGCCGAGCAGGACGCGGTCGGCGAGGGCGGACAGGCGGGGCAGGGCCGCGGGCGGGAAGGGGGCGGCCGACTCGCTGAAGTCGGTGAAGGCCATGGTGGTGTCGAGCAGGACCCGCTCGTGCCGCTCGGCGAGGCCGAGGAAGTCCTCGTACTCCGGCATTCCCAGGTGGGCGACGACGAGCCGCAGCCGCGGATGCCTGGCGAGCAGGGCGGCGACGGGGGCGGGGCCGGTGAAGGGGCCGGGGACCGGGCCGGAGCCGCAGTGGGTGACGACGGGAACGCCGGTGTCGGCGAGCAGGCCCCAGACGTCGTCGAGCAGCGGGTCGTTGGGGTCGTAGCCGCCGACCTGGAGGTGGCACTTGAAGACGCGCGCACCCTGGGCGAGGGCGCGGCGTACGTCGTCGGGGGCGCCGGGCTCGGCGAAGAACGTCGCGGTGTGCAGGCAGTCCGGGGTGCGGGCGGCGAATTCGGCGGCCCAGTCGTTCAGCCAGCGCGCCATGCCGGGCTTGTGCGGATAGAGCATCGAGGTGAAGGCCCGGACGCCGAAGCCGCGCAGGGTCTCGACACGCCGCCGCTCCTCCTCGCGGTACGCGATCGGCCAGGCGCGGCCGACGAGCGGACCGGCCGCGTCGAAGTACGCCCACACCTTGGCCATGACGCGCTCGGGCATGAAGTGGGTGTGCACGTCGATGAGGGCGTCGAGGCCCAGGGCCTGGCGGAACGCGGCGACCTCGGCCTGTTCGCCGCGCCGGGGCGGCTCCTCGGGAGGGGACACGCCGCCACCTTATCCAGCGCCTCAGGACCGGCCGCGGCCCCGTCGGCGCGGGGCTTCACAGGACCCCCTTGGTCCGAATGAGTGGCGTTTATGTGTATATCCGCGAATCCGGGGTGCGGCTCCCACGATTCCGTGCCGTCTTCCTCATGATCGGAGAAGTCAGATTTCCGCACCAAGGAATCGAGAGGTCATGAACGTCTTCAAGAACGTCACCGCCTTCTGGAGCGCCTTCGTCGGCGTGCTCCTCAAGCTCGTCGCCGGGCTCGGCTTCGCCACTCCGGCCCGCACCGCCCGCGTCCACACCGCCGCCGCCCAGGCCGCCACCGTCCCGGCCGCGGCCGTCGCCGCGGCGAACGGTACGCGCGCCACGCCGACACCCACCAGGACACCGTCCTGCGCCGCACTGCTGCCGGCCCCGCGCCCCAGCAGCCGCTCGCTGCCGCCCACGATGAAGCAGCGCATCAGGGCCGAGGCGCACGGCTCCTCCCCCTCCGCCCGCAGCATCGCCCCGGACACCGGCGAGGCCCTGCCCTACCCCGCCAGTCCGGCCCTCGCGGACCACGCCCTGACCAGCACCGCGGACGAAGCGGTGCTCGTCCGCTGAGCCGGACCGCGTACGACGATCCCGTACGTGGTCCCCGCACGGAGATCCCGCAGGAACTTCCGGGACGCAGTCCCCGCACGAACTCCCCTTCCGTACAAGCTTCTTGTACGACCAGCACCGCACCAACCCCACAGATTTCTGCGCCCCACAAGCGCAGCGCTCACCCTCGTCGCACCAGCAGCCGCACCAGCAGCCGCGCCGGCGGCCGCACCAGCCAGTCGTACCGTCAGCCGTATCCGCTGCCAGTCCGTCAGCCCGTACCCCTGCCGTGATCGCGTGACCCGCGCCCCTGTGACGCCCCCGGGAGCGATGGGATCAAGCCGGAATCGCGGCCGAAACGGGCTCGGCTGAGCGGGTATCCGCACCTTTGTGCGGGCGGGGCAAGGATGCGCAAGGATGGGCCCGTGACCTCAGCCAATGAGCCCAGCGGGCAGCATCGATCAGCGGACGTGTCGTCCGCCGCCTCCTACACCGCCCCTCCGCCGCGGCTGATCGCCACCGACCTGGACGGCACGCTGCTGCGCGACGACAAGACGGTGTCCCCGCGTACGGTCGCGGCGCTCGCCGACGCCGAGGCCGCGGGCATCGAGGTCTTCTTCGTCACCGGGCGCCCCGCACGCTGGATGGACACCGTCGCGGCCCACCTCGCGGGGCACGGCATGGCCATCCTGGCCAACGGCGCCTCCGTCTGGGACCTGCACAAAGGCGAGTTGATCGAGGCGTTCCCGCTGCCGGAGGACGACGCCCTCGCCGTCGCGCACGCGCTGCGCGCCGCCGTGCCCGGCACGACCTTCGCCGTCGAACGCGCCGACACCTTCTACCGCGAGCCGGACTACCCCCGCGTCATCGAGCCGGACTTCGGCCCCACGGCCCCGATCGAGGAACTGCTCGCCGTGCGCGACCCGCGCCAGCCGCTGCTGAAGCTGCTCGCCAAGCACCCGTCCATCGACCCGGACGAATTCCTCGCCATCGGGCTGAGCGTGGCGGGACAGCACGGCGAGATCACCCGGTCCAGCGACAGCGCGCTGCTGGAGATCAGCGGCGAGGGCGTCAGCAAGGCCACGACGCTGGCGCGATGTTGCGCCGAGCGCGGGGTGTCCGCCGCCGAGGTCGTCGCCTTCGGCGACATGCCGAACGACCTCGCGATGCTCGGATGGGCCGGTACGTCGTACGCCGTCGCGAACGCCCATCCCCGCGTCCTGGCCACGACCACGCACCGTACCGAGTCCAACAACGACGACGGGGTCGCCCGCGTCATCGAGCGGATCATCGCCGCCCGGCACGCGGACAGGCCCTAGCTTGTACGGGGACGGCCAGTCGCACCGCACCGCCCGGTCAGTCCGTACGCAGCGGCGCCTCCCACCGCACCGTCGTGCCCGCACCCTCGGGGCCCGGCCCGAACTGGCTCGATCCGCCCAGCGATTGGGCGCGGCGGGAGAGATTGCGCAGGCCGCTGCGGCGGCCGGCCGGGGGGATGCCGACGCCGTCGTCGGTGGCGGTCAGGCGGACCGCGTCGCCGCCGCCGGGAAGGGTGGCGGTGGCGTCGAGGGTGATGTCGATGCGCGAGGCGCGGGCGTGCCGGAAGGCGTTGGAGAGGACTTCGCGCAGCGCCGCGACGAGGTTCTTGGCGGTGGGCTCGCCCACCAGCGCGTCGACCGGTCCGATGAAACGTACGGACGGCTGGAAGCCGAGCGGGACGGCGGCGGTGCCGACCTCGCGCAGGACGCGGGCGCGCAGTCCTGAGGGGGCGTCGTCGGGCGCCTGCTGGAGGGCGTAGACGGCGGTGCGCACCTCCTGGATGGTGGCGTCGAGTTCGTCGACGGCGTGGCCGATGCCCTCGCGCACCTCGGGCGTGCGGGCCCTGCGCCCCGCGCCCTCCAGCATCATGCCGGTGGCGAAGAGCCGCTGGATGACGAGGTCGTGCAGGTCGCGGGCGATACGGTCGCGGTCCTTGTAGACGGCGAGGCGTTCGCGGTCGCGCTGCACGTCGGCCAGGACGAGGGCGAGCGCGGCCTGGGCGGCGAACTGGGTGGCCAGTACGCGTTCGGCCTCGGTGAACGGACGGCCGCCGGGCTCGCGCGGCAGCGCGAGGATGCCGATGACACGGTCGTTGCTCCGCAACGGGAGCATCATGGTCGGCCCGAAGCGTTCCGCCAGCCGCGTGGTGGTGCGCGGGTCGGAGGCGGCGTCCGCCACGAAGACGGCCTCGCCGTTGAGGAGTTGGGCCGCGATCGGATTCTGCGGCGGGATGACGGTGCCGACCATGCCGGCCGGCTCGGCGGCGGAGGCCGCGACGACCTCGAGGCCGCCGTCCCCGGCCCCGTTCTCGTCGAGGCTCGGCAGCATGACCAGCGCGGCGGCGGACTCGGCGAGCTTGCGGGCCCACACCGCGACGACGTCGAGCGCGTCGCTGGTGCCGTCCCCGGTGAGCAGGGCCGTGGTGACGGCGGCGGCGCCGCTGATCCAGTGCTCGCGCTGCCGGGTGGCCTCGTACTGCCGGGCGTTGCCGATCGCGATCCCGGCCTCCATGGCGAGGATGCGCAGCATGGCGGTGTCCTCGTCGGTGAACTGCCGGCCGCCACGCTTCTCGGTGAGGTAGAGATTGCCGAAGATCTCGGTGTGGACGCGGATCGGGACGCCCAGGAAGCTGCTCATCGGCGGGTGGCCGGGCGGCAGGCCCACCGCGCGGGCGTCGTCCGACAGGTGGGCCAGCCGCAGCGGCACCGGGTGCCGGATCAGCTCGCCGAGCAGCCCGGTGTGGCCGTCGGGCAGTGCGCCCATCCGCTCGGCGTCGGCCTCGTTGATCCCGTACGTGATGAAGTCCGCGAGTCCCGAGCCGTCCGCGTCGAGGACGCCGAGCGCGGCGTAACGCGCCCCGGCCAGCTCGGCCGCCGTCTCCACGATGCGGCGCAGCGTGGTGTGCAGCTCGATGCCGGTGCCGACCGAGACGACCGCTTCCAGCAGTTCCGGCAGCCGGACGGTGATCTGGGAGGCGATGCCCTGGAAGCTGAGGGTGGTCGGCTCGGGGGTCTCCCCGTCGCCCGGAGCGTCTCCGGAAGAGGTCGGTCCCGCGGGGGGTGCCGCGTCGTAGGCCGGGACGTATGCCGGGGCGTAGGCCGGGGCGTCCTTGTCGTTCGGGGCCGCCCCGGCCGTCTCCTGGCGCGCTTCCTCGGGCGTCCCGCCGGGCGTCTCGCTGTCTGAGGCCATGAGCCGAGGTTATTTGGTGGCGTATGTCCGGGAAAGTCAGGCGGTGCCCGTGCCCACGAGCGAACGCGGTCCCGAGGCGGCGGCCGTGGCCCCCGCCAGAGCCGTGTCCGCGAGCCGTTCCCGCTCCAGGGTGCGGCGGAACGGCCCCTCGGCCGCCGCCAGTTCCTCGTAGCCGCCGCGCTGCACGACCCGTCCCCGCTCCAGCACCACGATCTCGTCGACCGCGCCGCCCGCGAGACCGGCCAGCCGGTGGGTGATCAGCAGCGTCGTACGGCCGCGCGTGGCGGCCAGCAGATCGGCGGTCAGGGCGTCGGCGGTGGCCAGGTCGAGGTGTTCCGCGGGCTCGTCCAGGACGAGGACGGGGAAACGGGCGAGCAGCGCGCGGGCCAGGGCCAGGCGCTGGCGCATGCCGCCGGACAGCCGGGCGCCGTGTTCGCCGACGAGGGTGTCCAGGTCGATGTCCAGCCGGGCGGCGGCCAGCGCCTCCCGGAGTTCGCCGTCGTCCGCGCCGGGGCGGGCGAGCCGCAGATTCTCCCGGACGGTGCTGTCGAAGACGTGCGCGTCCTGGGCGCACAGGCCGACGAGGCGGCGTACGTCGTCGCCGTCCAGGCCCGCCGCGTCCTGCCCCGCCAGCGTGTACGTGCCCGACTCGGTGTCCAGGAACCGCAGCAGTACGTGGGCGAGGGTCGTCTTGCCCGCGCCCGAGGCGCCGACGACCGCGATCCTGCGGCCCTCGGTGAGGGTGAGGCCGACGCCGTCCAGCGCCGGTGCGTCCTGGCCCGGGTGGCGGGCCGTCACCTCCCGTACGACCAGCGGGAACGGTGACGCGGGCGGGGGCGCGGGCCGCTCCGGCTCGCGTACGGGCAGCGGCGCGTCCAGCACCTCGCTCACCCGCGCCGCCGAGCGCCGGCTCCGCTGCCGCTGCTGGGTCGCGAGCGGCATCCCGGCGACGGCCTCGAAGGCGGCCAGCGGCGTCAGCACGAGCACGGCCAGCGCGACGCCCTGGAGGTGGTGGCCGCTGACGGCCCGGACGCCGACGTACGCGCACGCCGTCACCGTCACCCCGCTGACCAGCGCGGTCAGTCCGGCGCCGAGCGCGGTCGCGGCGGCCGAACGGGCCGCGATCCGGGTGAGCGTACGGTCGGCGCGCGCGGCGTCGGCGCGGCGGCGCGGGAGGGCGCCCGCCACGGTCAGTTCGGCGGTGCCGGTGAACAGGCCGAGGACGCGGGCGGACAGTTCGCCCCTGGCGGGCGCGAGGCGCGCCTCGGTGCGGCGGGCGACGGCTGCCGACAGCGCGGGGACGGCCACGCCCGCGGCGAGCAGCCCGCAGGCCAGGATCAGCCCGGCGGCGGGCAGCAGCCAGCCGGTGAAGGCGGCGGTCGCCACGGACACGAGGCCGCCGGTCAGCGCGGGCAGCAGCCACCGCAGGTAGTGGTCCTGGACGGCGTCCACGTCCGCGACCAGGCGCGAGAGCAGGTCACCGCGGCGCGTCCCGCCGAGTCCCGCGGGCGCCAGCCGCTCCAGCCGCCGGAACACCGCCACCCGCACCCCGGCCAGCGCCCGGAACACCGCGTCGTGCGCCACCAGCCGCTCGCCGTAACGGAACACGGCCCGCCCGATCCCGAACGCCCGCGTCGCCGTCACGGCCACCATCAGATACAGCACCGGCGGCTGCTGCGACGCCCGGCTGATCAGCCACCCCGACGTCGCCATGAGCCCCACAGCCGACAGCAACGCCGCCGCCCCCAGCCCGACGGCCCCCACGAACCGCCCCCGCGCCCCGCCACCACGAACGCGAAGCGCCTCCGGCCCGGACCGCCCCACCACCCCCACAGCCGCCCGCCGCACCCGCAGCCCCACCCGCCAGAGAACCCCGCCATCCCCCACCACAGGCGTCGCCGTCGCCGCCGCGCGAGCCGCCGCCACGACAGGCGTGGGCTCGGACGGGGTGACGTCCCCCGCGGAGACCACCGTGCCGCCAGGCACCCGGCCCGTCGCCGCCGACGCCCCGTCCCCCGCCGCGGTCGGGTCGCCGTCGACGGCGGAGATGCGGGGCGGGCGGAGGGGGAGGACTTTCGTGGCGAGGGGGAGGAGCGCGGGGCGGTGGGCGATGAGGAGGACGGTGCGGGTGGCGGCGAGGCGGTGGAGGGTCGTGACGATCTCGGCCTCGGTGGCGCCGTCGAGGTTGGCGGTGGGCTCGTCGAGGAGAAGCAGGGGGCGGTCGGCGAGGAAGGCGCGGGCCAGGGCGATGCGCTGGCGCTGACCCGCGGAGAGGTTCGCGCCGTCCTCGGTGAGGACGGTGGCGGGGGAGACGAAGGAGAGCGCGTCGGCGTCCGCGAGCGCGGTACGTACGGCGGCGTCGTCGGCGTCGGGCCGGGCGAGCCGTACGTTGTCGGCGACAGTCCCGGCGAACAGGTGCGGGTGCTGGGGGACCCAGGCGATCCAGCGGTGCCAGTCGGCCGGGTCGATCGCGGCGAGGTCGGTGTCGCCGACCAGAATCCGCCCCTCGGCGGCGGGAACGAAGCCGAGCAGCGCGTTGAGCAGGGTCGTCTTCCCGGCCCCGCTGGGCCCGGTGACGGCCACCGTCTCACCCGGCGCGAGGGTGAACGTCGTCGCGGCCAGCGACCCGCCCTCCCGTACGACCAGCCCCTCGACCGTGATCGCGGCACCCCGCGGATCCGGCGCGGCGGCCCGCCCCCGTACCGCACCCGCCCCGGTCCGCGGCGAGGTCTCCAGCACCTCGAAGACCTGCTCCGCCGCCGCCAGCCCCTCGGCCGCCGCGTGGTACTGCGCGCCCACCTGCCGCAGCGGCAGATACGCCTCGGGCGCGAGGATCAGCACCAGCAGGCCCGTCCGCAGGGACAGCTCGCCGTGGACGAGCCGCATGCCGATCCCGACCGCGACCAGCGCGACGGAAATGGTGGCGAGCAGTTCGAGGACGAAGGAGGACAGGAACGCGATCCGCAGCGTCTTGAGCGTGGCCCGCCGGTACTCGCCGGTGATGGCGCGGATGTTGTCGGCCTGCGCCTTGGCCCGGCCGAAGACCTTGAGCGTGGGCAGCCCCGCGACGACGTCGAGGAAGTGCCCGGACAGCCGGGCCAGCAGCTTCCACTGCCGGTCCATCCGCTCGCGGGTCGCCCAGCCGACCAGCACCATGAACAGCGGGATCAGCGGCAGCGTCACCGCGATGGTGGCGGCCGAGATCCAGTCGGCGGTGACGATCCGGGCCAGCACGACCGCGGGCACGACCACCGCGAGGCCGAGTTGCGGCAGATACCGCGAGAAGTAGTCGTCCAGCGCGTCGATCCCGCGGGTGGCGAGCGTGGTCAGCTCACCGCTGCGCCGCCCGGTCAGCCAGCCGGGGCCCAGCGCGGTGGCCCGCTCCAGCAGCTGCCCGCGCAGCTGCGACTTCACCGCCGCCCCCGCCCGGTGCGCGCACAGCTCGGTGAGCCAGCCGACCAGCGCCCGCCCGACGGCGACCGCCACCAGCCACGCGAGCGTCCCGCGCAGCTCCCCGACACCCTCCCCGTCCCGGAACCCGCCGACCACCACATCGGCGATCAGCACCGCCTGGGCGATGATCAGCCCCGCCCCGGCCAGCCCGAGCAGCACCGCCCCGGCGAGGAAGACCCGGGTCGTACGCGCGTACCGCAGCAGTCGCGGATCGACAGGTTTCACGTGGAACATCTCCCTTCGGTCAGTGACCGGCTGTCAGCGATCGGCCCTCAGTGATCGGTCGCGTCAGTGACCGGTCGCCGCGCCCGCGATGTGCTGGGTGCCGATGCGCTTGCGGAAGACCCAGTACGTCCAGCCCTGGTAGAGCAGGACGAGGGGCGTGGCGATGCCCGCGCACCACGTCATGATCCGCAGCGTGTACGGCGTGGAGGAGGCGTTGGTGACGGTCAGGCTCCAGGCGTCGTTCAGCGAGGACGGCATGACGTCGGGGAAGAGCGTCAGGAAGAACATGGCGATGGTCGCCGCGACCGTGACGCCGGACAGCGCGAACGACCAGCCCTCGCGTCCCGCGAGATTGGCGCCGAGGGCCCCGACCAGGGCGACGACGGCGACGATCAGCGCGGGCAGGCTGCGGCCGTCGCCGTGCGCGGCCTGGGTCCAGATCAGGAAGGCCAGCGCGAGGAGCGCGGTGAGCACGCCGACGCGGGTGGCCAGCGCGCGGGCCCGGTCGCGGATGTCGCCGAGGGTCTTGAGCGAGGCGAAGACGGCGCCGTGGAAGGTGAAGAGGCTCAGGGTGACGAGTCCGCCGAGGATCGAGTACCCGTTGAGCAGGTCCCAGAAGTTGCCGACGTACTCCTTGTTCGCGTCGATCTTCACGCCCCGCACGATGTTCGCGAAGGCGACGCCCCAGAGCAGCGCCGGGACCAGGGAGGTCCAGAAGATCGCATTCTCCCAGTTGCGCTGCCAGCGCTCGTCGTCGCGCTTGGCGCGGTACTCGAAGGCGACGCCGCGCACGATCAGGCAGACCAGGATGATCAGCAGCGGCAGGTAGAAGCCGGAGAAGAGGGTGGCGTACCAGTCGGGGAAGGCCGCGAAGGTCGCGCCGCCCGCCGTGAGCAGCCACACCTCGTTGCCGTCCCAGACCGGGCCGATGGTGTTGATCAGGACCCGCTTCTCGGTACGGTCGCGGGCCAGCAGCTTGGTCAGGACGCCGATCCCGAAGTCGAAGCCCTCAAGGAAGAAGTAGCCGGTCCACAGGACCGCGATGAGGACGAACCAGACGTCGTGCAGATGCATGTCGCACTCCTCTCAGTCGGTACGGAACAGTCGGTACGGACGCTCAGTACGAGAAGGCCATCGGGCGGTCGGCGTCCGCGCCGTCGTCGTCGCCGCCGATCCGGGTGGGGGAGCGGCGGTCGTCGTCGGTGAGCTCCGGCGGCCCCGCCTTGGCGTACTTCAGGAGCAGCCGCACCTCGACGACGGCGAGAGCCGCGTAGAGGAGGGTGAAGACGATCAGGGAGGTGAAGACCTCGCCGGTGGAGACCGTGGGGGAGACCGCGTCGCGGGTGCGCAGCACGCCGTAGACCACCCAGGGCTGGCGGCCGGTCTCGGTGAAGATCCAGCCCCAGGAGTTGGCGATCAGCGGGAAGGCCATGGTCCACAGGGCGATCCACCAGTACCAGCGCGTGAGCCGGGGGCCGATCTGCCCGTTCCTGGTGAGCATCAGGTGCGGGACCTCGTCGTCGCCCGTGCGGTGCGCGGGCGCGAGCCAGAACTTGCGGCGGGTGAGCCACAGGCCGGCCGCGCCGACGCCGATCGAGACGACGCCGAAGCCGATCATCCAGCGGAAGCCCCAGTAGGCGACGGGGATGTTGGGCCGGTAGTCGCCGGGGCCGTACTTCGCCTGCTCTTCCTTGTTGACGTCGTTGATGCCGCCCACGTAGGCGTTGAAGTTGTCGGTGGCCAGGAACGACAGCAGGTTCGGAATGTCTATGGCCACCTTGTTGTGGCCCTTGTTGACGTCGCCGACCGCGAAGATCGAGAAGGGCGCGCCCTTCTGGCCGTCCCACAGCGCCTCGGCGGCGGCCATCTTCATCGGCTGCTGCTTGAACATGACCTTGCCGAGGGTGTCGCCGCTGATCGCGGTGAGCGCGCCCGCGACGACGGCGACGACCAGGGCGAGGCGCAGCGAGGAGCGCATCACGGAGATGTGCTGCTTACGGGCCAGGTGGTAAGCGGCGATCCCGATCATGAACGCGGCGCCGGTGAGGAAGGCGGCGGACATGGTGTGGAAGAACTGCGCCAGCGCGGTGTCCTGGGTGAGCACCGCCCAGAAGTCGGTGAGTTCCGCGCGCTTGGTCGTCGGGTTGTAGCGGTAGCCGACCGGGTGCTGCATCCAGGAGTTGGCGGCCAGGATGAAGTACGCGGACAGGATCGTCCCGATCGAGACCATCCAGATGCAGGCGAGGTGGATCTTCTTCGGCAGCTTGTCCCAGCCGAAGATCCACAGGCCGATGAAGGTGGACTCGAAGAAGAAGGCGATCAGTGCCTCGAAGGCGAGCGGGGCGCCGAAGATGTCGCCGACGAAGCGCGAGTAGTCCGACCAGTTCATGCCGAACTGGAACTCCTGGACGATGCCCGTCACCACGCCCATGGCGATGTTGATCAGGAAGAGCTTGCCCCAGAACTTGGTGGCCCTCAGGTACTTCTCGTCGCCGCTGCGCACCCACGCGGTCTGGAGTCCGGCCGTGAGCGCGGACAGCGAGATCGTCAGCGGTACGAAGAGGAAGTGGTAGACGGTCGTGATGCCGAACTGCCATCGGGCGACGTCCAGTGGACCCATTGCGAGTTGCACGATCCGTCTCCTCTTCTCCTACAACCCGATCAGCTTGTGAACGTGAATACATTCACAAGCTCAGTATTACGCACAGCAGTTCGCCCCCTGCAACCGGGGGGTCGCAAGGGGCGAAAGCGCAGGTGGGAGTGGGTTTCGGGGGATCGTGCCGACGGGCGCGCCGCCGCCGTCACAGCTCCTTGCGGAAGCTTTCGGCGGTCCGCAGCAGCAGATCGTTGGCCTCGGTCTCGCCGATGGTGATCCGTACGCCCTCGCCGGCGAAGGGGCGGACGGTGGTGCCGGCCCGCTCGGCCGCCGCCGCGAAGTCCGTGGTGCGCTCCCCCAGCCGCAGCCAGACGAAGTTGGCCTGCGTCTCGGGCACCGTCCAGCCCTGCGCGGTCAGCGCCTCGACCACCCGGGTCCGCTCGGTGACCAGGCCCGCGACCCGCTCCAGCAGCGCTGGCTCCGCGCGCAGGCTGGCGACCGCCGCGTCCTGCGCGAGCTGGCTCACGCCGAAGGGCACCGCCGTCTTGCGCAGCGCAGCCGCCACCGGCTCGTGCGCCACCGCGAAGCCGATCCGCAGGCCCGCCAGGCCGTACGCCTTGGAGAAGGTCCGCAGCACCGCCACATTCGGACGGTCCCGGTACAGATCGATTCCATCGGGAACATCGGGGTCGGTGATGAATTCGCGGTACGCCTCGTCCAGCACCACCAGGATGTCGGACGGCACCCGGTCGAGGAATCGTTCCAGCTCGGCCCGGCGCACCACCGTGCCGGTCGGATTGTTGGGATTGCAGACGAAGATCAGCCGCGTGCGGTCGGTGACCGCCGCCGCCATCGCGTCCAGGTCGTGCACCTCGTCCGCGTCCAGCGGCACCTGCACCGGCAGCGCGCCGCTGATCCGGGTGATGATCGGATACGCCTCGAAGGACCGCCAGGCGTAGATCACCTCGTCGCCGGGGCCCGAGGTCGACTGGAGCAACTGCTGGGCCACGCCGACCGAGCCGGTGCCGGTCGCCACGTGTGCCTCGGGCACGCCGAAACGTCCCGCCAGCTCGGCGGTCAGCGCCGAGCAGGCCAGGTCGGGATAGCGGTTGAACGTGGCCGCGGCGGCGGTGGCCGCCTCCAGCACACCGGGCAGCGGAGGGTACGGGTTCTCGTTGGAGGACAGCTTGAAGGCGGGCCCGGCCTGGGCACCGCTCTCGTCCACGGCCGGGGGTCGCCCGGGCTTGTACGTGGGGATGCCGTCCAGTTCCGCGCGCAGCTTGGGGGTCATGGCCACACCCTACGAGCGCCCGCGCCCCCTGTGGAGGTGCGGTACCCCACACCCCCGCCGGGGTCCGGCTGGGGGGCCGTTCCCCGCCGGACACGCCCGCGCGAAGGGCCGCGCCGCCGGGGTGCGATCGCGTAGGTGGGTTCGCCGGTAGCCGGCGAGCCAAAGGCGGCGCCGGTATCGAAAGCGACGATGAGCAGGGAGCGAGGAACGAGCGACCGTCGAAGAGAAGCGTCGATACCGGGTCTAAGCCGCCGGAGGCGAGAAGGCGGCCAAAAAAAGGCACCCCGCGTCCCTCGTAGGAGTGAGTTGACGTCACTCCTGTCGGTGGACCAATGGACGGGCATCGGCCGCACCCGCGCCGGTATCACCCACAAGGCACGCCCTGCCGCCTGCATATTCCACCTTGCATACGGGGTTCGATCTTGCAGAAACCTATCTTCTGGGGGGTAGAAACGGCAGGCGCCGACCGGACCAGCGCCGTCCTAATATCGGCAGGCCATGACAGCAGCAGGGAACCACCAGGCGAGCCGGCCCATCGGACGCCGGCTTGAGCGGGCGGGCATCAGGGACGTCGCCGCCGCCGCCGGAGTCTCGATCACGACTGTCTCCGACGCACTCAACGGCAAGGGCCGACTGCCCGACGCCACCCGCCGCCATGTGCGCGAGGTCGCCGACCGGCTGGGCTACCGCCCGTCCGCCGCCGCCCGCACACTGCGCACCGGCAGATCGGGCCTGATCGGCCTGACCGTGACGACCTACGGCGAAGAACCGTTCACCTTCACCGAATTCGCGTACTTCGCGGAGATGGCCAGGGCCGCCACCTCCGCCGCCCTGGCCCGCGGCTACGCCCTGGTCATCCTGCCCGCCTCCTCCCGGCACGACGTGTGGGGGAACGTGGCGCTGGACGGCACCGTCGTCATCGACCCCTCCGACCACGACCCGCTGGTCGCCGAACTGGTCCGACAGGGCGTCCCGGTGGTCAGCGACGGCCGCCCGGCGGGCAGCGTGCCCGTGCACGCCTGGGTCGACAACGACCACGAGGCCGCCGTCCTCGGCATCCTCGACCACCTCGCCGCCGCGGGCGCCCGCCGGATCGGCCTGCTCACCGGCACCACCACCGACACGTACACCCGGCTGTCCACCACCGCGTATCTGGAGTGGTGCGAGCGGGTCGGCCAGGAGCCGGTCTACGAGTCGTATCCCGCGCACGACCCGCGGGCGGGCGCGGTCGCCGCCGACCGCTTACTGGCGCGGCCCGACCGCCCCGACGCCGTCTACGGGCTCTTCGACCCCAACGGCACCGATCTGCTGGCCGCCGCCCGCCGTTACGGCCTGCGCGTGCCCGACGACCTGCTGCTGGTCTGCTGCAGCGAGAGCACCGTCTACGCCAGCACCGAACCGCCGATCACCACGCTGTCGCTGAAACCGCGCCGGATCGGCACGGCGGTCGTGCAGTTGCTCATCGACGCCATCGAGGGCGTCGGCGGCGCGCATCCCGTACAGCAGGTGATGCCGACCGAGTTGATCGTCCGCACCTCTTCGCAGCGGCGCGCGCACCGCACGACGGTCAGTCATCCGCGGGGGCCCGCGGGCGGCTGAGGAAGAGCGGCCGTCCGGCCGGAGGGCTCCGCCGGGCACCCCCGCGAGTGATCGGCCGAACGGGTGACCGAGCCCCCGCCGACGGCCGGAAGACGAATCGTGCGGGCGTACGAGGGAGCTAAGGGATGGTTTGTCTGCGCCCTGCGAAAACCAGGTGCCTGGGTATGTCACAACGCGACAGCGTCATTCCTATGATGGGCGGATGGCGGCGCGATCGTGGAGGGGTCGATGACTCAGGGGGCAGGTCAGGGACCCGAGCCCGGGACTTCGGAAGGCTGGCGTCCCGAGGCGTCCGCGTACGTGTCCGGGCACGAGCCGACGGCCGGTTTCGGCACGGCTCCGGCGTTTGAGCCGACGGTCGGATTCGAGCCGCGCGGCGGCTACGGGGAGACGTCCGGCGGGTACGGCGGGGCCGCGGCTCCGGCTCCGACGGAACCGGCTCCCATGCTGATCGATTCGGCTCCGGCTCCGGCCGGCACGGCACCGGCGGTCCCGGCCGCCGCGCCCGTACCGCCCGTGCCGTCGGCGACCACCGGCGGGGCGGGTGTGGCACCGGCGTACGAACCGGCCCGCGCCGCCGTACCACCGGTGCCGCCCGCGTACGACAGCGCGCCGCCCGCACAGCGGCCCGCCGCGTACGAGCCGACGCGACCCGACGCGCCCCTGGTCCCCGCGGAGTACACGCCGACCGCCCACGACCTGCCGGTGATCACCGCGGACGGCGCGGCGGGCGACCGGCCGGGACCGCTGTACGTGGTCGGCGATGTGCACGGCTATCTGGACGAGTTGCTGGCGGCGCTCGGCGAGTGCGGCCTGGTCGACGAGGAGGGCCACTGGGCGGCGGGCAGCGCCCGGCTGTGGTTCCTCGGCGACTTCACCGACCGCGGCCCCGACGGCATCGGCGTCATCGAACTGGTCATGCAGCTCTCGGCGGAGGCCGCGGCGGCGGGCGGCTACTGCCGTGCCCTGATGGGCAATCACGAACTGCTGCTGCTCGGCGCGCACCGGTTCGGCGACACCCCCGTCAACTCCACCGGCGGCACCGCCTCCTTCCTCGCCGCCTGGCGGCTCAACGGCGGCCAGCCGACCGACATGGACCGTCTCGAGGACCGCCATCTGACCTGGATGTCCCGGCTGGACGCGGCCCACGTCACCGACGGCCACCTGCTGGTGCACTCCGACACCACCGCGTATCTGGACTACGGCAGCAGCGTCGAGGAGATGAACGACACGGTCACCGGCGTGCTCCAACGGGGCGACGCCGACGAGTGCTGGGACCTGTTCCGCAAGCTCACCAAGCGGTTCGCCTTCCGCGGCGACGGCGGCCCGCGGGCCGCCCGCGAACTGCTCGGCACCTACGGGGGCAACCGCGTCGTGCACGGGCACAGCCCGATCCCGTACCTGCTCGGCGAGGTCGGCGGCGAATATCCGGCCGACGGCGAGGAGCGGGTGCACACCGTCAACGGACCGATGGTCTACGCGGAGAATCTGGCGGTGGCGATGGACGGCGGCGTCACGATGGACGGACGGCTGCTGGTCGCCCAACTGCCGCTGGTGGGTTAGCGGGTCCGTCGCGCTCCGCGCGGCGGGCCGGGCATGTCGCCCGGCGGGTCAGGCACGTCGCCGTGCCGGCCCGGCGTTTCGCGGACCGGCCCGCTCCGGAAGGCACGGGCGGGGAGCGCGCCGGGGCTTCCCGCGCGGCGTCTTTGGGGTGGCGTGTCGGTGTCCGGCACATTTCGCGCCGTCAGATTTCCTGGTTGCACCCTGTCACGGTCTCGCCTCCCCGCTCTACCATCGCTGTATCCGTAGGCACGCCGCTCTCCGCGTACTCGGCCGACCGGGCCGGTTCCCCTCGGGGAACACCGGCCGCGCTCGGGGAGTCGGAGCATCGGGGGATGCACATGACCAGCGCTCCACACCTGCTCACCGAAGACCGCCCGGACTTTGAACGCGCGCTGGACGAGGCGCTGCGCACGGTCCTGCGGGATCACGGACCCGACCGTGAGCGGGCCCTCGGGCCGGACGGCGGGGACGTGGCGGAGAGCCGCCCCGCCTCGCGACGGACGAACCACTCCAACGGTCACTCCGCCCTGAACAGCGAGCAGTTGCGCACCCTGGCGCTCGGCGCGGCCGAACTCATCGCCGACGCGGCGGCCGCCGAGTACGAGACGTACCGCGGCGTCCGGGAGGCGTCGCGGGAGGCCGCCCGCGAGTCGGCGCGCGCCCGCGACAACCGGTCCTTCGGCTACGCGGCGATGGGCGTCGCGGAGGGCGCGGGCTCCGGCGCGGGCCTGATCGCCGTCCTCGCCGTCCTGACGCCGCTGCTCGCGGGCGCCGCCGCCGTGATCTTCCTGCTGATCGGTTACGCGCTGCGCGCGATGGCCCCCGAGCCCGCCATCGCGTCGCCGCTGCGCACCGCGGGCTGGCTGTTCGCCGCCGTCACCGCCGCGTCGATACTGCTCGGCGCGGTCGGACTGCTGCTCACGGCGCTGCGCGACGGCTCCTCCGCCATACACGACTCGCCCGACGCGCTGCCGCCCGAGGTCGCCGACGCGCGCGACGCCTGGTACCGGGCGCTGCTGGAGCGCGGGATGCTGCCCTTCCTGGAGGACGCGGCGGCCGGCGCGGCGCTCGCCCCGACCAGCGCCCACGAGCCGCCGCACGGCCCGGCGGTGAGCCCGGTGCCCGGCCCGGCCACCGGGCAGGACCTCAGCCGCATGCCGCGACTGGGCTACTCCCGCCCGGACTTCAGCAGTCCGGCGCCCGACCCGGCCGCGCCGCTGCCGCCCGCCGCGCCGCGCTTCTCCGGTCCGCGCTACAGCAGTCCCGACTTCACCAGCCCGGACTTCGGCGGCCCCGACAACACGCCCGAGTAGGGGCCGGTCCTGCGCAGCGTCGGGACGGCGGGGCCCGCCGTGCCGGGCGCCGTCGTCACGGACGCCGCCGTACCGGGTGCTGTCCCGGCGGGCCCCGCCAGGCCGGGCGCCGTCACGGCGGGCATGAACATCAGCACTCGGCGCCGGGGATCGTGCGCCGGGGACGACACGAGCATGCGCACCCGCTGGACGTAACCGCCTGCCGGTGGCCGCAGCAGCCGTACCTGGCCGTCATGGTGCAGCGCGACCCGGGTGGACTCGCTCTCCGCCTGCCACAGCCGGGCCAGTTCGGGGTCCTCGCGCAGTTCGGCGATGACGCGGAGCAGTTCCTGGTCGGGCCCGGTCTGCGGCTGGTGGTGCGCGGTCTGCGCCTGGAGCCGGAGCTGGCGCAGGAACGCCGTCGCCCAGCCGGTCCGCCACTCGGCGCACAACTGCCGCGCGTACGGCGCGAAGAGCACGAAGCGCAGCAGATTCGCGGGCGGCGGCTGGCCCGCGGGCTCGAAGAGCTGGCGCCACGCCTGGTTGGTCTCCAGAATCCGCCAGGCGCCGTCCACAGTGAGGGCGGGGACCTGGAGCGCGTGGAGGTACGACGTCCAGCCGGTGACGGCCTCGGGGTCGGGTTCCGCCGGGCCGCGCGGCGGGTAGCCGCCGGTGACGATGAACCACAGCTCGTCGCGCTTGCGCGAGTCCAGCCGCAGCGCGTTGGCGAGGCTGTCGAGGCGGTGGGCGGGGATGGGGCGTCCGCAGCCCTCCCAGTCCTGGTAGAGGCGCGGTGATATGCCCAGGCGCTGGGCCACCGCGTGCTGGCTCAGGCCCGGCGGGCGGTAACCGTTGTGGCCCGTGATGGGCTCGGGTTCGCCCACGAAATTTCTGCGGGCCTCGCGCAGGAACTCCTGGATCAGCGGTGGGTCCTCGTCGGAACGACGGTCCATGGCTTGTCCCCCGGATCTTCTCGGCTGCCGCGTCCTTGGGGGTGAGGGGTCACCCGGCGTCCGCGGCCTGCGATTTCGCGCCCCCGCTCATGCTAAGCGGGGATGCTCGCGAGCCGCCGGAATCGCCTTGTCCACATCGGGCACTGTCCCAAGTGCGACACACTTCGGTGGTGGGGTGGTGGGGTGGTTCACCAGTACGGTGGGGTGGTCACGCGGGGTGGTCACGCGGATGCGGTGGTCACGCGGGTGCGGTGGGTGTCCCGGGTGCGGTGGGTGTCCCGGGTGCGGTGGGCGTCCCGGATGCGGTGGATGGACGGTGGCGGCGCACGGCCGTACGGTGCGGCCCGCGGGAGGACGGTGCGGCCGGTCAGAGGTCGTCCGGGTCGAGCAGCCGGGCCAGCTTCAGGCCGACCTCGAAGCGGCTGGAGACCTGGAGCCGTTCCATCAGCTTGGTCATCACGCGCTGCACGGTGCGCCGGGCGACGCCCAGCGTCCTGGCGATGCGGTCGTCACTGTAGCCGTTGGCCATCAGCCGGATGATGGTCCGCTCCTGGTCGGTGAAGTCCGTGGCGGCGCCGGGGTCGTCGTCGCTGTCGGGGGCGGGGGTGGCTTGACCGCCGCGCGCGATGTGCGGCATCGGCTTCGCCCGTAGCCAGTAGTCCTCGTAGACCGAGACGTACGAGCGGGCCAGCACCGCGCCGCGCACCAGCGTCATCGACGACCGTACGTGCGGGACGCCCGGCAGGACGACGGTGTGCCGGTCCACCACCAGCAGGTCGTGCGGGCCGTGGTCGATCAGCCGGACGCCGACGCCCACGTCGGTCAGGTCGTTCAGATACTTGCTGTACTTCGGGATCTGGAGCAGCGAGCGCGGGTACAGGGCGCGGACCCGCACCCCGCGCCGTACCATCGCCGCGTCCCCGGCCAGGGAGTGCTCCAGCACCGCCATGTCCTGCGGCATCGGGCCCGGGTGCAGCGAGTCCACGGACTCCCGCGCGGTGGCGTCGATGTCGGCCAGCGCGCTCAGCCGGGTCTCCAGGTCCTCGAAGTTCTGGACGACCACCTGCTCCTGGAGCCGCGCCGCCGCAGGCCGGAACACCGTCAGCAGCGCCTGCGTCGTCTCGCTGAGCTCCGCCGCGTTCCGCAACTGCGCCGCGGCCGTGCCCAGATACGTGTCCATCGCCACCGCCAGCGCGGCGTCCGGGTCGACGGTCTCGACCCGCCCCTCCACCAGCCGGACCAGCCCCATGCCCTTCAAGGTCCGCAGCCCCGACTCCAGCCGCCCCTCGTCCAGCCCCACCAGCCCCGCCAGCCCCGCGTACGGAGCCCCACCGCCGTTCGCCACCGCCGTATAGATCACGACGGCGGACTCGATATCCCGCCCCTCACCCCTCGCCTGCCCCATCCCCTGCCCTCTTCCCCACCCACCACCCGACCCGCCCGATTCTCCCCCACCCCCCTTTTCCCCCAACAGCCCGTCCACCAGGTCTTCACCGAGGTGCCCCTCGTGCTGTTCGCCGAGCAGCGCCAGCCAGCCCGCCGCAAGCTGCGCCGCAAGGCCGGAGCCGCCTCCGCCGGCCTCCCGTACGCACGCGGAAGCGGCCGTACACAAGCCGAGGGCCCCGACATATCGCGCCGGGGCCTTCGGCTTCAGGCTAGTGCGTGGCCGGTGCCCGAAGCGGCGGTCAGGCATCGGGGGCGGGCTCAGGCGGCCGCGACGCCGAGGGACACCAGGACGATCTGGACCGCCACCGCCCCGGCTCCGGTCCACGACCAGCGGTCGTACGGCGCTGTCGTGCGGTTGATCCGGCAGGTGGGAGCCTCCCCGGCAAGCGGCAACCTGCCCGCCGTCGCGCCCATGGCGAGAAAGGCACCGCACGCGACGGCCCCTGCCAGAGCGCCCCCGGTGCGCAGCAGGCCGGGTGCGACGAACGTCATACCGACCCAGCCGAGCATGGCGGGCGGCGAACAGGCCAGCGCCCCGGCCAGCAGTCCCGCCTCGGGACGGTCCCGCACCAGCCGAACCGTGGCGCGCAGGGCCTCGTCCCGTGCCGAGGGCCGTTCGTACGGAACGCAGTTCGGACAGCGCACGTCCTCACCGCACTGAACGCACAGCACGAGGGCGTTGCCGCAGTCCTCGCACGGGTGGCCCGCCTCGTACGACGGTTCCCGTGCCCGTAGCCGCAGTGCTTCCCGCAGGCTCACCGGGGCACCTCGTCAGCGGTGTCGTCGGCGCACACGGCCCAGACGAGTTTCCCGACGCCTAAGCGTTCACTCACTCCCCAGCGTCCGGCGGTCAGTACGTCGACCAGGGCCAGGCCGCGCCCGGATTCGGCGTCCACGGACGGCTCCCGGGCTTCGGGCCGGACGCTGTTGGCGTCGTGCACCTCGATCCGCAGCGCGCCGTCCGTCAGCCGCTCGTACCGGGTCTCGACCAGCCGGTCCTGCGGCCCCCGCGCGTGCCGCACGGCATTGGTGAACAACTCCGACAGGACAAGTACGGCGGTGTCCGCCAGTCCGGTCATGCCCCACTCGCCCATGTGACCCAGCAGCGCATGCCGCGCCTTGGCCACGTTGCGGGGGTCGCGGCGCCACCGATGCACCGCGACCGAAGGGCGCCCCTCCAGCACTCCCGTCCTCACCGCACAGCCCCCGTACGTCCGCAATGGCGGTGGATGAACTCGCGCATGTCAGCCCGCTCTCGTCAGGTCGGCCACACCACCGGATCGTTCACCCGGTCGCGCGGATCTCACCCTCAAAACCCTTGCGGCGAGAGCCTGCTGAACCCATCCCACGTCCCTATGGGGTCGTCCTATATTTGAGGTATGGGGGATACTCCCGGGATCTTGTGGTCCCACCCGCAATTAGCGGCGGCGGTCACCGGTGAGGACTGGGGCGCCGTCTTCCGTACGTACCGAAAGCTCACCGGCCTGAGCCAGACCAAGCTCGGCGAACGCGTCGGACTCGTCCAACCCGATGTCTCCGACATCGAGCGCGGAAATCGCCGCGTGACCTCGGCCGAAGTACGCCAGCGCATCGTGGACGGCTTGGGTATCCCCGCTTCCCTCAACTCCCCTACGACACACCGGCATTCGCCCGACGCGCCCGTATCGGGCCTGGCCCTGCCCGGGATCGCACCGGACGAGGACCTGTTGGTACGGGTCACCAGTGTTGTCGAGACCTCGCGCCGGGTGGACGCGCCCACCCTCGACTGGCTCGACCGACTGCTGGCCGAACACCGCAGGGCCGAGGACGAGATCGGATCACGCCCGCTCGTCGATGTTATGCGTCACCAACTGCGCACAGTCGTCGACTTGTACGCAGGCGCCCGTGGCCCGCTGGCCGACCGTGTCGTACGGCTCGCTGCCGAACACGCCCAGTTCCTCGCGTGGATGGCGCAGGACCAGGACGACGCGGCCACGGCGCTGGCCTGGTACGACCGCTCCCACGAATGGGCGTTGGAGGCCGGGGACGCCAACATGGCGGCCACGACCCTCAACATGAAGGCCCACATGGCCTGGTCGAGGGGCCGTGGCACGCGATGCGTCAAACTCGCCGAAGCCTCGCGCTGGTCGGCTCCTGGCACCTCGCTCGGCGTACAGGGGATGGCCACGCAGATGGCGGCGCGCGGGCACGCCCTCAACGGCGAAGCCGACGACGCCCACCGCCTGCTGGACGAAGCCCAGGACATCATCACCCGAGCCTCCGCCCACCCGGAGGACGAGCCGGTCTGGATGTACTTCTACGGCGAGACCTGGTTCACCCTGCAACGCGGCATGGCGGCCATGCACCTGCACGACTGGCAATCGGCCGTTGACCACCTGACAGCCGGACTCGACGCCCTACCGGACGAGTATCGGCGCGACAAGACCTGGTATCGCACGTGCCTCGCCCACGCCCTCGCCGCATCGGGCGAATCAGCGCGCGCCGCCACTGTGGCCCTGGCGAGCGTCCCGGACGCCTCCGACATCGGCCGCCCGCACTCATGGAACGAACTCCACACCACCGCCGCCGTCCTCATGCGGCGAGGAGCGAAGGAGGGCCGTCAGCTGGCGACCGTTCTCAAAGACAACGACTGATCAACACCACATCCACCCGGTGAGGGCCCCGGCACCGGGGTGCCGGGGCCCTCGGGTGTCAGTCCGCCAGCGGCAGGTAGACGCGGTTGCCGGCGGCGGCGAATTCGCGGGACTTCTGGGCCATGCCCAACTCGGCCTCGGAGGCGGAGGCGGGGGCGACGGGGCCGCCGTGGTCGCGGCGGATGTCGTGGGAGATCTTCATCGAGCAGAATTTCGGGCCGCACATGGAGCAGAAGTGGGCGGTCTTGGCGGGCTCGGCGGGGAGCGTCTCGTCGTGGAAGGCGCGGGCGGTGGCGGGGTCGAGGGCGAGGTTGAACTGGTCTTCCCAGCGGAATTCGAAGCGCGCGTCGGAGAGGGCGTCGTCCCACGCCTGGGCGCCCTCGTGCCCCTTGGCGAGGTCGGCGGCGTGGGCGGCGATCTTGTAGGTGATCACACCGGTCTTGACGTCGTCGCGGTCAGGCAGCCCGAGGTGTTCCTTGGGGGTGACGTAGCAGAGCATCGCGGTGCCCCACCAGGCGATCATCGCGGCGCCGATGCCGGAGGTGATGTGGTCGTAGGCGGGGGCGATGTCGGTGGTGAGCGGGCCGAGCGTGTAGAACGGGGCCTCTTCGCAGATCTCCTGCTGGAGGTCGATGTTCTCCTTGATCTTGTGCATGGGCACGTGCCCGGGGCCCTCGATCATCGTCTGCACCTGGTGCCGCTTGGCGATGGTGTTCAGCTCGCCGAGGGTGCGCAGTTCGGCGAACTGCGCCTCGTCGTTGGCGTCCGCGATGGAGCCGGGGCGCAGGCCGTCGCCGAGCGAGTACGTGACGTCGTACGCGGCCAGGATCTCGCACAGCTCCTCGAAGTGCGTGTAGAGGAAGCTCTCCTGGTGGTGCGCCAGGCACCACGCGGCCATGATCGAGCCGCCGCGCGAGACGATGCCGGTCTTGCGGCGGGCGGTCAGCGGGACGTAGCGGAGCAGCACGCCCGCGTGCACCGTCATGTAGTCGACGCCCTGCTCGGCCTGTTCGATGACGGTGTCGCGGTAGACGTCCCAACTCAGCTCCTCCGCTCGGCCGTCGACCTTCTCCAGCGCCTGGTAGAGCGGGACGGTGCCGATGGGGACGGGGGAGTTGCGCAGCACCCACTCGCGGGTGGTGTGGATATTGCGGCCGGTGGACAGGTCCATGACCGTGTCGGCGCCCCAGCGGGTGGCCCAGGTCATCTTGTCGACCTCCTCCTCGATGGAGGAAGTGACCGCCGAATTGCCGATGTTGGCGTTGACCTTCACCAGGAACCGCTTGCCGATGATCATCGGCTCGATCTCCGGGTGGTTGATGTTGGCGGGCAGTACGGCCCTCCCCGCGGCGATCTCGTCCCGAACGATCTCGGACGGGACGTTCTCGCGCAGCGCGACGTACTCCATCTCCGGCGTGATCTCGCCCCGCCTGGCGTAGGCGAGTTGGGTGACCGGCGTCCCGGTACGGCCCCGGCGGGGGAGCCGGGGGCGGCCGGGGAAGACCGCGTCGAGATTGCGGAGCCCGCCGCGCGGCGAGGTGTGCTTGAGGCCGTCGTCCTCGGGGCGGACCGGCCGTCCCGGGTACTCCTCGGTGTCGCCGCGCGCGATGATCCAGTGCTCCCGGAGCGGGGCGAGCCCGCGCCGGACGTCCGTCTCCACGGACGGATCGGTGTACGGGCCCGACGTGTCGTACAGCGTCACGTCGGCCCCATTGGTGAGGTGCACCTGCCGGACCGGCACCCGCAGGTCCGGCCGCGATCCGACGACGTACGACTTGTGCCAGCCGATGTCCCGTACGGGACCGTCCACTTCGGTCCGGTTCGAGCCGACCGACTCCGTATGGTTCGAGCCGACCGCTTCCGTACGGTTCGAGGCGGCCGACTCCGTACGGGCGGATTCGTCCCCGTCGGATCCAGGCGTGTGCGCGTCCTGCATGGTCATGAGACCCACTCCCTACGCCGGCATTACCCGGTAACAGGTTCAGCGGTCGGCGCAGCGTTCGTCCCGGCGGTCATGCCGTGCCGGCAACAGGTTCAGCGCCCTCTCAGCCCGGTGCTCCGAGCTCCCGCGTTTGCAAAGGTGCCCCCACGGTAGCGGTTCGGCGAGGACAGGCACCAGGGATCTTGCGATGATCAGCCCGTGGAAGAGCCCCCGCAGAGCCCAAGTCCCGGCCCCGGACCCGGCCACGGCCCTGGCCCCGGCCCCGGCGCGAGCCACGGGCACAGTCACGGACACAGCCACAGTCATGGCCACGGCCACGGCCCCGTGCCGCCGGTCTCCCAGCACCTGCGCAAGGTCATCGCCGCGATCCTGGTCCCCTTCGCCGCCGCCGTCGTCGTCGGCCTGATCGTGCTGTGGCCCGGCGGCGCGCCCCAACACGCCCGCAGCGGCGTCGGCTTCGACCAGCAGACCCGGCAGGGCAAGGTGGTGCAACTGGTCGACGTGTCCTGCAAGGCGGAGAACCCGGGCCAGTCGTCGTCGGCCGCGAGCGACACCTGCCAGAAGGCCACCATCGAGGTCGAGTCGGGGCCCGACAAGGGGACGACCTTCACCGAGATCGTGCACCCCGACCAGTCCCGCCGCTACACCAAGGGCGAGGGCGTGGTCCTCGCGTACGCGCCCAACGCCCCCGCCGGGCTGCGCTATTCGGTCACCGACGTGGACCGCGGCTTCCCGCTCGCGCTGCTCGCCGGGATCTTCGCGGTCGCGGTGATCGTCGTCGGACGGCTGCGCGGTCTGATGGCCCTGATCGCACTGATCGTCTCGTTCGGGATCTTGACCCTCTTCATCCTTCCGGCCATCCTCCGCGGCGACAATCCGCTGCTGGTGGCGGTGGTCGGCGGCAGCGCCATCATGCTCATCGCGCTGTACATGTGCCACGGCGTCAACGCCCGCACCTCGGTGGCCGTCCTCGGCACGCTCTGCTCACTGCTGCTGATCGGCGTCCTGGGCTCGGTCTTCATCGACTGGGCGCGGCTGACCGGCAACACCTCGGACGAGACGGGCGTGATCCACAGCCTCTTTCCCGGCATCGAGATCAAGGGCGTCCTGCTCGCGGGCGTCATCATCGGCTCGCTCGGCGTGCTCGACGACGTCACCGTCACCCAGACCTCGGCGGTGTGGGAGCTGAAGGACGCCGATCCCGGCGCGAATTGGCGCAAACTCTACGGCGCCGGTATGCGGATCGGCCGCGACCACATCGCCTCGGTGGTCAACACCTTGGTGATGGCGTACGCGGGCGCCGCGCTGCCGCTGCTGCTGCTCTTCTCGATCGCGCGCAGCGGCGTCCTGCGGGTGGCCAGCAGCGAACTGGTGGCGGAGGAGATCGTCCGCACCCTGGTGGGCAGCATCGGCCTGGTCGCCTCGGTGCCGCTGACCACGGCCCTGGCGGCACTGGTGGTCAGCGCCGACCGGCACGAGAGGAGCGGCGGCAAGAACGGTGACGACAACGGCGGCAAGGGCGCGACCGGCCCCGCCGGACCTACCAGTCCCGCCCCGACCCGGAGGAGCCACCGCCGCCGGTGACCCGCTTGACGACCAGCACCAGCGCCCCGACCAGGACCACGAACACGATCACCTTGAAGAGCAGTCCGAAGACGATGCTCACCAGGCTGGCGATCAGCGAGCCGAAGACGATCAGCGCGATGACCGGGATGGCCACCCACTTCACCCACCACGGCAGGCCCTTCAGCAGCTTCTCCATGATGTCCTCGGTCTCCTTCTCCTTCTCGGGTCCTGGCGGTGTTCCGCCGATACTTCGACTGTAGGGCCACCGATGCCTGCGGCGGAGGGCCAGGAGGCCGGATACGACCCTGAACGCACCCTTAGGGCTCCGGGGGTGAGAAGACCACCATGACCCTGAGGTCCTCGGTGATGTGGTGGAAGCGGTGCGGGGTCCCGGCCGGTACGTAGACGACGCTGCCGCGACCCACGGTGGTCGTCTCCTCCCCCACGGTGATCGCCGCCCGGCCGCTGACCACCAGGTAGATCTCGTCCTGGGCGTGCGGCTGCTGGGGGTCGTTCTCCCCGGCCTTGAGCGCGTAGAGCCCGGCCGACATGGTGCGTTCGCGCAGGAAACGGAGATACGCCCCCTCGTTGGCGGCCCGCTCCGCGTCCAGGTCGTCCAGCCGGAACACCTTCATCGCGTACTCCCCTTGTCCGGACTCCGTCCGGTACTTGTCCGGTCTCTTGCTTGCGTGATCAGGTCTGCGACGATCACACCATGAAGAATTTCATCGTCAAGACCTTGGCGAACGCCGGTGCCCTCGCGGTCGCCGTCTGGCTGCTCAAGGACATCACGCTCACCGGGGACAGCACCTGGCACAAGGTCCTCACCCTCATCCTCGTCGCCCTGGTCTTCGGCGTCGTCAACTGGCTCGTGAAGCCGGTCGTGAAGGTTCTGTCCTTCCCGCTGTTCATCCTCACCCTCGGGCTGATCACCCTGGTGGTGAACGCCCTGATGCTGCTCCTGACCTCCTGGCTGGCCGACAAACTCAGCCTCGACTTCCACGTCCACGGCTTCTGGACCGCGGTGCTCGGCGGTCTGATCATCAGCATCGTCTCCTGGGCGCTGGCCGTCGTCCTTCCGGACGACGAGTGACCAGTCACCACCCTGAGAAGGGGACCGAGCAGGGGGCGGCACAAGGGGCCGGGCGGGAGACCGAGCTGGGGACCGACCAGGAGACCGGGCGGGAGATCGAGCTGGGGACCAACCAGGAGACCGGGCGGGGGACCGACCAGGGGGCCGCGGGACACGAAGCGGCACAGCGGGCGGCCGAACGGCATCAGGCCGCCCGGCCGGAGGCCGCTGGCGACAGCACCCGCAGCGTGCACGCGGGACGGCCCCCGGCGACCGCGTACGAACCCTCGCTCCCCGGCCCGGTCTTCGTCTCGCACTACCACCTGCCGGGCGAGGCCAGCGGCCCGTACACGTACGGCCGGGACGAGAATCCGACCTGGGAGCGGCTGGAGGCGGCCGTCTCGGAGCTGGAGTGCCCCGGCGACCCGGCCGCCGCGACGCTCGCCTTCGCCTCCGGCATGGGCGCGGTCGCCGCCGTGCTGTTCTCCCAGGTGCGGGCGGGCGACACCGTGGTGCTGCCGTCCGACAGCTACCAGGCGACGCGCTCGCTGCGGGAGCGCCTGGAGTCGTACGGCGTGACGGTACGGCTCGCGCCGACCGTCGGCGACGGGCAGCTCGCGGCGCTGGAGGGCGCGCGGCTGCTGTGGCTGGAGACGCCGTCGAATCCGGGCCTGGACGTGTGCGACATCCGCCGGCTGTCGGACGCCGCGCACGCGGCGGGCGCGCTGGTCGCCGTCGACAACACCCTCGCGGGGCCGCTCGGGCAGCGCCCGCTCGCCCTGGGCGCGGACTTCTCCGTGGCCAGCGGCACGAAGGCGCTCAACGGGCACGGTGACCTGCTGATGGGCTACGTCACCACGCGCGACGCCGGGCTGAACGCGAGCGTGAGGCAGTGGCGCAAGACGGTCGGCGCCATTCCGGGACCGATGGAGGCGTGGCTCGCCCACCGTTCGCTGGCGACGCTCGCCCTGCGCGTGGACCGGCAGTCCGCGAACGCGCTCACCCTCGCGAGTGAGCTGCTGAACCGCGCCGAGGTGACGGACGTACGTCACCCGGGCCTGCCGTCCGACCCCGCGCACGCCGTGGCCGCCACCCAGATGCGGCGCTTCGGCGGCGTCGTCTCCTTCACCCTCCCCGACCGCGCCCACGCCGAACGCTTCCTGGCCGCACTGCGCCTCACCTCAGAGGCCACCAGCTTCGGCAGCGTCCAGAGCACCGCGGAGCGCCGCGGACGGTGGGGCGGCGACGCCGTGCCGCCCGGCTTCGTGCGCTTCTCGGTGGGCGTCGAGGACCCCGAGGACATCGTGGCCGATGTGCTGCGCGCGCTGGACGAAGCGGCGTCTTCGTCAGGGTGAGCGCGTGGTCGCCGGGGGGCGAGGCGCGTCTTCGTACGGGTGACGGCGTGGGTGCCGGGGGCCGAAGCGCGTCTTCGTACGGGTGAGCGCGTGGTCGTCCGCGCGCTCAGGCGCGTCTTCGTACGGGTGAGGGCGCGCGGGCGCACGGCGGCACGGCGGTGGCACGGCGGCGGAGGGGTGCGCTCCGATTCGCCGGGGCGGCGCCGGGAATTGTGCGGTGCGGCAAGTTTGCCGCCGCGCGCACTGCGGCAGATGTCCACCATGCCCCCGGACACGCATGACGGCCCCACCACCCGGCCGGTGGTGAAGCGCACGGCCCGCGCCATCGTTCTCGACGGCGACCGGCTCGTACTGATCAAGCGCACCAAGCCCGGCCTCGCCCCGTACTGGCTCACGCCGGGCGGCGGGGTCGAGGACGACGACGCGAGCGTGGTCGCGGCCATGCACCGCGAGGTCGACGAGGAGCTGGGCGCCAAGGTCACCGATGTGGTGCCCGCCTTCGTCGACACCGTCGAGCACATCGCGGACGACGGCTCGCACGGGGTGAAGGTGCAGTACTTCTTCGCCTGCCGCCTGGAGTCGATGGACCTCGACCAGCGGCACGGCCCGGAGATCGACGAGCCCTGCGGGGAGTACGAGATCGTGCGCGTGCCCTTCAGCCGCATGGGCCTGGCCTCGGTCGACATCGTGCCGCTGACCCTGCGGCACTACCTGGACGCGAACATCGAAGGGGTGCTGGGCCTGCTCGGCCCCGACCTCGGCTGACACCCGTGAGGGGACCGGCGGCCGGTCGCGTCAGTCCCCCGCCGCGACCAGTTCCTGCACGAGGTCGTGCCGTATCCGGTGCGACGGCATCCCGATCCGCACCAGCGTGTCCACACTGCTGCGGATCATCCCGGGCGGCCCCGACAGATACGCGTCGTACGCCTCCCACGGCCCGTGCGCGCGTACGGCGTCCGGCAGCGGCCCGGACAGCGCGTCACTGGGGGTGTCGGCGACGACGGTGCGGACCGACAGCCAGGAGTGCTCGCGCTGCATGCGCAGCATCGTGTCGAGGTCGTAGAGGTCGCTGGTGCGGCGGGCGCCGTAGAAGACCTCGACCGGGCGCCGCCGCCCGTGCCGGGCGACGTCCTCCACCAGCGCCTTGATCGGCGCTATGCCGGTGCCGCCGCCGAGGCAGAGCATGCCGTCGTCCGAGGCGTGGTCGGCCACCATCGAACCGGAGGGCGGCCCGAGCCGTACGACGTCACCGGGGCGGGCCCTGCCGACCAGCGCGTTGCTGACCCAGCCCGCCGGGACCGCGCGGATGTGGAAGGTCAGCAGGCCGTCGTCGCGGGGCGCGGCGGCGAAGGAGTAGTTCCGCCAGATCCGCGGCCACCACGGGGTCTCCACCATCGTGTACTGCCCGGCGAGGAAGGCGTACGGCTGGTCGGGCCGTACGGTGACCACCGCGACGTCGGGGGTCCGCAGCTCGTGGCTGACGATCTCGGCCTGCCACCAAGGCGGCGCGTGCCGTTCGTCCTCGGCCGCCGCGTCGATCATCGTCTGCGAGATCGCGGCGTACGCGCGGACCCACGCGGCCTCGGTCTCCGGGCCCCACACCGCCGACGCGTACCGGGCGAGCGCGCCGAGCAGCGCCTCGCCGACCGCCGGGTAGTGCTCGGCGCGGGTGCCGTACTTGCGGTGCCCCCGGCCCAGGTGCGACAGGTAGTCGCCGAGCGCCGCCGGGTCGTCGATGTGCTCGGCCGCCGTCAGCAGCGCCTTGACCAGCCGGTCGCGCTGCGCGTCCATCGCGGCGGGGAACAGGTCGCGCAGCTCGGGGTGGTGGATGAAGAGCAGCGCGTAGAAGTACGAGACCGTCCGGTCCGCGACCGGCCCGATCTCCTCCATGGTGCGGCGGATGAGGAGCGCGTCGGGCGACGGGGACCCGGCCGGGGAGGCCATCGGGGAGGCGGGCGTCTCGGGTCCGGGCATCCGCGGTACGGGAGGCGGTACGAACGCGGGTGTTGGTGCCGGTGCCGGTGCCGGTGCCGGTGCGGGTGCGGCCGTGAACGCCGACGCCGGTATCGACGCCGGCGTGTACGCGGACGGCTCGGTCGGCGCCGAAGCGCGCGGCTCCGGCTCGGGTTCCGGCGCTGGTCCCGGCTCCTGCCGCTGCGCGGCGGCGGGCCGCGTCATGGGTGCGGCGGGCTCCTGCCGGGGCTGGGCGATCTTGCGGCGCCGCCCCCTGGGCTGCGGAGACGCCGGTGAGGCCGGGTCGGTGGTCTTGGCATCCATGATCACGTGGCCCCGAACTCCCGGTGGTCGATCCTTCGCTCAGCTCGCCTGCGGTGCCGTGTGAGCGTGCCACGCTGCGTGAGGGCACCGGACGAATAGCGCGAAGCGTCACCACTGGAGAAACGGTTTCGCGTACTATCCGCCGCGCCGTCCCCGGAGTCCGTGTCTCCAGGTCTCCAGGTCTCCAGGTCTCCAGGTCTCCACGGGGTCCCGTCCCGCCGCCCCCGATAGGTCCACTACGGGATCGTCCCGTAGCGGACCTATTTTGCTAGTCTCGACGCATGACCGCAGAGACAGCAGAGGCCGTGACCACCGCAGCGCACGTCCCCCTGTCGGCGCGGACCGCCGACATGTCGTACCTGCTCCAGCACACCGCCCACGTACTGGCCACCCAGATGTCGGCGGCGCTCGCGGAGATCGGCATGTCGCCGCGCGCCCACTGCGTGCTGGCGCACGCGCTGGAGGCCGAGCGGACCCAGGCGCAGCTCGCCGAGCTGTCCGACCTGGACAAGACCACGATGGTCGTCACCGTCGACCAGTTGGAGCGGGCGGGGCTGGCCGAGCGGGTGCCGTCGGCGACCGACCGGCGCGCGCGGATCATCAAGGTGACCCCGGCGGGCGAGAAGGTCGTGGCCGAGGGCCAGGAGATCGTCGACCACGTGCACGAGGACGTGCTCGGCGCGCTGCCGGAGAGCGAGCGCACCGCCTTTGTCTCCGCGCTGAACCGGCTGGTCAACGGCCATCTCGCGACCCCCGCGGGCGCACCGGACGGCGGCCAGGGAGTGCGCCGCCCGCGCCAGTCCCGCAAGTAGCCCGCTCCGCCGCGGTCCGCCCCCGACCCCGCACCGCAGCGCACCGCACCGCAGCGCACCGCACCGCACCGCGCCGGTCCGCTCCACCGCCGGGCACGCACCCGCAAGGTAAGCCCGTAAGAGATAGTCTTCAACAAAACCATCTGCTACGGTCGCTCCTGGTATCCCTTTCGCCAGGAGGCGACCTCATGCCACTCCGTCCCCATGCCGCCGGATCGTCGCGCGGCGCGGCTCTCGCGGTGCTCAGCGCGGGCACCCTGATGATCATCCTCGACGGCACGATCGTGAATGTGGCGCTGCCGTCCATCCGCCGTGACCTGGGCTTTTCGCAGTCGAGCCTCGCCTGGGTGGTCAACGCGTACCTCATCGCCTTCGCCGGGCTGCTGCTGCTCGCCGGGCGCCTCGGCGACCTGTTCGGCCGCCGCAGAATCCTGGTCACCGGCCTGGCGGCGTTCACCGTCGCCTCGCTGCTGTGCGGGTTCGCGGACTCCGCGGGGCTGCTGATCGCGGCCCGCTTCGTCCAGGGCGCGGCCGGTGCGATGGTCTCGGCCGTCAGCCTCGGCATGGTCATCGCGCTCTACCCCGACGCCCGCGGCCGGGCCCGCGCCATGGGCGTCTACAGCTTCGTGCAGTCCGCGGGCGGCGTCCTCGGCCTGCTCGTGGGCGGCATCCTCACCCAGGCCATCAACTGGCACTGGATCTTCTTCGTCAACCTCCCCATCGGCTCGGCCGCCGCCCTGCTCAGCCTGCGCCTGCTGCCCGACGACCGCCCGGCCGCCGTACGCGAGCCCCGCGAGTCCCGAGAGCCCAATGGTGAGCCCCACGAGCCCAATGGTGAACCCCTTGAGCCCCGCGCCGGGAGCGCGCGTCCCGGGGTCGACGCGCCGGGTGCCGTCCTGGTCACCGCCGCGCTGATGCTGGGCGTCTACACCATCGTCGGGACCACCGGCCGGGGCTGGACGTCCCCCGCCACCGCAGGACTCGCGGCGCTGTCCGCCCTGTTGCTGGCCGGGTTCCTGATCCGTCAGACCAAGGCGGCCGAGCCGTTGATGCCGTTGCGGATCTTCCGCTCCCGGATCGTCTCGGGCGCGAACGTGGTGCTGGCGCTGATGGTCGCGGGCGGCTTCGGCTTCCAGTTCATGACCAGCCTCTACCTCCAGCAGGTGCTCGGCTACGGCCCGGTGCGGATCGGGCTCGCGCTGGCGCCGACCGGCGCGATGATCGGCGTGATGTCCCTGCTGCTGTCCGCCCGGCTCGGCGCCCGCTTCGGCCAGCGCGCCGTCCTGCTGCCCAGCCTGCTGCTCTTCGCGGGCGGCTTCCTCATCCTGGCGAGGGCCCCCTCCGCGCACGCCTCGTACCCCGCCGACATCCTCCCGGCGATCCTGGTCTTCGGCGTCGGCTTCGGCCTGGCCATGCCCTCCCTGATGACGCTGGGCATGTCGGAGGCGACCCCCGCAGACTCCGGGCTGCTGTCCGGCGTCTTCAACACCGCCCAGCAGATCGGCGGCGCGCTCGGCCTCTCCGTACTCGCCGCCCTGGCCGCCGCCCGCACCGACCGGAAGCTCGCCGCGGGCCACTCCGTACCGGCCGCCCTGACCAGTGGCTACCACCTGGCCTTCGTGGTCGCCGCCGGACTGCTGGCCCTCGGCTCCGCGGTCGCCGCCGTCCTGCTCAGGCCCCCGTCCTCGGACGGCTCGAAGGACAGCACGCAGGACAGCACGCGGAACGGCGCTCAGGACAGCGCTCAGGACGGCGCCGACCGCACTCCCGAGGCCAACGGCCTCAGCGCACCGGCCAGTTCCCCTGCCCGGAACCGGAGCCAGGACCGGGACCAGGGCCAGGGCCAGGGCCGCCCGGCAGCGGCGCCGAAGGGTCGTACGGCACGCGTGTGAACACGAAGGACCCCAGGTCGAGATGGCCGACCGAGCCGTCGGCGCGCCGCACCGGCCGCAGCGTCTCGCCCGCGTAGTACCCCTCCAGGCCGGTCCAGGTGCCGTCGGATTCCGCGCGGAAGCGCGCGCCGCGGCCCTGGCCGGTCAGCGGCGCGAGCGCGAGGTCGCCGGAGGCGTGGACGCGCAGGCTGTAGCCGGACGTGCCCCAGTACCAGGGGCCCGCCAGGTCGAGCAGCGCCGGGTCGAGCGCGTCGGCGGGCCGCCAGGGCGCGGGCAGGCCGGGCTCGGCGTCGGCGGTGATCGCCAGCAGGTCGGCGGCGATGGTGCCGATCGCGGGCCCCGAGGTGGAGTTGGCCATCGCGAGCGCGCCCACGCCGTCCGCGACGCTCACCCACACGGTGGCCAGGAAGCCCGGCATCGAGCCCGTATGGCCGGCGAGCGGGCGGTCCCCGTGCCGGGTGAGCTGGAGCCCGAGGCCGTACCCCGAGTCGGGGTCGGCCGCGTCCGGCGGCGGCGCGGCGGGCGCGCGCATCTCGGCCAGTGTCGCCGCGGCCAGCACGTCCGGGTGCCCGGCCGCGAGGAAGCCCGCCCAGCGCGCCAGGTCCTGGGCCGTCGACCACAGTTGGCCCGCGGGCGCCATCAGTCCGGTGTCCTGTACGACCTCGGGCCGCATCACGTCCGCCCACGGGTGGACGGCGAAGCCCCCCGCGGCCGGGGCCTGCGGCAGCGCCGTCGTACGCGGCATGCCCAGCGGGTCGAGCACTTCGGCCTTCAGGGCCTCGGCCCACGGCACGCCGCGTTTGGCCTCCACCAGGGCGCCGAGCAGCGCGAATCCGGGGTTGGAGTAGTGGTAGCGCCGTCCGGCCGGGTGTTTGACGGGGGCCGGGCCGAGGACGTCGGCCAGTTCCGGCCGCAGGTCGCCGGGGGTGCGCTCCCACCAGGGGCCCGGCGTCTCGGAGGCCAGGCCGGAGGTGTGGGTGACGAGTTGGCCGATCGTCAGACCGGCCACGTCCTCCGCGTCGTCCGGCAGGTCCGGCAGGTGCCGCGCCAGCGGATCGGTCAGCTCCAGCAGCCCCTCGTCGCGCAGCCGCATCACCAGCACCGCCGTGAACGTCTTCGTGATCGAGCCGATCCGGTACTGCGTGTCGGCGTCCGGCGCGTGCCCGTCGATCATGCTGCGCGAGCCGAACCAGACCATCCGCCCGTCCCGTACGACCGCGCCGACGATCGACGGCGTACGGCCCTCGGCCTGGCCGACCGCGATCCGGCGCAGCAGGGCGCGGCGGGTGGCGGGCAACAGTTCGCCGTCCGGCGCGGCGGGCGCGGGGCCGGGCGTCGGCAGCGCGTACGGGGCGGGGGCCGCGGGCCGGGGCCGGTCGGGGGACTGCGGTGGGTGCTGGGAATCGGTCGTCACTCGGCGCGCGCCTCTTGTCTCGGTACGGGGGTCCGGGGCGGCCCTGGTGGCCGGATCCGTGCGCCCGGCCGACCTGGACTCCCCTACGGACGGTCGCCGTTACGGTAATCGGCGGTGCCGAAGCGGAGCGACACAATTGACATCCGCATCCCGCGCAGCAGCGGGATCAGATGCGAGACGGGCGCGATGGCGTACGGGCCGCGACCGCGCGGCAGGCGCAGGCTGCGGACCTCGGCGATGCGCGGCGAGGCGGTCGCGACCTTGCGGTACTCCTTGCCGTCCATGCCCCACAGCCAGCGCGGCGCGCGATAGCCGGGGCGCGCCGCGCTCCCGCCCGCCTCCGTACCCACGTCCGTCCCCGCCTCCGTACCCACGTCCGTCCCCGCCTCCGGCCCCGTCCCGCCCGCGTCCGCGTCCCTGCGCGCCTCGGCCCGCGCCTGGGCGTCCGCCCGGGCCCGGTCGTCGGCCTGGGCCTGGCTGCGGGCGACCATCCCCCGGGGGAGGGCGTCGAAGAGCATCCAGCCGCCGGGGAAACGTTCCGCGCAGGCGGCGATCAGGCGTTTCACGTCGGACGGCGGCAGATACATCAACAGGCCCTGGGCGGTGACCAGTACGCCCTCGGAGTCGTCGACCTCGTCCATCCAGCCCAGGTCCAGCGCCGACCGGGCCAGCGAACGGCGCCGTGGCGGATCGTCCGGAAGCAGAACGTCTCGGACCTCGACCGTCTCCGGCAGATCCACCGTCAGCCAGCGCACCCGGCCGTTGTCCACCCGCCAGAACTGCGTTTCGAGGCCCTCGCCGAGCGCCACCACCGTGCCGTCGGGGTGTTCGGCGACGAACCGCCGTACCTCGTCGTCCAGGCACCGCACCCGCAGCGCGTGCCACTGCGCCATGCCCGAGCCGCCGAACCGCTCGAAGGGGTAGTCGATACGGTCGACCAGCTCCACCGCGAGCGGGTCGTCCAGCAGCCGCGCCCCCGGCCGCCGGGCCTCGGCGGCCCGGTTGTACAGATTCCACAGCAGCGTTTCCGGTACGCCCTCCAGCTCGACCTTGAACCGGCCGACGCCGCCGGTCCCGCCCTCGTCGCCGCCGGCCGCCCCGCTCCCGTCGCCGTCCCGGCCGTCTCCGCTCACGCCACCACCGACGTCGTCGTTGTCGTCCATCCCCTTACGATCCCACTCGCCGCCGCGCCCGGCCGTGCCCGCCACGGCGGTACTTCACAACCCCCTTGCCCCCGGCCCGCGTTGGGCCCGCTTGAAGAAAGCGGCGCCGTCCGGTCACGGCTGCGCGGAACCTTGACAGCGGTTTTCGCCAGGCGTAGACATCACGTCGGCCAGAGAGCGCTCTCACAGCCGTCCGGCGAGGCGGCGGGACAGCGCCCTCGGGCCGCCGCACAGCCGCACGCGTACGACCGCACCGCCGTACCAACCGCACGCGCACGACCGCACCGCCGTACCAACCGCACGCGCACGACCGCACCTCCGCACAGCCGCACCGCGCACGAACGCCGATCGTGGCCGCGAGACCGGGGTCGGTGCCGCACACCGCAGCAGGGCACCACCGACGTCCACCCCCCAACCGGAGGCTCGCGCGTACGCGGCGCACCTCGCCGCACGCCAGCCGCGTGCTTGTCACGTGCCTGTCACGTGCGTGGCCGCGCGCTCGCCGCGCGCGGATCTCCGCAAGGACGGCGGTACGTGCCCTCGTTGTCGGTTTCTCACCCTCTCGCGCCCGTGCTCGCGGGCTTCCGCGAGCCGTCATCCGACACGTAGACACGTAGGAGCACACATGAGGGTCACCCCACGAGGGCTCTCCGCGCACCGTAAACGTTTCCGGTTCCCTCTCGCACGGTCACCGCAGGGCGTCCTGCTGATGGCGCTGGTGCTGATCGCCTCGGCGTATCTGTCCCTGGCGCCCACCTCCTCGCACGCGGCGACGCCGACCCTGCTCTCGCAGGGCAAGCCGGCGACCGCGTCATCCGTCCAGGACGCGTTCGCCGCGAGCGCCGCCGTGGACGGTGACACCGGTACCCGCTGGTCCAGCGCCGCGTCCGATCCGCAGTGGCTCCAGGTCGACCTGGGCTCGTCGCAGCCGATCACACAGGTCGTCCTCAACTGGGAGACGGCGTACGGCAAAGCCTTCAAGATCCAGGTCTCGGACAACGCGACCGCCTGGACCGACGTCTACTCCACCACCACCGGCACCGGCGGCATCCAGACGCTCAGCGTCACCGGCACCGGCCGTTACGTGCGGATGTACGGCACCCAGCGCGCCACCCAATGGGGTTACTCGCTCTGGGAGTTCCAGGTCTACGGCGGTTCCGGCGGCGGTACGCCCCCGGCGACCTGCGGCACCACGACCGCCGCGCTCGGCAGGCCCGCCACCGCGTCCTCGACCGAGAACGCCGGGACCCCCGCCTCCGCCGCCTTCGACGGCAACGCGGGCACCCGCTGGTCCAGCGCGGCCTCCGACCCGCAGTGGGTCCAGGTCGACCTCGGCTCGTCGCAGACGCTGTGCGGCGCGCAGTTGACGTGGGAGACGGCGTACGCGAAGGCGTATCAGATCCAGGTCTCGACCGATGGTTCCACGTGGAACAACGCGTATTCCACGACGACCGGGGCTGGTGGCACCGAGAATCTGTCGTTCAACGCGACCGGCCGCTATGTGCGGATGTACGGCACGCAGCGGGCGACGCAGTACGGCTACTCGCTGTGGGAGTTCACGATCCTGACGCCCGGTGGCAGTACGACCTCCCCGCCGCCGAGCGGGGGCAACGGCAACTGCCCGTGGGTCGGTTCCACGGCTCCGGTGGCCACCCGCGTCCAGCAGGTCATGGCGCAGATGACCACCGCGCAGAAGGTCTCGATCCTGCACGGCAACAACAACGCGACGCCGTACATCGGCAACATCACCGGCGTACCGTCGCTGTGCATCCCGAACATCGGCCTCCAGGACGGGCCGCACGGTGTCGGTGACGGCCTCGGCGGCGTCACGCAGATGCCGTCGGCGAACGCGTCCGCGGCGACATGGGACGACGCGCTGGAGCAGCAGTACGGCGCGGCGATCGGCGCGGAGTTCGCGGGCAAGGGTGTGCAGGTGGCGCTCGGCCCGACGCTGAACATCGTGCGCGACCCGCGCTGGGGCCGGGCCTTCGAGACGTTCAGCGAGGACCCGTACCTCAACGGGCGGCTGGCGGCGGCCGACATCCGGGGCATCCAGAGCCAGGGTGTGATGGCCGAGATGAAGCACGTGGCCGTCTACAACATCGAGAATCCGGCGGGGACGGTCGTCGTCGACAACCGGACCATGCAGGAGCTGTATCTGCCCGCGTTCCAGGCGGCGGTGCAGCAGGGCTCGCCGGCGGCGGCGATGTGCGCGTACAGCGTCGTCAACTCCGTACCGGCCTGCCAGAATCCGGCGCTGATGAACGTCGGGCTCTACCAGCAGGCGGGCTTCGGCGGCTTCATCACCAGCGACTGGGGCGGCGCGCACTCCACGGTCGAGTCCGCCAACGCCGGTCTGACGGTGGAGATGCCGAACGGCTACTTCTACGCGGACTTCCTCGCGCAGGCGGTCGCCAACGGGACCGTCAGCCAGGCCACGCTGGACACGATGGTGAGCAGGCTGCTGACGCAGTTCTTCGCTTTCGGTCTCTTCGACAAGGCGCCCAGCGGTTCGCGGGACGCCGTCGTCACCACCCCGGCGCATGTGGCGACCGCGCTCCAGGGCGCGGAGGAGGGCACCGTACTGCTCAAGAACAACGGCATCCTGCCGCTGTCCACCGCCACCACCCACTCGATCGCGGTGATCGGCTGGGACGGCGGCGCGGGCGTGCAGTCCATCGGCGGCGGCAGCGCGACGGTGACCAGTTCCGGCACGGTCTGGCCGATCACCGGCATCCAGAACCGGGTCGCGGGCACCGGCACCACCGTGCAGTACAACGACGCGTCGAATCTCGCGTCGGCGGTCACGCTGGCCCGGTCCTCCGATGTCGCGATCGTCTTCGCCAGCGACAACTACGGCAACGAGGAGCACGACACCACCACGCTCGACCTGCCGCCGGTCGGCAACGCCCAGACCAACCAGAACGACATGATCGCCCAGGTGGCGGCGGCCAATCCGCACACCATCGTGGTGCTCAACAACAGCTCGGCGATCAACATGCCGTGGCTGAACCAGGTCGCGGGCGTCTTCGAGGGCTTCTATCCGGGCCAGCAGATCGGCACGGCGATGGCGGCGCTGATCTTCGGTGACGTCAACCCGTCGGGCAAGCTGCCCGTCACCTTCCCGAAGTCGCTCGCGGACGTGCCCGCGCACACCCCGGCGCAGTGGCCGGGGACCAACGGCACGGTGCAGTACAGCGAGGGGCTGAAGGTCGGCTACAAGTGGTACGACGCGCAGAACATCGAGCCGCTGTATCCGTTCGGCTTCGGCCTGTCGTACACCACCTTCTCCTTCTCCGGGCTCCAGGTCGGCGCGCTGTCCGGCGGGAACGCCACCGTGCGCGCGACGGTGACCAACACCGGGACGCGGGCGGGTACCGAGGTCGCGCAGCTCTACGTGGGCGACCCGGCCTCCACCGGCGAGCCGGTCCACCAGCTCCGCGGCTATCAGCGGGTCACGCTCAATCCGGGCCAGTCGCAGACGCTGACCTTCACGGTGTCCACGCACGACCTGGCGTACTGGAACACCGGCACCAACGGGTGGACGACGGCGGCGGGCAGCTACCAGATTCTGGTGGGGGACTCGTCGCGGAATCTCCCGCTGAGCGGCACGCTCAGCGTGCCGACGCAGGTGAACGCCGCCGCGGCGCGGGTGGGGGGCGGCGACGCCTCGTACGCCGTGCCCAATCCGCACGGCATGAGCAGCCCGCTGCACACGGCGGTGGACTGGGCGCTGGACCGGAAGGCCCCGAGCGGCACGGCCTTCTCGGCGACCGGTCTCCCGCCGGGGATCTCGCTCAGCTCGGCGGGGCGGTTCACGGGCGCGGCCACTGAGCGGGGTACGTACACGGTGACGGTCACCGCCCGTACGTCCTCGGCTGCGGCGTCCGCACCGGTGACGTTCGTCTGGACGACCACCTAGCCGGTTCGGTTCCGGCTCCGGTGCCCTCCCGCGGGGGCGCCGGGGCCGGGGCCTCCCCGGTGAGCATCGCGGTCGGGGGCGACCACGCCTGCGTCCGCAGCTTCGAGACCGCGCTCAAGACGCGGCGCCCGCGCCAGCCCTAGCGCGAGATGTGGGCCTCGATGCCGTCGAGGAGGAAGTCGAGGCCGAGGCGGAAGGTGTGGTCGGCGTCGAGGTGGGCGGCGTCGTGGATCACGGTGGACAGGGCGGGGAAGCGGCCGGTGGCGAAGGTGCGTTCCAGGTAGGGGCCCAGTGCGGCCTGCCAGCGCTTCTCGTCCAGGCCGGTGGTCCGCTCCGCGCGGCGGGCGGCGATCTCGCGGCGGACGGCGCCGGTCACGTAGGCGTCGACCGCGGTGACCACGGGCATGACGGCGTCCACGTGGACCCCGTCCAGTGCGGCGACGACGGCCTCGCCCCTGGCCAGCGCGTGCGGGCCGAGCTGCGGCCGGCCGCCGAGCAGGTCGGCGAGCCATTCGTGGTCGTGGGCGGCCTGCCGGGTGGTCTCGGCGAGCGAGCGCAGAACCTCCCGCCAGGTGTCCCCGACCGGCCGGATCTCGGCGTGGATCGCGTCGACCATCAGGTCGAGCAGTTCGTCCTTGCTAGTTCGCCCGTACCGGCGCCGCCGCCCGCGAGTCGGCCCGCGTCCACGACATCCTGACGTCGCCCGACGCCGGCCGGAGAATGCTCGCGTTCTTCCAACCGGCCTGACCGCCCGGCAGGGCTCAGCCCGCCAGTCGCGCGAGGGCCAGCGCGTGCGCGCGGTCCAGGGCGTCGGCGGCGGCGCAGGGGACGTCCGGCCGCACACCGGTGCCCTCCCAATTCGTGCCGGAGACGGGGTTGACCGCGCGGCCCACGGGGATGGTGGCCTCCAGGTGCGGGTGTACGGTCCAGCCGTTGCACGGGTGCGCGCCGCCGCGGGTGCGCTCGCCGACGACGACGGCGCGGCCGAGCTGTTGCAGGTCGTAGGCCAGCTCCTCGGCGGCGGAGAAGGTGCTCTCGCTGGACAGCACGTACACCGGGCCGCTGCCGCCGAAGCGGGCGCCGGGGACGTGGGGCAGGCTCCAGGACTGCTCGCCGCGCTCATCGCCGCGCCAGTACATGGTGTTGAGGTGGGTGCGCTCGTCCAGCAGGTAGCTGCACACGAAGGCGACCGTGTCCGGGTCGCCGCCCCGGTTGGCGCGAAGGTCCACGATCAGCGCCTGGGCGCGGGAGGCCAGGGTGAGCGCGGCGCCCAGCGGCTCCGCGGCCCACTCCAGCGGGAACAGCATCGGCCCAAGCGTCAGTACGGCGACGCCGCCGTCGAGCAGCTCCAGCCGGGGCACACCGCCCAGCGAGGTGTCGAAGTCCCGGCGCATGGCGGCCAGGCCGGCCGCCCCCTGCTCCGGGGAGACCGGGTCGGCGTGGTGCTTCAGCCTCAAGTGCCGGTCGCCGTTGACGGACTGGAGGTCCGCGGTGACCAGCCGGGCCAGCTCCTCGGCGTCGTCGACGCCGTACGCGCCCTCGGCGAGACGCCGTCGCAGCAGGGCGGCGAGCTGCTCGGCCGTCTCGGGGAAGACGTAATGCTCGGTGAGCAGCCGGGCCGTCTCGTCGATGACAGGGGCCGGGTGAAGGTTCGTCGGAATCGTCATGGCAGGGAGTAGAGCACCGTCCTTGCGAAAGCGTCAAAGACTTTAGACACTTTCGGTATGTCCGATCAGCCGACCTACCCGCCGCCTCCCGAGGACGTCCTGGAGATCAGCGCGCCCGAGCAGTTCGCGGCGCTCTCCCACCCCTTGCGCCAGCGGCTGCTCTTCGCCCTGGGCCAGCGGCCCGCCACCGTCAGCGGGCTCGCGGCCCAACTCGACGCGAAGAAGGGCAACGTGGCCCACCACCTCAAAGTGCTCCGCGAGGCCGGGCTAGTCCACATCGCCGAGACCCGCCAGGTCCGCGGCGGCACCGAGCACTCCTACCAGCGCACGGCCCGCCGCATGCTCGTCGCCGAACCCCAAGCGGCAGGCACCGCCGCGATGTTCGCCGCCGTCGCCCACGAACTGGACCGCTCACCCGTCGCCCCCCACCTGACCCTCCGCCACCTCCGCCTCAGCCCCGCCCAGGCGAAACACCTCGGCGACACCCTCACCCAACTCGTCGACGAGACCCCCGAAAACACCGAATCCCAGCCCGTCCACGGCGTCCTGGTAGCCCTCTACCACCACACCCCGCCCACCCCATAATCAACCCCACCCCCGGCACCCGCCGGCGGTGCGTCTGCCCCGGGGCAGTGGATCCGTCAGCAGGTGAACCATCGGTTCAGTAGCGCCGCCGGAACACGGGACTGGTCGTACTGGCTCGACACGTTCAACATCGCCTACGGGCCGGTCGATCCGAAGGTGTTCCTGTCGGAGCCGACCGTCCCCGGTCAGGTCTGGGCCATGTCCACGAAGCGGGAGTAGTGGCCCTGGAAGGCGACCGTGATGGTGGCGGTGGGGCCGTTGCGGTGCTTGGCGACGATCAGGTCGGCCTCGCCCGCGCGGGGGGACTCCTTTTCGTAGGCGTCTTCGCGGTGGAGGAGGATCACCATGTCGGCGTCCTGCTCGATGGAGCCGGATTCGCGCAGGTCGGAGACCATGGGCTTCTTGTCGGTGCGCTGTTCGGGGCCACGGTTGAGCTGGGAGAGCGCGATGACCGGGACTTCGAGCTCCTTGGCGAGGAGCTTGAGGTTACGGGACATGTCCGAGACCTCCTGCTGACGGCTCTCGGGGCGGCGCGAGCCGCCCGACTGCATGAGCTGGAGGTAGTCGATGACGACCAGGCGCAGGTCGTTGCGCTGCTTGAGGCGACGGCACTTGGCGCGGATCTCCATCATCGACAGGTTCGGCGAGTCGTCGATGTAGAGCGGCGCCTCGGTGACGTCCGACATCCGCCGGGCCACCTTCGTCCAGTCGTCGTCCGTCATGGTCCCCGACCGCATGTGATGCAGCGCCACCCGCGCCTCGGCGGACAGCAGCCGCATCGCGATCTCGTTGCGCCCCATTTCGAGCGAGAAGATGACGCTGGGCATCTTGTTGGCGATGGAACACGTCCGGGCGAAGTCCAGCGCGAGCGTGCTGTTGTGGGTGGGCACCATGGAGCGGGTGGCCAGGTACAGGTGGTCCGGGTTGTCCACCTGCACGCAGCGGACCGGGACGCTCGTGACCGGGGTGACGGAAGTGATGTACCGCGTGACCTGCTCGCGTTTCCACTGCCCTCGAGCGGAACTCGCCTTACGCGGAATCCGGGCAAGAGGAAGATTCGTCGGAACGATGACGTCCCAGGAGTCCGCGCTGATCACGCCGGCCCTGGTACGCCCGGTGCGGTGGTGAACCCGCGGGACGCAACCGAGGGAGACGACAAGCTCACAGAATCCGTCGACCAGGTCGCGATGGGTGTTCGTGAACCGATAGGCCCCGTCGCCATCGACGGTCCCGTCCGAATCCACCATGCCCTGCGCCAGCGCCAGACGCTGGTCGAAGGACGCGCGCAGGTACCCGGCCGGGATGTGCTTGCCAGCGGACACACCGAGCTGGCTCCACGCGTCCCTCAGCCCACGCACACCGAAGTGGCCGGTGCTGCTGTGCCGACGAGCGTCATACCCGGCCGCGTCGAACTCCTTGATCAGCCAGTCGCGGTCCTGTGGATCGCAGGCGACACGCCCGCTTCCGGCGGTATCACCGTCTCCGAGGAGGTAGCCGAGCACGTACGGATCGACGGGCAGATCGACTTCAGGGCCGACGAGAGCCCTCGTGGCCGGGATCGCGTGATTGTTCTCGTGCCGCGCACGGACCGTGGCGGCGATCTCCCTGGTGCTGCGCGGCCTGACTGCCTTGCTCTCGGATTCGGGACGATTCCACTGCTCCTGGACGGCTCCCGCGCTCCTGCCGGGTTTGGTGCCGGCGGATGACCGTGAGGGAGACCAGGACGGCCAGTTGTCCGGGTAGGAGGTGGCCTCTGGCCTCGCGTGGTCGAATGCCTCGCGAGTGTTCCGGTCCCAGGTGAGCCACTGATGGTCCGCGTCAGCCAGGACCTTCGTACCGTCGGAGAACGTGACCTCGTAGCAAGGACGCCCGACCATGACGTCGGTGGCGGCGACCACTCGGGTCGGTGTGCCGTCGGCGGCGAGGAGGTGGTCGCCGACCTGGACCGCGCCCATCGTCGTCCAGCCGGTCGGGGTGGGCAGGGGGGTGTCGAGCGCCAGGGCCTTGCCCATCGCCGGGCGGGCGGCGATGACGATCATCTGGCCGGGGTGGAGGCCGTTGGTGAGGGAGTCGAGGTCGGTGAAGCCGGTGGGGACGCCGGACATCTGGCCGCTGCGGGAACCGATGGCCTCGATCTCGTCGAGGGCGCCCTCCATGATGTCGCCGAGGGGGAGGTAGTCCTCGGAGGTGCGCTGCTCGGTGACGGCGTAGATCTCGGCCTGGGCGTTGTTGACGATCTCGTCGACGTCGCCGTCGGCGGCGTATCCCATCTGGGTGATGCGGGTGCCGGCTTCGACGAGGCGGCGCAGGACGGCGCGTTCGTGGACGATCTCGGCGTAGTACTCGGCGTTGGCCGCGGTGGGGACGGCGTTGACGAGGGTGTGGAGGTAGGGGGCGCCGCCGACGCGGGCGATCTCGCCGCGCTTGGTGAGTTCGGCGGCGGTGGTGATGGGGTCGGCGGGCTCGCCGCGGGCGTAGAGGTCGAGGATCGCCGCGTAGATCGTCTCGTGGGCGGGGCGGTAGAAGTCGGCGCCCTTGAGGACTTCGACGACGTCGGCGATGGCGTCCTTGGAGAGCAGCATGCCGCCGAGGACGGACTGTTCGGCGTCGAGGTCCTGCGGGGGGACGCGCTCGAAGCCGCCGCCGCCCTCGGACCAGCGGTTGCTGTCGCTGTCGTCGTTGCCGTTCTTCTTGCGGAAGCGGGTGACGGGGGGCCGGTCGCTCGGACCGGCTTCCGGGGGTGCCTCCCCCCAGTGCTCGTCCGCGGGTTCGGGCTGGCTCATCCGCGCCACCTCCTCCCGTCCCTGCGGACCGTTCGACCGCGTTCGACCGCACCCCGTTACGTGCCACGCGTTCGTGGGGCACGGCTCTTTCTTACGGCACGGCGCCGACATTTGAGTCACCCGGGGCCGCTCGCGGCGCGTCGGGGGACGGTCCACGGTAGGGCTCTCGGCGGCCCTGACCAACCCGGTTATCCACAGGGGGTGTGGACGGCGGCGGCATACCTGTGGAGAAGTGGCCCCAACCTGTGTACAGCCCTTGGGACGACGCTGTGGACAAGCTGACAATCTACTCAAGGGAACGGCTCTGACCTGGCCTTTCTCCATCCATAGCCTGTGCAGGAGAAAAAAATTCACGGTCGGCCCAAGATCGCCACAAACAACGCGGAGGAGATCACTCTACGCAGTCACCCGTAATAGTCGAGGGGGGCCTTTACCTCTTACTTGTGGACGATTACCCTGTGCATGTGAATCCGGTCGCCAAGCCCGCAGTGGAGAAGGATCCGGCCTCGTCCCCCCGCACGCCCGCCCGGGGCCGCCACGACCGGGAGATCCTCGCCCTCGCGGTCCCCGCCTTCGGCGCGCTGGTCGCCGAACCCCTCTTCGTCATGGCCGACAGCGCGGTTGTCGGCCATCTCGGCACCGCCCAGCTCGCGGGCCTCGGCGTCGCCGCCGCGCTCCTCACCACCGCCGTCAACATCTTCGTCTTCCTGGCGTACGCGACCACCGCCGCCGTCGCCCGCCGGGTCGGCGCGGGCGACCTGCCCGCCGCGATCCGCCAGGGCGTGGACGGCATCTGGCTCGCGCTGCTGCTGGGCGCGCTGGTGATCGCCGTCGTCCTCCCGTCCGCCCCGGCCGTGGTCGACCTGTTCGGCGCGTCGCCGACCGCCGCCCCGTACGCGACCACGTATCTGCGGATCAGCTCGCTCGGCATCCCCGCGATGCTGATGGTGCTGGCGGCGACCGGCGTGCTGCGCGGCCTCCAGGACACCCGCACCCCGCTGTACGTGGCGGTCGGCGGATTCGCCGCCAACGCGGGGCTCAACGCGGGCCTGGTCTACGGCGCCGGACTCGGCATCGCGGGCTCCGCGTGGGGCACGGTCATCGCCCAGAACGGCATGGCGGCCGTCTACGTGTGGGTGGTGATCCGCGGCGCCAAGCGGCACCTCGCCAAGCCGCACCTCCCGACGCGGCACGACACGGCGCGGGACGCCACAGCGCGGCACCTCCCGACGCGGGACGACACGACGCGGCACCTCGCGCCGCGAGACGACCCCGCGCCACACGCCCCCGCGACGGACGCCCGTACGGGTGCACGCTCCGCCCTGTGGACCCTGTTGCGCCCCGACCCCGCCGGCATACGCGCCTGCGCCCGAGCCGGCGTCCCCCTCCTCGTCCGCACCCTCAGCCTGCGGGCCGTCCTGCTCATCGCCACCGCCGTCGCCGCGGGGCTCGGCGACGCCGAGATCGCCGCCCACCAGATCACCCTCACCGTCTGGTCCCTGCTCGCCTTCGCCCTGGACGCCATCGCCATCGCGGGACAGGCGATCATCGGCCGCTACCTGGGCGCGGACGACCCCGAGGGCGCCCGCGCCGCCTGCCGCCGCATGATCGAGTGGGGAGTGGCCTGCGGGGTCGTCCTGGGGCTGCTGGTGACGCTGGCCCGGCCGCTGATCGGGCCGATGTTCACCTCGGACCCGGCCGTACGGGACGCGCTGGCGTCCGCGCTGCTGGTGGTCGCGCTGGCGCAGCCGGTCTGCGGCATCGTCTTCGTCCTGGACGGCGTGCTGATGGGCGCGGGCGACGGGCCGTATCTCGCCTGGTCGATGCTGGGGACGCTGGCCGTCTTCGCGCCCGCCGCGCTGGCCGTGCCCGCCCTGGGCTGGGGGCTGACCGCGCTCTGGTGGGCGATGACCCTGATGATGCTGACCCGGCTCGCCGCCCTGTGGCTCCGGGCCCGCTCCGGCCGCTGGATCGTCACGGGCGCCGCCCGCTGAGGAGCCCGAGCCGCCCGCCGAGGAGCCCAAGCCACTCGCCGAGAGCCCGAGCCGCCCGCCGACACACCTCACCGCGAGCGGCCAGACCTCACAGCGCCCGCCGCCCCCGGAACCCCGGAACGACGAAGGGCCGGGCACCCCCGTAATCGGGGTGCCCGGCCCTCCCTGTTCCACGTGGAACACAGCGGTCGCGATTACGCGGCCACGACCTCCAGGTCGAGGACGGCCTCGACCTCGGGGTGCAGCCGCACCGTCACCTTGTGCGCGCCCAGCGTCTTGATCGGCGAACCGACCTCGAGACGACGCTTGTCGACGGCCGGACCACCGGCGGTCTTGATCGCCGCGGCGATGTCGGCCGGGGTGATCGAGCCGAACAGCCGGCCGGTGTCACCGGCGCGGGTGCTGAGCTGGACCTTGACGCCCTGGAGCTGCGCCTTGACCGCGTTCGCGTCGTCCAGCGAGTGGATCTCGCGGATGCGGCGGGCGCGGCGGATCTGCTCGACGTCCTTCTCGCCACCCTTGGTCCACGCGATGGCGAAGCCACGCGGGATCAGGTAGTTGCGGGCGTAGCCCGGCTTGACGTCGACGATGTCGCCCGCGGCACCCAGGCCGCTGACCTCGTTGGTAAGGATGATCTTCGACATGCTTCAGGTCACCCTTTCCTTATCGAGCGGTCGACGTGTAGGGCAGCAGCGCCATCTCACGGCTGTTCTTCACGGCCGTGGCGACGTCACGCTGGTGCTGCGTGCAGTTGCCGGTGACGCGGCGGGCACGGATCTTGCCGCGGTCGGAAATGAACTTCCGCAGCATGTTCGTGTCCTTGTAGTCCACGTACACGGTCTTGTCCTTGCAGAACGCGCAGACCTTCTTCTTCGGCTTGCGCGGGGGCGGCTTCGCCATGGTGATTCTCCTAATGCGATCTTGCGATCAAGAAGTGAGGATGCCCGCCCTAGAAGGGCGGCTCGTCCGAGTAGCCGCCGCCGGAAGAAGCGGCACCGGAGCCGCCGCCCCAGTTACCGCCGCCGCCGCCCTGGCCGCCGCCGGCCGGCGCGCTGGTCGCCCACGGGTCGTCGGCGGGAGCACCGCCGCCGCCCTGGGGCTGGCCGCCACCGGAGCTTCCGCCCCAGTTGCCGCCGCCGCCCTGGCCGCCGCCTCCGCCGAACCCGCCGCCCTGCTGACCGCCACGACCGCCACCGCTGGTCTTGGTGACCTTGGCCGTCGCGCTCTTCAGGCTGGCGCCGACTTCTTCGACGTCCAGTTCGTAGACCGTCCGCTTGACGCCCTCACGGTCCTCGTACGACCGCTGCTTCAGCCGGCCCTGCACGATGACGCGCATGCCTCGCTGGAGCGACTCGGCGACGTTCTCGGCCGCCTGCCGCCAGACCGAGCAGGTGAGGAACAGGCTCTCGCCGTCCTTCCACTCGTTGGTCTGCCGGTCGAAGGTGCGCGGAGTGGACGCGACTCGGAACTTCGCGACCGCCGCACCCGACGGGGTGAAGCGCAGCTCGGGGTCGTCGACAAGATTGCCGACAACCGTGATGACGGTCTCGCCTGCCATGGGATGACCTCTCGGCGGTGTGCTGACTGCTTCTGGCTGCTGCTACTGACTACTGCTGGCTACTACTCGGTTACTGCCCGGTGCGCTGAGCGGAGAGCTCAGTGCAGTTCGGGGCGGAGGACCTTGGTCCGCAGAACCGACTCGTTCAGGTTGAGCTGACGGTCGAGCTCCTTGACGACCTCAGGCGTGGCCTTGAGGTCGACGACCGAGTAGATGCCCTCGGGCTTCTTGTTGATCTCGTAGGAGAGGCGACGACGGCCCCAGGTGTCGACCTTCTCCACGCTGCCGCCACCATTGCGGACGACGGCGAGGAAGGACTCGATCAGCGGGGAGACAGCGCGCTCCTCAAGATCGGGGTCGAGAATGAGCATGAGCTCGTAGTGACGCATAGGGGAACCCACCTCCTTTGGACTCAGGCGGCCACGGCGTTTCCGTGGCAGGAGGGTTTGTATCTGCGTCGCAACGGTAGCGCGGGGCACTGACAGTCGAGTGACAGACAGTCGAGCGGCGGATCGGTCCGAGGAGCGTTCCGCCGAGTCGGGCGAGGCCCGGCCCACGCACAGACACCGGTGCAGACCGTACAGACTACCCGCACAGGTCCCCCGGGTTGAAATCCGCCCCCTTTTGCCCCCAATCTGGACACATCTACTCCGTCACGGAGGTGCCCCATGGCACAGCACGCGGAACGGACCCACCACCTCACCTTCAACACCGACGGCCGGCCGCACCCGCTGGAGAACACGCTGGTCGCGGTGACCGTCGTCCTCGGCGCGATCGCGATCATCTCCTCGGCCTTCAACAGCCTGCATCTGCTCAGTTCCTGGACCGGTCTGGTCGGCATCCTCACCGGCGGCTACGGCCAGTTCATCTCGGCGACCACGGCGGAGCGGTTCGCTCTCGTCATCGGCCTCGGCATGGCGGCGGTCGGCTTCTACATCGGTGTCGCGCACGGCGGGCTGTTCGGCGGGCTCTGGTAGCGGCGGCCGGCAGTCGCCGACAGCACCGGCGAGCAGTAGCGAGGGCGCTTCCCCCGCGCAGTAGGCTTCGGGCCAGAAAACAGCACCGGAAACCCACCACAAGCAAGTAGTGAGCATTCCAGCCCGCAGTCGTGAGTTCGTCGTGAGTTTGGGGAGCGCCCCGCATGAGCCTGACCCTGAGGACCATCAGCCGCGAGCAGCATCTGGCGTACATCCAGAGCCTGCCCTCGGCAAGCCACTGCCAGGTCCCGGCATGGGCTGATGTGAAGTCGGAGTGGCGGTCGGAGAATCTCGGCTGGATCGACGACAGGACCGGCCAGATCGTCGGCGCCGGTCTGGTGCTCTACCGGCAGATCCCGAAGGTCAAGCGGTACCTGGCGTATCTGCCCGAGGGCCCGGTCATCAACTGGTACGCGCCCAACCTGGACGAGTGGCTGAAGCCGATGCTCGCCCACCTCAAGCAGCAGGGCGCCTTCACCGTGAAGATGGGCCCGCCGGTGATCATCCGCCGGTGGGAGGCGAACACCATCAAGACCGGCATCGCCGACCAGGACGTCAAGCGGCTGCGCGACGTGGAGGCCGACTTCATCGAACCGCGCGCCTTCGAGGTCGCGGACAAGCTGCGCCGGATGGGCTGGCAGCAGGGCGAGGACGGCGGCGCGGGCTTCGGCGACGTACAGCCGCGGTACGTGTACCAGGTCCCGCTGGAGAACCGTTCGCTGGACGACATCCTCAAGGGCTTCAACCAGCTCTGGCGGCGCAACATCAAGAAGGCCGAGAAGGCCGGTGTCGAGGTGGTCCAGGCCGGCTACGACGACCTGCCGACCTGGCAGAAGCTCTACGAGGTGACGGCCGAGCGCGACCACTTCAGGCCGCGCCCGCTGTCGTACTTCCAGCGGATGTGGACCTCGCTGAACGCCGAGGACCCCAACCGGATGCGGCTCTACCTGGCGGTGCACGAGGGCGAGGCGGTCGCCGCGGCGACGATGCTGACCGTCGGCCGGCACGTCTGGTACTCCTACGGCGCCTCGGCGAACCACAAGCGTGAGGTGCGGCCGTCCAACGCGATGCAGTGGCGGATGCTGCGGGACGCGTACGCGATGGGCGCCAGCGTCTACGATCTGCGCGGAATCAGCGATTCCCTGGACGAGAACGACCATTTGTTCGGTCTGATTCAGTTCAAGGTGGGCACGGGCGGGCAGGCTGCCGAATACTTGGGCGAGTGGGATTTCCCGCTCAACAAGCTGCTCCACAAGGCGCTCGACATCTACATGTCGCGTCGCTGACCCCGGGCCCGCGCATGGGCCACGACAAGGCCCGCGCGCGGCCCGCCGAAGGCTCGCTCAAGGAAAGGTCCCGACCAGGCCATGGCCCTCACCCTGTACGTCGACACCGCACGCTGGCGTGCACACCACCAGTCCGTGGTGGACCAGTTCCCCGGCATCGTGCCGGTATGCAAGGGGAACGGGTACGGCTTCGGCCATGAGCGCCTCGCCGACGAGGCGACCCGGCTGCGCGCCGACATGCTCGCCGTCGGCACGACGTACGAGGCCGCCCGGATCAAGGACTACTTCAGCGGCGACCTGCTGGTGCTGACCCCGTACCGGCTGGGCGAGGAGCCGGTGCCGCTGCCGGACCGGGCGATCCGCTCGGTGTCCTCGGTGGAGGGTGTGCGCGGTCTGGTCGGCGCGCGGGTGGTCATCGAGGTGATGAGCAGCATGCGCCGGCACGGCGTGGCCGAGGACGACCTGGTCAAGCTGCACACGGCGATAGACGACGTACGCCTGGAGGGTTTCGCGATCCACCTGCCGCTGGACCGCACCGACGGTACGGACGCGGTCGAGGAGGTCTTCGCCTGGATGGAGCGGCTGCGGGCGGCCCGGCTGCCGCTGCACACGATGTTCGTCAGCCACCTCAAGGCGACCGAACTGGCGCAGCTCAGGCAGCAGTTCCCGCAGACCAGGTTCCGGGCGCGGATCGGCACGCTGATGTGGCTCGGCGACCACGACGCGACGGAGTACCGCGGCGCGGTGCTCGACGTCACGCGGATCGTCAAGGGCGACCGGTACGGCTACCGGCAGGAGAAGTCGGCCGCCGACGGCCATCTGGTGGTCGTGGCGGGCGGCACCTCGCACGGTGTGGGCCTGGAGGCGCCGAAGGCGCTGCACGGTCTGATGCCGCGGGCCAAGGGGGTCGCGCGGGCGGGCCTGGCGACCGTCAACCGCAATCTGTCGCCGTTCGTGTGGGCGGGCAAGCAGCGCTGGTTCGCGGAGCCGCCGCACATGCAGGTGTCGATCCTGTTCCTGCCGGGTGACGTGGCGCCGCCCGCGGTGGGCGACGAGCTGGTGGCGCACCTGCGGCACACCACGACCCAGTTCGACCGGGTCGTGGACCGCCACCCGTCGTAGGACGCCTGTCGCTCCCTCCTCGGCTTCTTCTCCAGCCGTCTAGTCCTTCTCGTCCACCGCGGGCGAAGTCGTCGCGGGCGAAGGCGTCGTGGGCGCGGAGTCCGTCGGCATCGTGGTGCCCCACTCGACCCGCTGTCCGGCGAAGGGCGCCGCGTGCCGCGGCTCGTGGTGGACGGCGCCGAGCACGAACACGTCCTCCGCGCCGTCCAGGATTCCGCCCGAGGGGTCGTCGTCGCCGTCCTGCCGCAGTACGTCGTGCTGCGGCAGGAGGATGTCGCGGATGACCATGCCGCACAGGTAGAGCGTGCCGAGCAGGTGCACGGCGATGGCGAGGTGGTAGCCGTCGGCGGACAGACCGTGGTGCTTGGTGCCGCCGGTGACGTACGCGAGCTGCATCCAGATGCCGATGAAGTACAGCACCTCGGCGCCCTGCCAGATCAGCAGGTCGCGCCAGCGCGGGCGGGCGAGCACGGCGAGCGGGAGCAGCCACAGCACGTACTGCGGCGAGTAGACCTTGTTGCTGATCACCAGCGCGGCCACCAGCAGGAAGGCGAGCTGTGCGAAGCGCGGGCGGCGCGGGGCGTACAGCGCGAGGGCGGCGATCCCGGCGCACAGCAGCAGCATCAGGGCGGCCACGTACGCGCTCACGCCGGTCAGCGGGTTGCCGGTGCGCTGCATGACGATCAGCCACAGCGAGCCGTAGTCGACGCCGCGGGTGCGGCTGAAGCTGTAGAACTCCGACCAGCCGTGCCGGGCGAGCAGGATCACCGGGCCGTTGACCACCAGCCAGGACAGGACGGCGCCGCCGAGCGCCGTGCCGAAGGCCCGTAGCCGCCCGGCGCGCAGGCACAGCAGGAACAGCGCGAGCAGCAGCAGGACGGGGTAGAGCTTGGCCGCGGTGGCCAGGCCGATCAGGATGCCCGCGGCCAGCGGTCGGCTGCGGGCCCACAGCAGCATGCCGACGGCGGTCAGGGCGACGGCGAACAGGTCCCAGTTGATGGTCGCGGTGAGCGCGAGCGCGGGGGACAGGGCGATGAGCAGGCCGTCCCAGGGGCGCCGCCGCTGGGTGCGCGCCACGCACGTGACGAGGACGACCGCGCAGATCATCAGCATCGCGGAGTTCACGATCCAGTAGATCTGCGCGCGGTGCTGGAGGTCGCCGCCGTGCGGGGTCAGCCAGGAGGCGACCTCCATGAACAGGCCGGTGAGCACCGGGTACTCGAGGTAGTGGAAGCCGCTGCCGGAGACCGAGTCCGGGATGCGGTCGAAGTACGGGACCAGGTCGGTGGCGAAGCCGCGCTGCGAGTACAGGTGCGGGATGTCGGAGTAGCAGGCGTGGATGTACTGCGGGGACCCGCCCTGGAACCAGCCGCCGGAGTAGCAGGACGCTTTCTGCGCCATGCCGAGGGCGAACATCCCGATGACGACGAGCACCATCACGCGGACCGGGTTCCACCAGCGGTAACCGCCGGAGCGGGCCCACCGCCCGGTGGGCCCGCCCAGGAACTCACTGCCGGCCGCGGCGACCGGGTCCTCGTCGGAGGGTCGCACGGGGAGCTCTCGCCGGTCGGCCTCTTCGCGGTCGCGCACGCTCGTCATGGCGAACATCCTGCCGTACCGGTCTGTGTGAGCGAGAGTCCCCGGGGACACCAACCGTCGCTGTCTGCTGTCAGCGACGGTCGCCGTCCCCCGTCAGCCGCCGTCCGTCATCCTCCGTCGCCGGGTTTGCGGGTGGATGTTCCGCCGCTGTTGCCTCCGCCGCCGCCCGGTCCTCCGGTGCTGCCCGACGTGGTCGGGGTGTCGCTCGGCGTCGGCGTGTTGCAGGTCTGGTCCCACGGCAGGCACGGGCCGCTCGGCGTGGTGGGCGGCGTGGTGGGCGGCGTCGTCGGCGGGGTGGTCGGCGGCGTCGTCGTGGTGGGCGGCGGGGTGGTCGCGGTGTCGGTCGGGCTCGGCGGCGGCGTCGTCATGGACGGCGTCGGCGACGGGGCGCCGGGCTCGTTCTGCGGTTCGCCGATCTTGCTGGCGTCCGGGAAGCCGGGGTCCTCGGAGTTGCCGAGGGCGGCCTTCATGTAGTCGGTCCAGATGGTGGCCGGCAGGTCACCACCGTGGATGGAGGAGTTGCCGCCGGTGCCGGACATCGGCAGCAGCTTCTTGGCCTTGGTGTCCTGGCGGAACATCACCACGGACGTGGAGAGCTGCTGGGTGTAGCCGACGAACCACGCGGACCGGGTGCCGCCGGGGCTGTCGGTGGTACCGGTCTTGCCCGCCGCGGTACGGCCCAGGGCCTTGGCCTTGGTGCCGGTGCCGTTCTCGACCACGTTCTGGAGAACCTTGGTGACGTTGTTGGCGATGTTGTCCGGCAGCGCCTGCTTGGGCTTGGGCCGCGAGAAGCCGTCGATCTGGTCACCGTTGTGGATCACCTTGGTGACCGAGTACGGGTCCACCTGCACGCCGGATTTGGCGAAGGTGGCGTACGCGTCGGCCATCCGGATCGCGCTGGGCGTGGACGTACCGATCGAGAACGACGGCACCATGGTGGCCATGCTCTCGTCGAGCAGGCCCACGCTCTCCGCCGTCGCCTTGACCTTGGGCAGGCCGACGTCCTCGCCGAGCTGGACGAACGGGGTGTTGATCGAGTTCTGCATGGCCTTGGTCAGCGTGACGTAGCCGTGCTTGATCGAGTCCTCGTTCTTCTGCCGGAACGGCTTGTTCTCCTTGTCGAGGACCACATTGCCGTCGTGGTCCTTGATCACCAGCAGGTCGTTGGCGTTGTACTTGCTGTCCGGCGTGATGGGCTTGCCGTCGCTGTGGTTGGTGCCGTACATCATGGCCGCGGAGAGCACGAACGGCTTGAAGGTCGAGCCGACCGGCACACCGGCGGTGTTGGCGTTGTTGTTGAACTCGTTGTGCTCGTAGCCCTCGCCGCCGTAGATGGCCACGATCTTGCCGTCGCCCGGCACCACGGAGGCGGCGCCGAACTGCACGTTGCTGTCCGCGTCCGTGCCCTTGTAGTCGGGGTCGTCGCCCAGGTACTTGTGCGAGCCGCCGGGCTTGATGTTCGCCTTGCGGACCGCCTCGACGGACTTCTTCAGGGCGTTGACCTTGGCCTTGTCGAAGGTCGTGTAGATCTGGTATCCGCCCAGGTCAAGGTCCTTCTGGGTGATCTTCGGCGAGGAGTGCGTGGTGACGTAGTTGTTCACCGTGTCGACCAGGTAGCTGATCTGACCGCTCATGCCCGCCTGCACCTTCAGCCCCTGGGGCATCGGGTACTTGGTGTACTTGGCGCGCTCGGTCGCCGTCATGTGGCCGTACTTGACCTCCTGGTCGAGGATCCAGGCCCAGCGCTGCGTGGAGCGCTTGGTGTTGGCCTCGGCGGTGGCCGACGTGTCGATGTTGGTGGCGCCTATCGGGTCGTAGTACGTCGGGCCCTTGAGCAACGCCGCCAGGAAGGCGCACTGGCTGGGGTCGAGCTTGACCGCGTCCACGCCGTAGTACGTCTGCGCGGCGGCCTGGAGACCGTAGGCGCCGCGGCCGAAGTACGAGGTGTTCAGGTAGCCGGTGATGATGTCGTTCTTGCCGACCTTCGCGCCGACCTTTATGGAGATGAACAGCTCTTTGAACTTCCGGCTGACCGTCTGCGACTGGTCGAGCATCGAGTTCTTCACGTACTGCTGGGTGATGGTCGAGCCGCCCTGCGTCTCGCCGCCCTTGGCCATGTTGAACAGCGCGCGGGTGATGCCCATCGGGTCGACACCGGAGTCGGTCTCGAAGGTCTTGTTCTCGGCCGAGATCACCGCGTAGCGCATGGCCTTGGGGATCTGGTCGTACGTGATGTTCTGCCGGTTGAAGTCACCGCCGGTGGCGACCATGCGGGTGCCGTCGGCCCAGTAGTAGACGTTGTTCTGGGCGACGGCCGCCTTGTTCTCGTCGGGGATGTCGACCATGGCGTACGCGATGCCCGCGATGCCGACCAGGGTGCCGACGAAGCCGATGCACAGCGCGGTGACCTGGCGCCAGGAGGGCACCCAGTGCCGCCAGCCCTGCTTGCCGAAGCGCGGGTAGTCGATGAAGCGCTTCTTGGCGGGCCTGCGGCCTCCCCGGCCCGCGGGGCCGCCGGGTTCACCGGGGCCGCCGGTGCCTCTGCGGCGACCGCTGCCGTTGCCGTTGCCGCCACCGCCGCGTCCCTGGGCGGCGCGGCGGGCCGCGGCGCGTCCTTCATAGGGGACACCGGGGCCGCCGGTGCCGGAAGGGGAACCGCTGGGCACGCCGCCGGGAGGGCCGGGGGGACGGCCGGGTACGGCGCCCGGGGTACCGCCGGGCGGCGTACCGCCACTGGGCATACCGCTAGGGGAACCGGCGGGGGGGCCGCCGGCCGCGCGTCGGCCGCCTGACGCAGGGGGCGTCGGCTGCTGTCCCCCGCGCCTGGCGGCAGCACGGCCGCCGGAGGGCGACTGCGGCGGCTTGCGACGGTGCTCGCTCATGAACAGCTACTCCTCGACAGGCGGGATCGCCTGCAGGCATCGATGACATTCCGGTCTGTCCCCCTGAGTGCGGCTGTGTCAGGCCGCACTGCACCCAGGACCAAGACGCACGCCGACGTCCCAGGGTTCCCGGTGCTCTGCATGGCGAACAGAGTACGCACGGTCAAAAGACGCACGATGCGAGCGTTCATCACATAACGGACGGTTGACGCCTCACAGGTTTCATGTTGTGACACCCGCTGTGACGGCGGTCACCGCGGACCGCCTTGCATGATGTGTCGAACCGTTCTATCGTCCCGATGTATCGACTCGATACATCGCACCGACACATCGCTCCGATGCATCGTGCGGAGGCATCGGGTCGGCACACAGTACGGGACAGCGGCGACCGGCCGGAACGAGGGGACGAGGGATTGAGCAAGCGCTCCGGAATCCTCGAATTCGCGGTTCTCGGTCTGCTGCGCGAGTCCCCTATGCACGGCTACGAGCTGCGCAAGCGGCTCAACACCTCGCTCGGGGTGTTCCGCGCCTTCAGCTACGGCAGTCTTTATCCCTGCCTGAAGACGCTGGTCACTCAGGGGTGGCTGATCGAGGAGTCGGTGGTGGACAGCGATCCGCCCGCGACACCCCTCGCCGGCCGCCGGGCGAAGATCGTCTACCGGCTGACGGCCGCGGGCAAGGAGCACTTCGAGGAGCTGCTCGCCCACTCCGGCCCGGACGCCTGGGAGGACGAGCACTTCGCCGCTCGCTTCGCCTTCTTCGGGCAGACGTCGAAGGACGTCAGGATGCGGGTCCTCGAGGGGCGGCGCAGCCGCCTCGAGGAACGGCTGGAGAAGATGCGCGCCTCACTCGTGCGCACCCGCGAACGGCTCGACGACTACACGCTCGAGCTTCAGCGGCACGGCATGGAATCGGTGGAGCGCGAGGTCCGCTGGCTCAATGAGCTGATCGAGACCGAGCGGGCCGGACGCAGCACCACGCGCCCGGACTCCGAGCAGGACACACACGACAACAACCAAGAGAACGGCGGCCGACCCGAAAACCGGGGAACCGCGTGACGATTACACAGGGAGCAACCGGTATGGGTTCGGTTCGCGTAGCCATCGTTGGCGTAGGCAACTGCGCCGCGTCGCTGGTGCAGGGTGTCGAGTACTACAAGGACGCCGACCCGGACAGCAAGGTGCCTGGTCTCATGCACGTGCAGTTCGGCGACTACCACGTACGTGACGTCGAGTTCGTGGCCGCCTTCGATGTCGACGCGAAGAAGGTCGGCCTCGACCTCGCGGACGCCATCGGGGCCAGCGAGAACAACACGATCAAGATCTGCGACGTCCCGCAGAGCGGTGTGACCGTCCAGCGCGGCCACACCAACGACGGTCTCGGCAAGTACTACCGGGAGACGATCGAGGAGTCCACCGAGACCCCGGTCGACATCGTCCAGATCCTCAAGGACCGCCAGGTCGACGTCCTCGTCTGCTACCTGCCCGTCGGCTCCGAGGTCGCCGCCAAGTACTACGCGCAGTGCGCCATCGACGCGAAGGTCGCCTTCGTCAACGCCCTCCCGGTCTTCATCGCCGGCACCAAGGAGTGGGCGGACAAGTTCACCGAGGCCGGTGTGCCGATCGTCGGTGACGACATCAAGTCCCAGGTGGGCGCCACCATCACGCACCGCGTGATGGCGAAGCTCTTCGAGGACCGCGGTGTCCTGCTGGAGCGCACCATGCAGCTCAACGTGGGCGGCAACATGGACTTCAAGAACATGCTCGAGCGCGAGCGCCTGGAGTCCAAGAAGATCTCCAAGACGCAGGCCGTCACCTCGCAGATCGTGGACCGTGAGCTGGGCGCCAAGAACGTCCACATCGGCCCGTCGGACTACGTGCAGTGGCTGGACGACCGCAAGTGGGCGTACGTCCGCCTCGAGGGCCGCGCCTTCGGCGACGTCCCGCTGAACCTGGAGTACAAGCTGGAGGTCTGGGACTCCCCGAACTCCGCCGGTGTCATCATCGACGCGCTGCGCGCGGCGAAGATCGCCAAGGACCGCGGTATCGGCGGCCCGATCCTGTCGGCGTCCTCGTACTTCATGAAGTCCCCGCCGGTGCAGTACTTCGACGACGAGGCCCGCGACAACGTGGAGAAGTTCATCCGCGGCGAGGTCGAGCGCTGACCGGCTGAGCCGGACAACGCCGCGTCCGGCGGCACGGCGCCACAGCGTCACCGCGGGACCGCACCGCCGCAGGACGGCACCACCGCAGTACCAAGGAAAGGCCCCGGGTCGCGTGCCCGGGGCCTTCCGCGTCATGTGAGGCTGTGACCATGGCTGTTGTGCGCGATCTTCGCGTGCTGCTGCGGCTGTCGGGCTTCCGGCGGCTGCTCGCGGTGCGCCTGCTGTCCCAATTCTCCGACGGCGTCTTCCAGGTCGCGCTGGCCGCCTATGTCGTCTTCTCGCCCGAGAAACAGACCTCGCCCGGCGCCATCGCCTCCGCCATGGCCGTACTGCTGCTGCCGTACTCGCTGCTCGGCCCGTTCACCGGCGTGCTGCTCGACCGCTGGCGGCGCAGGCAGGTGCTGCTCTCCTGCAATCTGCTGCGGGCGGTGCTGTCCTGCGGGACGGCCGCGCTGATCCTGCTGCACGTGCCGGACTGGCTGTTCTATCTCTCCGCCCTGTCGGTCACCGCCGTCAACCGCTTCGTGCTCGCGGGGCTGTCCGCCGCGCTGCCGCGGGTCGTGGACGCCGAACGCCTGGTGATCGCCAACTCCCTGTCCCCGACGGCCGGGACGCTCGCGGCGACCGCGGGCGGCGGCGTCGCCTTCGTCGTGCACCTTTTCCTGCCCGAGGGCGCCGAGGCCAACGCGGCGACCGTGCTGCTCGGCGCGGGCGTCTATCTGGTGGCGGGGCTGTCCGCGCTGACGCTGGGCCGCGACCGGCTCGGGCCCGATCCCTCCGAGGTGCGGCAGCGGCTGCGCACGGCGCTCGCGGGCACCGCGCAGGGCCTGGCCGACGGGTGGCGGCATCTGCGCCAACGGCCCGCGGCGCGGCGGGCGATGGGCGCGGTGACGGCGATGCGCTTCTGTTACGGCGCCCTGACCGTCACCTTGCTGATGCTCAGCCGCTACACCTGGTCCGACCCCTCGGACACCGACGCCGGTCTCGCCCTGCTCGGCCTGGCGGTCGGCCTGTCCGCGGCCGGATTCTTCACCGCGGCGGTCTTCACCCCGTGGGCCACCGGCCGCTTCGGCACCGGCGGCTGGATCACCGTGTGCGCCGCCGCGTCCGCCGTGCTGCTGCTCCCGCTGGCGCTCCCGTTCGCCGTCGGGCCGATGATGGTCGCGGCCTTCGTGCTGGGCTTCACCATGCAGGGCGCGAAGATCGCCACCGACACCGTGGTGCAGACCGACGTCCAGGACTCCTACCGCGGGCGCGTCTTCTCCCTCTACGATGTCGCCTTCAACGTCGCCTTCGTAGGCGCCGCGGCGGTCTCCGCCCTGATGCTGCCGCCCGACGGCCGTTCCCCAGCGCTGATCACCGTCCTCGCCCTGCTCTACGCCGGGGTGGCCGCCACGATGACCCGACTCCGCTCCTGACCCCGGCGTCGCGCCGGGACGCACACCACACATGGGGGAAACCGTGGCTACTCCGCCACCTCCTGGCCGCAATCCCTACGGCCAGCCGTACGCACAGCAGACAGCACCGCCTCCGCCCGCGCCTCCGCAGCAGGGACAGAACCCGTACGGCCAGAACCCCTACGGCCAGAATCCGTACGGGCAGAATCCGTACGGGCAGAATCCGTACGGGCAGAATCCGTACGGGCAGGGCCAGCCGGGCCAGAACCCGTACGGGCCGCCGCAGGGCCAGGGGCAGCAGCCGTTCGGCTACCCGCAGACCGGGCCGCAGACGGCGCCGGACGGCGGCCCGGCGTGCACCTTCTGCGGGGGCTTCCCGGCCGTGCAGGCCACCGTCCGCGGCCACCAGGGCTTCCTGATCATCATGCGCTTCCTGAAGCGACGGGCGAACTACTGCCGCACCTGCGGGATAGCCACGCACCGGGAGATGACCACCAAGACGCTGTGGCAGGGCTGGTGGAGCATCGCCTCGTTCGTCATCACGCCGATCACGGTGCTGATCAACCTCGGGCCGCGCGGCAAGTTCAACAAGCTGCCCGCGCCCAGCGGCGGCTTCGGACCGCCCATGAACCCGGGCAAGCCGATCTTCCTGCGCGGCGGCGCGTACGTCATGCTGGCGCCGCTGCTGGTGCTCGCCCTCATCGTCGCGGGAGTCGCGATGGGCGGCAACGACGCGAATTCGGCGTCCGCCGGTGACTGCGTCAGCAAGAGCGGCTCCGACTCCGACCCGACCCTGAAGGTCGTCGACTGCACGTCGGGCTCGGCCGCGTACCGCGTCGTGGAGCGGCACGGCGGCAAGCACTACAGAGACGCCTGCTCCAACGGCGACGCCGAGTACGACCACTCGGGGCGCGGCGGCGACTACGCGCTCTGCCTGACGCGCGTGGGCTGACGTCCTTGAGCTGACGTCCTTGAGCTGATGGCGCCATGCCGATGCCTTTGAGCTGACGCCGATGTTCCACGTGGAACATCGTGTTCGGCGAGACGACGGAGGGGCGATGTTCCACGTGGAACATCGCCCCTCCGTCGTTTCACGCCGCCGTTCTCACTGCTGCTCGGACCACCACGTCTTGAGCGCGGCGATCGCCTCGTCCTCGGTCATCGGGCCGTTCTCCAGCCGGAGTTCCAGCATGTGCTGGTACGCCTTGCCGACCAGGGGGCCGGGGGGGACGCCCAGGATCGACATGATCTGGTTGCCGTCGAGGTCGGGCCGGATCGCGTCCAGCTCCTCGCGCTCCTGGAGTTCGGCGATGCGCGCTTCCAGGGCGTCGTAGGTGCGGGACAGGGCGGCTGCCTTGCGCTTGTTGCGGGTCGTGCAGTCCGAACGGGTCAGCTTGTGCAGCCGGGAGAGCTGCGGGCCCGCGTCGCGGACGTAGCGGCGTACGGCCGAGTCGGTCCACTCGCCGCTGCCATATCCGTGGAAGCGCAGGTGCAGCTCGACCAGCCGGGAGACGTCCTTCACCAGATCGTTGGGGTACTTGAGCTGGGTCAGCCGGGCCTTGGTCAGCTTCGCGCCCACCATCTCGTGGTGGTGGAAGGAGACCCGGCCGTCGGTCTCGAAGCGGCGCGTCTTCGGCTTGCCGATGTCGTGGAGCAGCGCGGCCAGCCGCAGGACGAGGTCCGGCCCGTCGGTCTCCAGGTCGATCGCCTGCTCCAGCACCGTCAGCGAGTGCTCGTAGACATCCTTGTGCCGGAAGTGCTCGTCGCGCTCCAGGCGCAGCGCGGACAGCTCGGGCAGCACCAGATCGGCCAGCCCGGTGTCGACCAGCAGCCGCAGCCCCTTGCGCGGGTGGTCGGACAGGATCAGCTTGTTCAGCTCGTCCCTGATCCGCTCGGCGGAGACGATGCCGATCCGGTCGGCCATCGCCGACATCGCGGCGACCACCTCGGGCGCGACCTCGAAGTCGAGCTGCGCGGCGAAGCGGGCGGCCCGCAGCATCCGCAGCGGGTCGTCGGAGAACGACGACTCCGGGGTGCCGGGCGTACGCAGCCGCCGCGCCGCCAGATCGTCCAGGCCGCCGTACGGATCGACGAAGTCGCCCTCGGGGAGCGCGACCGCCATCGCGTTCACCGTGAAGTCCCGGCGGACCAGGTCGTCCTCGATGGTGTCGCCGTAGGACACCTCCGGCTTGCGCGAGGTCCGGTCGTACGCCTCGGAGCGGTACGTCGTCACCTCGATCTGGAAGCTGTCCTTCATCGCGCCGACCGTGCCGAAGGCGATGCCGACCTCCCACACCGAGTCCGCCCACGACCGCAGGATCTTCAGCACCTGCTCGGGGCGGGCGTCGGTGGTGAAGTCGAGGTCGTTGCCGAGCCTGCCCAGCAGGGTGTCCCGGACGGAGCCGCCGACGAGGGCGAGCCGGAATCCGGCGTCGCGGAATCGGTGGCCGAGTTCCTCGGCGACGGGCGCGACCTGGTGGCGGGCCCGCGGGGTCTGAGCGGCATTGTTGGCATTCGGCACAACGTAAAAGGGTACGGGTCCGCGGAGCCCACGGCTGCCGGGTTTCCCCGCGGGACCGCGTCGCGGGCGCATATGGCGCGCGTCCCGAGGGCATACCGTCCGGTTCCGGACCTCGGCGGACCCCGGCGGGGCATCGGCCGGACCCCGGCCAGATCTCGACTGGGCCGCATCGGGCCTCTTCCCCGGACTCCGCAGCACTTTGGCACAGCGCCGATCGTTAACATGCCAGCACGCACATCAGATGGGCGCGGACCGACGACCACCGTCGCCCGCCCGTCGACATCCGACACGAGGGACGGGCGAACGCGTGGGCGAGGCGGCACAGGCACCCGGAAGACCCCCGTCGGCGCGCTCGCCGCGTCTGCTGCGGGCGGTCGCCCTGATCGCCGCGGGCACGCTGCTCACCGGGCTGCTCCAGGTCGTCCAGACGCTCCAGGCGCCGGGCGCGCAGGCCGCCGTCGGCAGCGGCTCGCGCACCGCCGCGGTGGCGCTGAACAAGGTGGACCCCCGCGTCCCCGCCAAGGACGGCTCCGTCACCGTGTCCGGCACGGTGACCAACAACGGCAAGACGACGATCACCGGCGCCCGGATGGGCGTCAGGGTCGCCCCGGACGGCCCCCTGACGTCCCTCAGCGCGATGAAGAGCGCCCAGGACCGTACCGGTTACACCAGCTACCTGGACGGCTCGGAGATCGACGGCCACACGGTCGACCTCCCGAAGATCCCGGCCGGGCAGAGCCAGCCCTTCTCCCTCAAGGTCCCGGTGAAGTCCCTGGGCTTCGACGCCTCGGGCGTCTACCAGCTCGGCGTGGCGCTGGACGGCGAGACGTCCGCGGAGCCCGGCGAGCACGTCCTGGGCATCAAGCGCACCTTCCTGCCCTGGTACGACACCAACACCACCACCGCGAAGGCCACGCAGATCACCTACCTGTGGCCGCTCACCGACCGGCCGCACGTGGCCGCCCGCGGCGACACCGACTCCCAGCAGAGCCCGATCTTCCTCGACGACGACCTCGCCAAGGAGCTGTCCCCCGGCGGGCGGCTCCAGGTGATGGTCGACCTGGCCAAGTCGCTGCCGGTGACCTGGATCATCGACCCCGACCTGCTCGCCTCGATCGACTTCATGACCAAGCCGTACCGGGTCGCCGGCCCCGGCGGCGACGTCACCCACACCACCGAGGGCACCGGCGGCGCGGTCGCCAAGGCGTGGCTGAACTCGCTCAAGAGCGCTGTCGCGGGCGACCAGGTGATCGCGCTGCCGTTCGCCGACACCGACCTGGCCTCCGTCGCGCACAACGGCCTGCGCGTGCCCGGCACCCTCAACCACCTCAAGACCGCGTCCGAACTGGGCGTGAGCACCCTCGACACCGTCCTCGGCGTCCAGGCCACCTCCGACGTGGCCTGGCCGGTGGACGGGGCCGTCGACCCCGCCATCGTCTCGGTGGCCCGTACCGGCGGCGCGAAGCGGATCGTGGCCCGCAGCGACAGCGTCGGCGAGAGCGATGCGCTCAGCTACACGCCCAACGCGGCCCGACCGATCGGCCACGGGGTGACCGCGGTGGTCGCCGACGCCTCGCTGTCCACCGCGTTCGCGGGCGACATGCTGCGCGCGGAGCCCGCCGATCTCGCCGTGCAGGACTTCGTCGCGCAGACCCTGATGATCACCATGCAGGCGCCGGAGAGGCAGCGCACCATCCTGGTCGCCCCGCAGCGCATGCCCACGGTCTCGCAGGCACAGGCGATGGCCGAGGCGATCGGCACGGTCGGCACGAGCCCGTGGGCCGCCACGGTCGGCTTCGACACCGCCGCCAAGGCCAAGGCCGACCCGGACGCGAACCGCAAGGTGCCGTCGGCGAAGAAGTACCCCAAGGCGCTGCGCGGGCACGAGCTGTCCGTGGGCGCCTTCCAGCAGCTCAGCGAGACGCAGACCCATCTCAACGACTTCGTCACCATCCTCACCCGCAAGGACAAGGTGACGGTGCCCTTCGGCAACTCGGTGCTGCGCGCCATGTCGGCCGGCTGGCGCGGCGACCCCGCCGACGCGACCGAGTTCCGCAGTTCGATCGGCGGCTACCTCCAGGACCTGATCAACGCGGTCCGCATCCTGCCCAAGACCACCCTCACCCTCTCCGGCCGCAGCGGGACCATTCCGGTGACGGTGAAGAACGAGCTGAACCAGCCGATCACCAACCTTGTGCTGCGTCTCACGTCGAACACCGACATCCGGCTGGAGATCAAGGACCCGCAGCAGCCGATCGCGATCGACGGCGGCCACACCCGTACCCTGAAGTTCCAGACGTCGGCGAGCGCGAATGGCAAGGTCAGGGTCACCGCGGCGCTCTTCACCGCGCAGGGCGTGCTCTACCGCAACAGCAACGCCGTCGAGTTCGACGTCAAGATCACCAAGGTCACCGATCTGGTGATGCTGATCATCGCCGCCGGTCTGCTCCTTCTGGTGCTCGCGGGCGTTCGCATCTACCGTCAGCGGAAGCGGCAGGCAGCCGCGGACAGCGGCGGAGACGGCGGGGACGGTGAGGACGGGGACAACGGCGGCGGGCAGGAGGACGGTGATCCGGGGCAGCCGGGTGACCCTGGCACTGACACCGAGGACACCGGTCGGGAAAGCGTTGAGCTGTCCCCGACGGGTGAGAAGGTGGAGGGATAGCCGGCGGACAATAAGGTGGGGCACTGATGAACGCGCCGTATGACGGTGATCGCGACTCTGCGGGCCAGATGCCTCCATCGCCCGAGCAGCGTCCCTCACCCCCTGACCCGTATCTGCAGAACACCTACGCCTACGACCCGTACCAGCAGCAGGACCCCACCGCGCAGGACCCGGTGGGCGAGGCGCTGTACGACCGCGCCGCGCACCCGCCGCCGCCGTACGGGCAGGAGTATCCGCAGCAGCAGCCTTCGGCGTACCCCCAGATGCCGTACGGCGACAACTCCGCGACCCAGTACGTCGGCGTGGACGACCTGGTCGGCGGGTCGCCCCAGGGGCAGCAGGGCGATCAGGGCCAGCAGGACCCGGGGTACGACGCGTTCGATCACCTCTTCCGCGACCAGCGCGGCGGCGGCGCGCCTCCGCAACAGCCACAGGCCCCGCAGGCACCCCAGGCCCAGCACCCCCAGCAGCAGGCCCCGCAGCCGCAGCAGGGGTACGCGCCGCCGCAGGACCCCAGGCAACAGCAGCAGCCGTACCAGCAGCCGCAGCACCCCCAGCAGGGGTACGCGTACCCGCAGCAGCAGCCGCAGCAGGGCTACGGCTATCCGCCGCAGCACCAGCAGCAGCCGCCCGGCTACCCGGCGGCGTACGGGCAGGCGCCCGCGCCCGCGGACAACGCCGAGACGGGGTACGCCGAGCCCGCGTACGAGAATCCGGCGTACGGGCAGGCCGCCTACCAGGACCAGCGGTACGCCGACCCGCGGTACGGCTACGCGAATCTGCCGTACCCGAACCAGCAACAACAGCCCGTGCAGTACGCGTACACGCCCTCGTACATCGGCGAGCCGGTGTCCGCGCTGGACGCCACCGGGCAGATCCCGATCATCCCGGCCGCGCCGCCGATGGCCGCCAGGCCGCCGCGCGCGGCGGAGGCCACCTCCAACACGCGCGCGGGCAACATCCTCAAGTCCAGCGCGCTGATGGCGGCGGGCACCCTGGTGTCCCGCCTCACCGGCTTCGTCCGCACCCTGGTGATCGCCGCCGCGATCGGCGTGGCGACCCTCGGCGACTCGTACGCCGTCGCCAACACGCTGCCGACGATGATCTACATCCTCACCATCGGCGGCGGTCTGAACTCCGTCTTCGTCCCGCAGCTCGTCCGCGCGATGAAGGACGACGACGACGGCGGTACGGCGTACGCGAACCGGCTGCTGACGGTCGTGATGGTGGTGCTCGGCGGCATCGTGGCCGTCACCGTGATCGCGGCCCCGCTGCTGATCCGGCTGATGTCCGCGAAGATCGCCGACAACCCCGACACGTACGACATCGCCATCACCTTCGCCCGCTACTGCCTGCCGACCATCTTCTTCATGGGCGTGCACGTGGTGATGGGCCAGGTGCTCAACGCGCGCGGCAAATTCGGCGCGATGATGTGGACGCCGGTCCTCAACAACATCGTGGTGATCTTCAGCTTCGGCATGTTCATCTGGGTGTACGGCGCCTACAGCACCACCCGGATGGACGCGACGACCATCACTCCCGAGGGCGCGCGGCTGCTCGGCATCGGCACGCTGCTCGGTCTGACCGTGCAGTCGCTGGCGATGCTGCCGTACCTGCGGGACGCGGGCTTCAAGTTCCGGCCGCGCTTCGACTGGCGCGGCCACGGCCTCGGCAAGGCCGCCAAGCTCGCCAAGTGGACGTTCTTCTTCGTGCTGGCGAACCAGGCGGGCCTGATCGTCGTCACCCAGCTCGCCACCTGGGCGGGCGCCAACGCCGACAAGAGCGGCAACCAGGGCACCGGCATCACGGCGTACAACAACGCGCTGCTGATCTGGCAGATGCCCCAGGCGATCATCACCGTCTCGGTGATGGCCGCGGTGCTGCCGCGGATCTCGCGGGCCGCGGCGGACAACGACGTCTCCGCGGTGCGCGACGACATCTCCTACGGTCTGCGCACCTCGGCGGTGGCCATCGTGCCCGCCGCCTTCGCCTTCCTGGCCCTGGGCGTCCCGATGTGCAGCCTGCTCTACGCGAGCACCGGCACCGGTTCCGCGCGCAACATCGGATTCATCCTGATGGCCTTCGGCGCCGGACTGATCCCCTTCTCCGTGCAGTACGTGATCCTCCGCGGGTTCTACGCCTTCGAGGACACGCGCACGCCCTTCTACAACACGGTCATCGTGGCCGCGGTCAACGCGGCGGCGGCGGCCATCTGCTTCGTGGTGCTGCCCGCCCGCTGGGCCGTGGTCGGCATGGCCGCCGCGTACGGCCTCGCGTACGCCGTGGGCGTCGGGGTGGCCGCCAAGCGGCTGCGCTCTCGGCTCGACGGCGACCTGGACGGCAAGCGGGTGGTACGCACCTACGCCCGTCTGACCGGCGCCTGCGTACCCGCCGCGCTGATCGCGGGGCTGGCCGTCTACGCCGTGCTCGGGGCGCTGGGCAGCGGCGCCGTGGGCTCGCTCGCCGCACTCGTGGTGGGCGGCGGCCTGCTGCTCGGAATCTTCCTCTTCGCGGCCAAGCGGATGAGGATCGAGGAGATGACCGCCATGATCGGCATGGTGCGAGGACGGCTCGGGCGCTGAACGAACCCGTCGCGAAGCGGCGGGCAACCATCACGGTTCGCTGTGTGTCGTGCATAGAGCCGGACTGTGGGCACAATTGTCATCGGCTCGATGTGGGATCGCGCAATGGATGGGGAGGCAGGAACGACGGTGGCGGATCGGAGCACGGCCGCCGTCGGAGTGGCCAATGAGGGTGGCGAGCCCCCGCTCGCCGCCCAGCAGGACGGCGCCACATCCGACGGGACGACGACGGACGACCAGACCAGCAGCAGCGCCGACTCCGGCACACGATCCCAGGACGGGTCGGACGGCACGCAGACCACCGCCGAAACCTCGATGTCGGCCGCGGTCGACGGCGACAGCGCGACCAGCGAGACCGTGGTGGTCGACACCGCGGTGGCCGCGACCGCCGAACTGACCGCGCCCGTGCCCGTGACGGCCCCCGCGTCCTCGCCCACGGCGACGACGAAACTGACGACCGCCGTGCTGCCCGCGGTGCCCCCGTCACCGGAGGAGACCCCCACCGCCGCCCGAGCCTCCACCACGACCTCCCCCGCGCCCTCGGGCACCTCCTCGGGCACCTCCTCCGCCAACGCCGCCGCACCGACCGCGGCCAAGCCCGCGACGGCGTCGGCGACGACGTCGGCGGCCAAGGCCCCGGCCAAGAGGGCCGCCAAGCAGACCGTCAAGGACGGCCGAAGCCCCAAGGCGTCCGCTTCGACGAACGGCGCCAAGGCGGCCTCCGCGACCGCGCCCGTCGGGACGGGCACTCCTGCCAAGGGCACGTCGGCCAAGGGGACACCCGCCAAGGGCACCTCCTCGATGGGCACTTCGGCGAAGGGCGCCCCGGCCAAGGGGACGCCCGCCAAGGGCACGCCGGTCGCCTCCGTGAAGGCCCCGTCCGCACCGTCCCCCGCGCCCTCGACGTCCGGCTCCGGGGGCACCGCCACGCTCGCCCCCGACGAGAAGACCGGGGACGGGGACCGCCCGGCGACCGAGGCCGCCCCAGGAAGCCCCACAGCCGCCTCCACAGCGCCCGCCGGCGGCCGGCGGCCCGCCGGCCCCGCCAAGGGCGGCGGCAGCGCCACCACGGCGCCCAGGCCCGTCCGCAGCGCGCAGCCCGAGCTGCACAGCGGTCACAAGCTCGCCCGGCGCTACCAGCTCGCCGAGTGCGTCACCCGGATCGACGGCTTCAGCAGTTGGCGCGCGGTCGACGAGAAGCTGCGCAGGGCGGTCGGCATCCACATCCTGCCCGCCGACCACCGGCGGGCCCGCCAGGTGCTGGCCGCCGCCCGGTCCGCCGCGCTCCTCGGCGACCCGCGCTTCGTCCAGGTCCTCGACGCCGTCGAGGAGAACGACCTGGTGTACGTCATCCACGAGTGGCTGCCCGACGCCTCCTCGCTGGCCGACCTGCTCGCCGCGGGCGCGATGGAGCCGCACGAGGCGTACCAGATGGTCAGCCAGGTCTCCCAGGGCATGGCCGCCGCCCACCGCGAGGGCCTGGCACACCTGCGTCTCGACCCCGGCGCCGTGCTCCGTACGGTCTCCGGGCAGTACCGCATCCGCGGCCTCGCGGTCGCCGCCGCACTGCGCGGGCTCAACTCCGAGCGTCCGCAGCGGCAGGACACCGAGGCGATCGGCGCGCTGCTCTACGCCTCGCTCACGCAGCGCTGGCCGTACGAGGAGGACGCGCACGGTCTGGCGGGGCTGCCCAAGGGCGTCGGCCTGGTCGCACCCGACCAGGTCCGCGCGGGCGTCCACCGCGGGCTGTCCGAGCTGGCCATGCGCGCGCTCGTCAACGACGGCGCGACCGCCTCCCGGCAGGACCCGCCCTGCACCACTCCCGAGGAACTGGCCAAGGCCGTCGCGGGCATCCCGCGCATCCGGCCGCCGGAGCAGGCACCGCCGGTCTACCCGGTCGCCGCCTTCCGCCAGCCGCCCGCGCCACCGGGTACGCCGCAGCCGCCCGCGGTCGCGGCCCCCGCTCCGCCGCCCGCTCTGCCCGGCCGTACCGGCCGGGCACTGAAATGGGCGGTCTCGGCACTGGTGATCGTGGCGATCGGCCTGGGGAGCTGGCAGCTCGCGGACACCCTCAAGTCGCGTGAGGACCGGCCGACCAGTCACCCGACGACCGGCCAGAAGGCGAGCCAGGACCCGACGCGCAAGGCCCCGGTCCCGATCAAGATCGCCGGGCTGAAGGACTTCGACCCGCTCGGCGACGGCAGCGAGAATCCGAAGGATCTCCCCAAGGCGTTCGACGGCGACCCCTCCACGTACTGGGAGACGAACTACTACCTGGGCGCCGATCTGGGCAATCTCAAGCCGGGTGTCGGCGTCATCGTCGACCTGGGCAGCGCCAAGCACGTGAGCACGGTGAAGGTCGACTTCGTGGGCGACGTCACCGCGCAGCTCCTGGCCGCGCCCAAGGGCACCTCCGCGATGCCGACCACCTTCGACGCCTTCACCAAGGTGGCCCAGGGCTCGGGCAGTTCGGTGACGTTCAAGCCGAGCGCCGATCTCACCTCGCGCTACGTGCTGGTGTGGATGACGCGTCTGGCGCCTGCCGAGACCGGTCACTTCCGTGGCAGGATCTCCGAGATCAGCGTGACGGGCTGATCCCGGAGACGGGCTGACCCCGCGGCGACGGCCGCGGGGACACCCACGGCGAGACCCACAGGGGCAGGGGACGGGGGAGAACGGCCTTGGAGGCAAACCCGCTCGGCGATGTCGCCGACGCCGATCTCCTGGCCCGTCATGTCGCGGGCGATCCCGACACCTTCGGCGAGCTGGTGCGCCGCCACCGGGACCGGCTGTGGGCGGTGGCCCTGCGCACCTTGGGGGACCGCGAGGAAGCCGCTGACGCCGTCCAGGACGCGCTGGTGTCCGCCTTCCGGGCCGCCCATACCTTCCGCGGCCAGTCGGCCGTCACCACCTGGCTGCACCGCATCACGGTCAACGCCTGCCTCGACCGGGCCCGTAAGGCCGCCTCCCGCAGGACGGCCCCGGTGGCCGACGAGGAGAACTTCGAGGCGTTGCTCGAACCCCACGAGTCGGCCGAGGTCCCGGCCGAGCGCGGGGAACTCCACCGCGAGCTGATAGCCGCCCTCACCACGCTGCCGCCCGACCAGCGCGCCGCACTGGTCCTGGTCGACATGCAGGGCTACTCGGTCGCCGAAGCCGCCGCGGTGCTCGATGTGCCCACCGGTACGGTCAAGAGCCGGTGCGCCAGAGGCCGGGCGAAACTGCTTCCCCTCGTCACCCATCTGCGCGCGCAGGGCGTGGATAGCGCCGATCGCGGCGGGGGAAGGAACCGGGCGGAGGGGACATCCGTCCCAGAGACGGGACCGGAACAGGGCGGAGGTGAACAGCGGTGACATCGACAGCGGACCACGACGCGCATCCCGAGGTCGCCGAGATCTCCGACCTGGCCGAGGGGCTGCTCCGCCCCGAGCGCGCCACGGAGGTCACCGAGCACATCGCGGGCTGTTCGCTGTGCGCCGACGTCCGGGACTCCCTGGAGGAGATCAGGGGACTGCTCGGCACCCTGCCGGGACCGCAGCGGATGCCCGCCGACATCGCCGGACGGATCGACGCGGCGCTCGCCGCCGAAGCGCTCCTCGACGCCACCACGCCCGATGTTCCACGTGGAACATCGCGGCCGTCACCGAAACCGGCACCGACACCGACACCGACATTGACGCATGTTCCACGTGGAACATCGACCGGTCCCGACGGACATGCCTCCGGGTCCGCCGGTCCCGGCCGCACCGGTCGGCGGTGGCGGCGCGGACTGCTCGTCGCCGCCTCCGCCGTGGTCGTCGTCGGCCTGGGCGTCACGATCTATCACGTCGGCGACGACACCACCTCGCAGAGCGACGCGACCGCCAGCAGCAAGAAGGCGGACACCGCCGCCGACCCGATCGCGGTCCAGGTGCGGGAGCTGCTCGATGAGGCGGCGCCGAACCACGCGGCCGGGGAGTCCGACTCCCCGATGCTCAGCGGTCCCGGCGTCAGCAGCGAGGGCGCCACCATGAGCCCGGACAAGGCAGTGCCCACCGTCCCCCCGTGTGTGCTCAAGGCCACCCAGCGCACCGGCCCGGCGCTGGCCGCCGAGCGTGAGTCCTTCCACGGGACGGACTCCTACCTTGTGGTGCTGCCGCACCCGAGTGACGCCTCGGCGGTCGACGCGTTCGTGGTCAGCGCCGCCTGTACGGCGACCAGTCCCGGCGCGGTTCTCTTCCGGAGCACCTACCCGCGCTGAGCCGTTCGTCCGGGGGGCGTGGCGTACGGCGTGCGCCGCGCCGTCCGGGGAATGCTGGACCCGTAGGATCCGTTAGGGAGGACGAGAGTCCAGCCAGGGCCCCCGCAGTTGTCCGCAGAGACGAGGAAGACACCCGTGAGCGACGTCCGTAACGTGATCATCATCGGCTCGGGGCCCGCGGGGTACACCGCGGCGCTCTACACGGCGCGCGCATCCCTCAACCCGCTGGTCTTCGAGGGGTCGGTCACCGCCGGCGGCGCGTTGATGAACACCACCGAGGTGGAGAACTTCCCCGGCTTCCGCGACGGCATCGTGGGCCCGGACCTCATGGACAACATGCGCGCCCAGGCCGAGCGCTTCGGCGCCGAGCTGGTCCCGGACGACGTGGTCGCGGTCGACCTCGGCGGCGACATCAAGACCGTCACGGACTCGGCGGGCACCGTCCACCGCGCCAAGACCGTCATCGTCACCACCGGCTCGCAGCACCGCAAGCTGAACCTCCCCAACGAGGACCAGCTCTCCGGCCGCGGCGTCTCCTGGTGTGCCACCTGTGACGGCTTCTTCTTCCGCGAGCAGGACATCGCCGTGATCGGCGGCGGCGACACCGCGATGGAGGAGGCGACCTTCCTCTCCCGCTTCGCCAAGTCCGTGAAGATCGTGCACCGCCGGGACAGCCTGCGGGCGTCCAAGGCGATGCAGGACCGGGCCTTCGCCGACCCGAAGATCTCCTTCGTCTGGGACAGCGAGGTCGCCGAGATCCACGGCGACGGCAAGCTCTCCGGTCTGACCCTGCGCAACACGAAGACCGGCGAGACCTCGGAGCTGCCCGTCACCGGGCTGTTCATCGCGATCGGCCACGACCCGCGCAGCGAGCTGTTCAAGGGCGTCCTCGACGTCGACGGAGAGGGCTACCTCACCGTCCAGGCGCCGAGCACCCGGACCAACGTCCCCGGTGTCTTCGCCGCGGGAGACGTCGTGGACCACACCTACCGTCAGGCGATCACCGCGGCCGGCACCGGCTGTTCCGCCGCGCTGGACGCCGAGCGCTACCTGGCCGCCCTCGCCGACGCCGAGAAGGCCGAGACGGCCGACGCGTCGGCCGACAAGGCCGCCGTCTGACCCGCTTCCATCCCTCACCCCCGACACGCACACATCACGACCTGAGGAGACCGCCGTGGCTGGCAACACCAAGCACGTGACCGACGAGACGTTCGCCGAGGAGGTGCTCGCCAGCGACAAGCCCGTGCTGGTGGACTTCTGGGCGGAGTGGTGCGGCCCGTGCCGCCAGATCGCCCCCTCGCTGGAGGCCATCGCGGAGGAGCACGCGGAGAACATCACCATCGTCAAGCTGAACATCGACGAGAACCCGGTCACCGCGGCGAAGTACGGCGTGATGTCCATTCCGACGCTCAACGTCTACAAGGGCGGCGAGGTCGTGAAGACCATCGTCGGCGCCAAGCCGAAGGCCGCCATCGTGCGCGACCTGTCCGACTTCATCGGCTGACGCTCACCGGCTGACGCTTTCACCGGCGGACGTCTTCACCGGCGGACGCTGTTCCACGTGGAACACGAGAGGGCCGACCCCCGATCCGGGGGTCGGCCCTCTCGCATGTCCGGGCCGGGTGCCCGGCGCGGCCGTGGGGAGTGACGGCGGCTCACAGGGGCCGGAGGGCAGGCTCCTTCTGGACGGCGCCCAGGAGGCGGTCGATGGCCATCTCGACGTCCTCCTTCCAGGAGATCGTGGAGCGCAGCTCCAGCCGCAGCCGGGGATAGCGCGGGTGGGGGCGGACCGTCTTGAAGCCCACCGCGAGCAGATGGTCCGCGGGCAGGACGCACGAGGGGGCGGTCCACTTCGCGTCGCCGAACGCCTCGATCGCCTTGAAGCCACGCCGGATGACGTCCTTGGCGACGGTCTGCACCAGGACCCGGCCGAGGCCCTGCCCCTGGAAGCCGGGCAGGATGCGCGCGGTCATGAGCTGGACAGCGTCCGCCGACACCGGGCTGGTCGGGAAGGCCAGGGAGCGCGGCACATACGCGGCGGGCGCGTAGAGCACGAAGCCCGCGGGCACCTCGTCGACGTAGACGACCCGTCCGCAGGAACCCCACTCCAGCAGAACGGCGGAGATCCACGCCTCCTTCTCCAGCTCGGGCTTGCCCGCCTGGACGGCCGCTTCGCCGCTGACCGGGTCCAGTTCCCAGAAGACGCAACTGCGGCAGGGCTTGGGGAGGTCCGGGAGATTGTCGAGTGTCAGTGGTGCCAGCCGACGTCCCATGTGGCCTGAACCCCATCTCTGCCGTGAACCGAACTGCCCACGTACACCCCGGCGCGAACGCCGGGGTGCGCCCGCGTCACTCGCCGTCTTCGTCCTCGGCTTCCTCTTCGAGCCGGTTCTCCAGCACATTGCCCTCGCCCGGGGCCATCGCCCCGAGGATGCGCTCCAGATCCTCTATCGACGCGAATTCCACGACGATCTTTCCGCGCTTCTGCCCCAGGTCGACCTTCACCCGGGTGTCGAAGCGGTCGGAGAGCCGGGAGGCGAGGTGGGTGAGCGCCGGGGAGACCCGACGCCCGGCCCGGGGCGCCGCGCTCTTCCTGGTGGGCTTCGGGTCGCTGTTCATCAGCGTCACGATCTCTTCGATCGCGCGCACCGACAGCCCTTCGGCGACGATCCGGTGGGCCAGCTTGTCCTGCTCCTCGGGGTCGTCCAGCGAGAGCAGCGCCCGCGCGTGGCCGAAGGAGATCACCCCGGCCGCGACCCGGCGCTGCACCGGGGCCGACAGCTTCAGCAGCCGGAGCGTGTTGGAGACCTGCGAGCGGGAGCGCCCGATCCGGTCCGCCAACTGCTCGTGGGTGCAGGAGAAGTCGCGGAGCAACTGGTCGTACGCCGCCGCCTCCTCCAGGGGGTTGAGCTGGGCCCGGTGCAGGTTCTCCAGGAGGGCGTCCAGGAGGAGCTTCTCGTCGTCGGTCGCCCGGACGATCGCCGGAATCCGCTCCAGGCCGGCCTCGCGGCACGCCCGCCAGCGGCGCTCGCCCATGATCAGCTCGAAGCGGTCCTTGCCGATCTCACGCACGACGACCGGCTGGAGCAGACCGACCTCCTTGATGGAGGTGATCAGTTCGTTGAGGGCGTCCTCGTCGAAGACCTCACGCGGCTGGCGCGGGTTCGGCGTGATGAAGTCCAGGTCCAGCTCCGCGAAGTAGGCACCCGGTACGGGGTTCTTCGCGTCGGAGAGGTCCGGCTCTGTTTCACGTGAAACAGGGATGTCCACCACGGGCGGCGGCGCGGCCTCGGGGACTCTGCGGTCCACCAGTCCGGCCACCTTGGCCGCGGCGACGCCGCGTTCCTGCGTCAGTACCGGTGCGGCGCCCTGGGCGCCGCCCGTCGACTGCGGCGCGGCCGGGATCAGCGCGCCGAGACCACGGCCGAGCCCTCTGCGTCGATCACTCACTGGATCCCCTCCGACATGCTGTGCGGGTTCTGCTCATCGTGCTGGGTGTAGTCACCCTGCGGGTCGTACTCGACGGCGACGGACGCCTCGACTCCGCGCAGGGCCATCTCCCGGGCGGCTTCCAGATACGACAGCGCGCCGCTGGAGCCCGGGTCATAGGTCAGTACGGTCTGGCCGTAGCTGGGCGCCTCGGAGATCCGGACGGACCGCGGGATGCTGGTCCGCAGCACCTCCTTGCCGAAGTGCGTGCGCACCTCCTCCGCGACCTGGGAGGCGAGGCGGGTCCGTCCGTCGTACATGGTCAGCAGGATCGTCGACACATGCAGCTTCGGGTTGAGGTGCGCGCGGACCAGTTCCACGTTCTTCAGGAGCTGGCCCAGCCCCTCCAGCGCGTAGTACTCGCACTGGATCGGGATGACGACCTCGGCCCCGGCCACCAACGCGTTGACGGTCAGCAGGCCGAGCGAGGGCGGGCAGTCGATCAGGACGTAGTCCAGCGGCTGCTCGTACGCCTCGATCGCCCGCTGGAGCCGGCTCTCGCGGGCGACCAGGGAGACCAGTTCGATCTCGGCGCCCGCCAGGTCGATGGTGGCGGGCGCGCAGAACAGGCCCTCCACATCGGGGACCGGCATCACGACGTCGGACAGGGGCTTGCTCTCCACCAGGACGTCGTAGATCGAGGGGACCTCGGCGTGGTGGTCGATGCCCAGCGCCGTGGAGGCGTTGCCCTGCGGGTCCAGGTCGACCACGAGCACCCGGGCGCCGTGCAGCGCCAGGGACGCCGCCAGATTCACCGTGGTCGTGGTCTTGCCGACCCCGCCCTTCTGATTGGCGACCACCATCACCCGGGTCTGGGCCGGCCGGGGAAGTCCTTCCCCGGCGCGTCCCAGTGCCTCGACGGCCAACTGCGCGGCGCGGCCGATCGGGGTGTCATCCATGGGAGGCAATGTTTCACGTGAAACACCGTCTCCGAACCCCGGGGGCACGGCAATCGGGCCCCCGGCAAACTCTGCTGTGCGGGGACCGGGGACCGGATCGGCCATCGGTCCCGCGATGTTGGCGTCGGACCGCAAGGACTCACACTCCTCGACTTCAGGCTCGCTATGAGAAGAGCCTGCCATGCCGGAGGGGTGATGAACCAGCGAGACTTGGCTGCCTGTGGATGAAGCCGTAGATCTATCCACCGACTGGGGCGTCTTGGAGGGCTTGTTGGCGTGTGCCTCGGCCGCGGCTCGGCCGCGGCTGAGGACTCCTGGTAGCAGCGAGCGACGTTTCACGTGGAACACGATGCACAGCGCCGGACCGCTAACTCCGCAGACACTCCGGGTTATGTCTGTTTGGCCGTTTGTATGGCGTAGAGGGAGGGTTCGGCGCGGGACCGTTCGAGGAACGACGGTTCAGCGGCGACGGCGGGGAGCTCCGCCCCGCGGGTTACGGCTCGCGCGCGCGGCCTTCGCCCGCCGGGTCGCGGCGCGTACCCCGCCGGGGCTCTCGCCGACCAGGACGCGTACGACGGTGGAGAGCGGGTCCACGATGCCCTCGCCGACCTGGACCACGGAGGTGTCGACCGCGCCCAGCCGGTCGAGCGCGGCCCTGGCCGCCTTCAGCTCGTCCAGCGCGGTGTCGCCCTTGAGGACCGCCATCTCACCGTGCGGGCGCAGCAGCGGCAGGCCCCAGCCCGCGAGCCGTTCCAGCGGCGCCACGGCGCGCGCGGTCACCACGTCCACCGGGGGCAGCTTGCCCATCATCTCCTCGGCTCGGCCGCGCACCACGGTGACATTGCTCAGCCCCAGCACCTTGACGACCTCTTCGAGAAAGGTGGTCCTGCGCAGCAGCGGCTCCAGCAGCGTGATCCGCAGATCGGGCCGGGTCAGCGCCAGCGGGATACCGGGCAGGCCGGCGCCCGAGCCGACGTCGCACACGGACACGTCCTCGTCGATGACCTCGGAGAGCACCGCGCAGTTCAGCAGGTGCCGCTCCCACAGGCGGGGCACCTCGCGCGGGCCGATCAGGCCGCGGCGCACCCCGGCGTCCGCGAGCAGCTCGGCATAGCGCAGGGCGTCGGCGAACCGGTCACCGAAGACCGTCCTGGCCTGCTCGGGCGGCGCGGGAAGCTCCGCTGCTGCCTCCGTCACGGGGGCTGTCCTTTCCTAGGTCACTCACAAGGTTCGGCCCCGCCTGCGAACAGACGGGGCCGACAGAGCAGTACCACACAGCGTCCGGTCAGACCGGGAGTACGACCACCCGGCGCTGGGGCTCCTCGCCCTCGGACTCGCTGCGCAGGCCCGCGGCGGCCACGGCGTCGTGCACGACCTTGCGCTCGAACGGCGTCATCGGGTCCAGCTTCACCGGCTCACCGCTGGCCTTGGCCTCCGCCGCCGCCTTCGCGCCGAGCTGCGCCAGCTCGGCCCGCTTGCGCGCCCGGAACCCGGCGATGTCCAGCATCAGCCTGCTGCGCTCACCGGTCTCCCGGTGCACCGCGAGCCGGGTCAGCTCCTGGAGGGCTTCCAGCACCTCGCCGTCCCGGCCGACCAGCTTGTTCAGATCACGGGTGCCGGTGTCACCGATGATCGACACCGACGCGCGCTCGCCCTCGACATCCATGTCGATGTCACCGTCGAGGTCCGCGATGTCCAGCAGACCTTCCAGGTAGTCGGCGGCGATATCACCCTCCTGCTCCAGCCGGTTCAGGGTCGCGGCCGAGCCGTTGTCGGGTGCGGTGGTGGTGTTGACGTCGCTCACGCCTGGGCTCCTCTTACTTCTTCTTCGACAGGTTGGTCGGCTTGGACTTGCCACCGGACTGCTTGCCGGGCGAACCGCCCTGCTTGCCCGGAGCGCCGCCCTGCTTCGTACCGCCGCCTGTCCTGCCTGTGCCTGCCGAGCCGCCGCTCGCCTTCGGGGCACCGGCCTTGGGAGCGCCCGCCCGCGGGGCTCCACCGCCCGCCCTGGGAGCGCCGCCGCCACCGGTGCCGCCCGCCGCGCCGCCGCCGGCGCCCGTGCCCGTGGGGGTCGTCTGGCGCTTGGACTTCGGCTGCCGCTTGGGCTGGGTGCGGTTGGCGCGCGCGACCTCCACGGCCTCCTTGGCGGCCACTTCCTCCGGGGGCTCGACGAGCTTGCCCTTGGCGCGCAGCCGCTCCTGGCGCTGCTGGAACGCGAGGCTGCCGGGGGTGGGGTTACGCCGGATCACGAACATCTGCTGGCCCATGGTCCACACGTTGGTGGTCAGCCAGTAGACGAGGACACCGACGGGGAAGTTGATACCCATGACGGCGAAGATGACCGGGAAGACGTACATCAGCATCTTCTGCTGCTGCATGAACGGGGTCTTCACCGTCATGTCGACGTTCTTCGTCATGAGCTGGCGCTGCGTGTAGAACTGCGACGCCGACATCATCAGGATCATGATCACCGTGACGATGCGCACATTGGTCTGCGTGGCGCCCAGCGACTCGACCTTGGCCGCGCTGTCCAGGAACTTCGCCGCCAGCGGGGCACCGAAGATGTGCGCGTTCTTGGCGCTGTCGACCAGGTTGGCGTGGATCACGCCGACCTCGTGGCCCTTGGCGATGTTGCTCAGCACGTGGTACAGCGCGAAGAAGAACGGGGACTGCGCCAGGATCGGCAGGCACGAGGAGAGCGGGTTGGTACCCGTCTCCTTGTACAGCTTCATCATCTCTTCGGACTGGCGCTGCTTGTCGTTCTTGTAGCGCTCCTGGATCGCCTTCATCTTGGGCTGGAGCGCCTGCATGTTCCGGGTCGACTTGATCTGCTTGACGAACAGCGGGATCAGGCAGATCCGGATCAGGACCACCAGCGAGACGATGGACAGACCCCACGCCCAGCCGCTGTCCTTGTCGAAGATCAGGCTGTAGAACGAGTGGAACTGGACGATGATCCACGAGACAGCGTCGTAGAGGGGGTTCAGAATCCCCACGATCAGGCTCCTTGGGCGTGAGAGGGTCCGGTGGGCTCGGGCGTGACGGGCCCGTCGGAGCCGCCCCGCAGTGCGCGGCGCAGCCGATCGTGCCATGGCGGCCGCTTGCGCGGCGGGACATGGTCCACGCCGCCCGGCGACCAGGGATTGCAGCGCAGGATGCGCCACGCGGTCAGGGCGGTGCCCTTGATCGCGCCGTGCCGGTCGATGGCCGTGAACCCGTAGTGGGAGCACGAGGGGTAGTACCGGCAGACCGGGCCGAGCAGCGGACTGATCGTCCACTGGTACAGCTTGATCAGTGCCAGCAGCGGGTACTTCATCGAGACACCCTCCCCTCGGCTTCGCCTCGGGTGTCGCGACCCAGCAGCCGCTCGAGGGCGGCGTCCAGGTCGTGGGCCAGCTCCGCATGGTCAGCGCCACCGGCTCCGGGTAGCGCTCGTACGACTACCAGGCTACCGGGGGGCAGCTGCGACAGGCGTTCGCGGACCAGATGACGCAGTCGGCGCTTGACCAGATTGCGCTGCACCGAGCCACCCACCGCCTTGCTCACGACGAAACCCGCACGCACCGGGGGAGTGCTCCCCCCCGGCACATGCGGGTCCGTGATGTCGCTGCGCAGATGGACCACCAGCAGCGGTCGACCCGCTCGGCGTCCTCGGCGAACCGCTTCTCCGAAGTCCTGGCGCCGCCTCAGCCGATTCTCGGTGGGCAGCACGGCATGAGACCTGTGACGATCAGGCGGACAGTCGGGCGCGGCCCTTGCTGCGGCGGGTCGCGAGAATCGCGCGGCCGGCGCGGGTGCGCATACGCAGACGGAAGCCGTGGGTCTTCGCACGACGGCGGTTGTTCGGCTGGAAGGTGCGCTTGCTCACTCGGGGGCTCCAGGGAAAATCGTGTCCGGCGGGGCGTCGCCTGGCTGTCACCGTGCGCCCACGAAGAATCTCGCGGAACAGATCAGGTGCACCGCTTGACGATCATCCGGGGACTTCCGGAAGACCCTCGCCCATCGGTAGGCAGGCGGCAGCAGCCATCGACAACTCGACCTCGATACGGTACGCGCGGCTAGGCCATCCGGTCAAACCCGGCGGTCGCGGGCCCGGCATTTGTACACACCCTGTGGACAACGACTTGAACCGCGCCTACCCCCTGACTACCGTGGCTGAACTCCCAACTCTTCCCGCCTGTCTTCAGGACCACACTTTCGCGGGAGTTGCCCGCACTTGCACCATTAAGCGACGAGAGAGCGTGCCCTGTGGCTGACGTAACCGCCGATCTTGCCGCAGTGTGGCCGCGCGTACTCCAGAAACTGCTGGTGGATAGCGAGGACCTGAAGCCCAAGGACGCGGAGTGGCTCAAGCGCACCCAGCCGCTGGCCCTGGTCGCGGGCACCGCCGTCCTCTCCGCGCCCAACGAATTCGCCAAGAGCGTCCTGGAGGGGCGGCTGCTGCCGCTGATCACCGAGGTGCTGAGCCGTGAGTTCGGTCACCCCGTCGGGATCGCCATCGCCGTCGCGTCCGGCGGCGACCAGGAGCCGGCCCCTGCCGACCACGACCAGGACCCGTACGAGCAGCAGCACGAGCGGCACGACCGCCGCGACGGGCACCGCGCGGACCACAGGGACGAGCTGCGCGACGACCACCGCGACGGCATGCGGGACGGCCCGCGGGACGACCGGCACGGCGGCGACCTCGGGGACGACGGCATGCGGATGCGCCGCGCCTACCCCGAGCAGCAGAGCCAGGGCAGGCACGCGGGCCCCGACGAGTGGCCGCCGCGGCAGAGCGACGACGGCTGGCGGCAGCCGCGTACCGACAGTTGGACCCTGCCCGCGCAGAACAGCGGCGGCTTCCAGGACCGCGAGCCGTACCCGGAGCAGCAGAGCCACCGGTACCGACAGGACACGCACGACGGCTACCCGGTCGTACCGCACCAGGCGTACCCGCAGTCCCCGCAGGGCGGTTACGCGCCGCAGTCCGGCGGCTACCAGCAGCAGGACCGGCAGCAGGGCCAGGGCCGGCCGGACCAGCAGCAGCAGTCGACCGGGCGGCACGCGTCGCCGAATCTGTCGGGCGGCCGGCTCGACGGGCCCTCGGGGCCTTCCGGGCACTCCGACCCCTCGGGCCGCCAGAACCACTCGGGCCATTCGGGCTCCTCCTCCGGCGGCGCCGTCGAGCCGACCGCCCGGCTGAATCCCAAGTACCTCTTCGACACCTTCGTGATCGGCGCGTCCAACCGCTTCGCGCACGCGGCCGCGGTCGCCGTCGCCGAGGCCCCGGCCAAGGCGTACAACCCGCTCTTCATCTACGGGGAGTCGGGGCTCGGCAAGACGCACCTGCTGCACGCGATCGGGCACTACGCGCGGAGCCTGTACCCGGGGACGCGGGTGCGGTACGTCAGCTCCGAGGAGTTCACCAACGAGTTCATCAACTCGATCCGGGACGGCAAGGCGGACGCGTTCCGCAAGCGGTACCGGGACATGGACATCCTGCTCGTCGACGACATCCAGTTCCTGGCGAGCAAGGAGTCGACGCAGGAGGAGTTCTTCCACACCTTCAACACCCTGCACAACGCCAACAAGCAGATCGTGCTCTCCTCCGACCGGCCGCCCAAGCAGCTCGTCACCCTGGAGGACCGGCTCCGCAACCGCTTCGAGTGGGGCCTGATCACCGACGTCCAGCCGCCCGAGCTGGAGACCCGGATCGCGATCCTGCGCAAGAAGGCGGTGCAGGAGCAGCTCAACGCCCCGCCCGAGGTGCTGGAGTTCATCGCGTCCCGGATCTCGCGGAACATCCGCGAGCTGGAGGGCGCGCTCATCCGGGTCACCGCCTTCGCCAGCCTCAACCGGCAGCCGGTCGACCTCCAGCTCACCGAGATCGTGCTGAAGGACCTGATCCCCGGCGGCGAGGACTCGGTGCCCGAGATCAGCGGGACGGCCATCATGGCCGAGACCGCCGCGTACTTCGGGCTGGCCGTGGACGACCTGTCGGGCTCCTCGCGCAGCCGCGTCCTGGTCACCGCCCGGCAGATCGCCATGTACCTGTGCCGCGAGCTGACGGACCTGTCGCTGCCGAAGATCGGCGCGCTCTTCGGCGGCCGCGACCACACCACGGTCATGCACGCCGACCGGAAGATCCGCTCCCTGATGGCCGAGCGGCGCTCCATCTACAACCAGGTGACGGAGCTGACCAACCGCATCAAGAGCTGAGCCGCGCGCGGAGAAGCGCCGCGCACAGCCCCTCAGAGCGCCCCGGGAGACCTCTCCCGGGGCGCTTCGCGTTGTCCGCCGCGCCGCGCCCTGTTCGATTCCCGTACGCCGAGGGGCAGTTCTCCACAGGACTGTGGCAAATGGACCGTCCACACCCTGGGGACACCGGAGTTGTCCAGAAAGTCTCCACAGGCCGGGCGCCGCAACGGAAGTACGCCCAGCTCAGCCGGGTGTGGATATGTGGGCAACCCGAATCCACAGACTGTGGACAGAAAGGACACCTCTTGGGGGTCACTTCGCGTTGTCCACCGCTCGCCCACAGGTTGGGGCTCGTTGTGCACAGCATGGGATCGTTTCTCCACATCTCTGTCCACTGTTCGGCAACGAAACGCGCCTGGTCCCACGGAAGAGTGAAAGGCGTCACACCAAGGTGGTGGGTTGGCCTGGGGAGAACCTGGGTATTTCTGGGGACAGCGCTGGGGAGAACCCGGGGTCACCTGTGAATCGGGTGTGCACAACTTCCGGCCGTCCACAGGACCCCCTGGTTGTCCCCATGCCCCACCCACAGGCCCGGTGGATAAAAAACAGGGTCTGACCTGCACCGGAACCACTTATCCACGGTATCCACAACCCCTATTACTACGACTACGTAGAGATAGATGGGAACCTGCTTCGAAGCGGGGGGTGTGCACAACTCGGCCCGGACCCGCCCTGCGGCTCGTGTCGCGGCTTGACGCCAACCCGCACCGACTGTCGGTGCTGTGCGTCAGACTGTTCCCCGACAGCCAGCAACAAGCAGGAGGCGGTTCCGGTGAAGATCCGGGTGGAGCGCGACGTACTCGCCGAGGCAGTGGCTTGGGCAGCCCGTAGCCTCCCGGCCCGTCCCCCGGTGCCCGTCCTCGCCGGGCTCCTGCTGAAGGCGGAGGAGGGCAAGCTCAGCCTCTCCGGCTTCGACTACGAGGTCTCGGCACGGGTGTCGGTGGAGGCCGAGGTCGAGGAGGAGGGCACGGTCCTGGTCTCGGGGCGGCTGCTCGCCGACATCTCGCGGGCCCTGCCCAACCGCCCGGTGGAGATCTCCACCGACGGAATCCGCGTGACCGTGGTCTGCGGCAGCTCGCGGTTCACACTCCACACCCTGCCTGTGGAGGAGTACCCGGCGCTGCCCGCGATGCCCGACGCCTCGGGCACGGTGCCCGGCGAGATCTTCGCCGCCGCCGCCTCCCAGGTCGCCATCGCCGCGGGCCGCGACGACACGCTCCCGGTGCTCACCGGTGTGCGGATCGAGATCGAGGGCGACACCGTCACGCTCGCCGCCACCGACCGCTACCGCTTCGCGGTCCGCGAGTTCCTGTGGAAGCCCGAGCAGGCCGACATCTCCGCCGTCGCCCTGGTGCCCGCCAAGACGCTGCTGGACACCGCCAAGTCGCTCACCAGCGGAGACACCGTCTCCATCGCACTCGCCGGATCCGGCGCCGGTGAGGGCCTGATCGGCTTCGAGGGCGCCGGCCGCCGTACGACGACCCGGCTGCTCGAAGGCGACCTGCCGAAGTACCGCACGCTCTTCCCGACCGAGTTCGCCTCGGTCGCGGTGATCGAGACCGCGCCGTTCGTCGAGGCCGTCAAGCGCGTGGCCCTGGTCGCCGAGCGCAACACCCCGGTGCGGCTCAGCTTCGAGCAGGGCGTGCTCACCCTGGAGGCCGGTTCCAGCGACGACGCACAGGCTGTGGAGCGCGTCGACGCCAAGCTGGAGGGCGACGACATCTCGATCGCCTTCAACCCGACCTTCCTGCTCGACGGCCTCAGCGCGATCGACTCCGCCGTCGCCCAGCTCTCCTTCACGACCTCGACCAAGCCCGCGCTGCTCAGCGGCCGTCCCGCGCTCGACGCCGAGGCGGACGACGCGTACAAGTACCTGATCATGCCGGTCCGGCTGTCCGGCTGACGGCTGTCGGCGGCCGTCTGACGGCCGTCGGGGCCGCCCCCGCCCGCCGGACACACCGTCCGGCTGAGCCGGTCACAGCGGGCCGTCGTAGGCTCGGCTCAGGTCAGACACGCTTCGAACGAAGGATCTGCGATGGAGCTCGGTCTCATCGGTCTCGGCAAGATGGGCGGCAACATGCGCGAGCGCATCCGCCGCGGCGGGCACACCGTCATCGGGTACGACCGGAACCCGGATCTCGCCGACGTCCACAGCCTCCAGGAGCTTGTGGACTCCCTCAAGGGACCGCGCGTGGTGTGGGTCATGGTCCCCGCGGGCGCGGCCACCCAGTCGACCATCGACGAGCTGGGCGAACTGCTCTCCCCCGGCGACCTCGTCGTGGACGGCGGCAACTCCCGCTGGACGGACGACGAGCGGCACGCCGACGAGCTGGCGGCCAAGGGCATCGGCTTCGTCGACTGCGGCGTCTCCGGCGGTGTCTGGGGCCTGGCCAACGGCTACGCGCTGATGTACGGCGGCAAGGACGAGGACGTCGCCAAGGCGCAGCCCATCTTCGACGCGCTCAAGCCCGAGGGCGACGCCGGCGCCGTGCACGCGGGCAAGGTCGGCGCGGGCCACTTCGCCAAGATGGTCCACAACGGCATCGAGTACGCGATGATGCAGGCCTACGCCGAAGGCTGGGAGCTGCTGGAGGCGGTGGACTCGGTCACCGACGTCCGCGAGGTCTTCCGCTCCTGGAAGTCCGGTACGGTCATCCGCTCCTGGCTGCTCGACCTGGCCGTGGACGCGCTCGACAAGGACGAGCACCTGGGCGCCCTGCGCGGCCACGCGGACGACTCCGGCGAGGGCCGGTGGACGGTCGAGGCCGCCATCGACAACGCCGTGCCGCTGCCCGCCATCACCGCGTCGCTGTTCGCCCGGTTCTCGTCCCGCCAGGACGACTCGCCGCAGATGAAGATGATCGCCGCGCTCCGCAACGAATTCGGCGGGCACGCGGTCACCGCCGCCGAGTAGTACGAAAGCCAGACAGCAGGGAGGTCGGCGCGGTCCCGCGCCACAGCACGCGATGCACGTAGCGCACCTTTCGCTCGCCGACTTCCGTTCCTACGCCCGGGCCGAGGTCCCCCTCGACCCGGGCGTCACCGCTTTCGTGGGGCCCAACGGGCAGGGCAAGACCAATCTGGTCGAGGCCGTCGGCTATCTGGCGGCGCTGTCCAGCCACCGGGTCTCCACCGACGCGCCGCTGGTCCGGATGGGCGCCGAGCGCGCGGTCGTCCGGGCCCAGGTCGTGCAGGGCGACCGGCAGCAGCTCGTGGAGCTGGAGATCAATCCGGGGCGGGCCAACCGCGCCCGGATCAACCGCTCGGCGCCCGGCCGCCCGCGCGACCTGCTGGGCATCGTCCGCAGCGTGCTCTTCGCGCCGGAGGACCTGGCGCTGGTCAAGGGCGACCCGACCGAGCGCCGCCGCTTCCTCGACGAGCTGATCACCGCCCGCACCCCGCGCCTGGCCGGGGTCCGCAGCGACTACGACCGGGTGCTCAAGCAGCGCAACACCCTGCTGAAGTCCGCCGCGATGGCCCGCAGGCACGGCGGCAAGGGCGGCGATCTGTCCACCCTCGACGTGTGGGACCAGCATCTGGCGCGGGTCGGCGCGGAACTGCTCGCGCAGCGCCTGGACCTGGTGGCCGCGCTCCAGCCGCTGGCCGACAAGGCGTACGAACAGCTCGCCCCCGGCGGCGGCCCGGTCGGCTTCGAGTACCGGGGCTCGATGGGCGAGAGGATGGCCGGGGCCGAGGGCCGCGAGGACCTGTACGGGCGGCTGCTGGAGGCGCTGGGCGAGGCGCGCAGGCAGGAGATCGAGCGCGGGGTGACGCTGGTCGGGCCGCACCGCGACGACCTGCTGCTCAAGCTCGGCCCGATGCCCGCCAAGGGCTACGCCAGCCACGGCGAGTCCTGGTCGTACGCGCTCGCGCTGCGCCTGGCGTCGTACGAACTGCTGTGCTCCGACGGCGGCGAGCCGGTGCTGGTGCTGGACGACGTCTTCGCCGAGCTGGACACCAAGCGGCGCGAGCGGCTGGCGGAGCTGGTCGCGCCCGGCGAGCAGGTGCTGGTGACGGCGGCGGTGGACGACGATGTGCCGGGTGTCCTGGTGGGGGCCCGGTTCGCGGTGGAGCAGGGGACGGTGGAGCGGGTATGAGCGAGCGCGGCGCGAAGCGGGCCAGGGGCGCGGGCGGCACGGCACTCCCGGCGGACGGCGCGGCCGACACCGCTCCGGCAGCGCCCGCGGGTACACCGTCCGGCACGCTCCCCGAGCAGACCGGCGTCGACCTCGCGCGGGTCGCGCTGCGCGCCGCGAAGGAGCAGGCCAGGGCCCGTGGCGCCGCGGCCGTGCAGAAGAAGCAGGCCAGGCGCGGCGGGCTGCGCAGCGGCGCGCGCGCCGACGGCCGCGACCCGCTGCCGCTGGGCGCCGCGATCAACCGGCTGATCACCGAGCGCGGCTGGGAGGCCCCGGCCGCGGTGGGCGGGGTGATGGGCCGCTGGCCGCAGCTCGTCGGCCCCGAGGTGGCGCTGCACTGCGCGCCCGCGCGGTACGACGAGGAGGACTCGGTCCTGACCGTCCAGTGCGACTCGACCGCCTGGGCGACCCAGCTCCGGCTGCTGGCCCCGACCCTGGTGGCCCGGCTCAACGCGGATCTCGGCCACGGCACGGTGAAGCTGATCAAGGTGCTCGGCCCCGCGGGCCCGGCCCGCTCGTACGGACGGCTGCGCGCCCCCGGCAGTGTCGGCCCCGGCGACACGTACGGCTGAGAACGCGCCGGTGCGCGTACGGCGGGGAGCGCGTTCGTACGGCGCCCGTAGCGACTTCGCGCCGACCCTGCTCAGCGTAGCCGGGGGTTGACAGCCGGAAGCCCTGGACGCCCGTGTGAGCGGTTTTGGCACCAGGGCCGCGTGTAGGGAGTCGGGCGGCGGCGGTTCGGGACGGCACATGGGAACTCAGGTACCGCCAAAGCCCCATTCATGTCGGCGCTACCGGTAGACTGATAGGCAGACCGCCCTCCCCTGGCAGCAGACAGGGGGACACCAGCGGAACATGTCGAAGACGCAGCCGATCCCGCCCCGCGGGAGACGGCTCGTGCTGTGCCAGAAAGGGCGCTTCGTGGCCGATTCCGGCAACCCCAACGAGAATTCCAGCAAGTCCTACGACGCCAGCGCGATCACCGTGCTCGAGGGTCTCGAAGCGGTGCGCAAGCGCCCCGGTATGTACATCGGTTCGACCGGTGAGCGGGGCCTGCACCACCTCGTCCAGGAGGTCGTCGACAACTCGGTCGACGAGGCGATGGCCGGTCACGCGGACACCATCGACGTCACCATCCTCGAAGACGGCGGCGTGCGCGTCGTGGACAACGGCCGCGGCATCCCGGTGGGCATCGTCCCCTCCGAGGGCAAGCCGGCCGTCGAGGTCGTGCTGACGGTGCTGCACGCGGGCGGCAAGTTCGGCGGCGGCGGTTACGCGGTCTCCGGCGGTCTGCACGGCGTCGGCGTCTCCGTGGTCAACGCGCTGTCCTCCCGGGTCGCGGTCGAGGTGCGCACCGAGGGCCACCGCTGGACGCAGGACTACAAGCTGGGTGTGCCGACGGCGCCGCTGCTGAAGAACGAGGCGGTCGACGAGACCGGCACCACGGTCACCTTCTGGGCAGACGCGGACATCTTCGAGACCACCGACTACTCCTTCGAGACGCTGTCGCGGCGCTTCCAGGAGATGGCGTTCCTCAACAAGGGCCTGCGGATCTCGCTGACCGACGAGCGCGCCGACCACGTGGACGAGGAGGGCAAGCCGCTCACCGTCACGTACCACTACGAGGGCGGCCTCGTGGACTACGTGAAGTACCTGAACTCGCGCAAGGGCGAGCTGATCCACCCCACCGTCATCGACATCGAGGCGGAGGACAAGGAGCGGCTGCTGTCGGTCGAGGTCGCCATGCAGTGGAACACCCAGTACAGCGAGGGTGTGTACAGCTTCGCGAACACGATCCACACGCACGAGGGCGGCACGCACGAGGAGGGCTTCCGCGCGGCGATGACCGGCCTGGTCAACCGCTACGCGCGCGAGAAGAAGTTCCTCCGGGAGAAGGACGACAACCTGGCGGGCGAGGACATCCGCGAGGGTCTGACCGCGATCATCTCCGTCAAGCTCGGCGAGCCGCAGTTCGAGGGCCAGACGAAGACGAAGCTGGGCAACACCGAGGCGAAGACGTTCGTCCAGAAGGTCGTGCACGAGCACCTGACCGACTGGCTGGACCGCAACCCCAACGAGGCCGCGGACATCATCCGCAAGTCGATCCAGGCGGCCACCGCCCGGGTCGCGGCCCGCAAGGCGCGGGACCTGACCCGCCGCAAGGGGCTGCTGGAGTCCGCGTCGCTGCCCGGCAAGCTGAGCGACTGCCAGTCCAACGACCCGACGAAGTGCGAGATCTTCATCGTCGAGGGCGACTCGGCCGGCGGCTCCGCGAAGTCCGGCCGCAATCCGCAGTACCAGGCGATCCTCCCGATCCGCGGCAAGATCCTCAACGTGGAGAAGGCGAGGATCGACAAGATCCTCCAGAACACCGAGATCCAGGCCCTGATCTCGGCCTTCGGCACCGGTGTGCACGAGGACTTCGACATCTCCAAGCTCCGCTATCACAAGATCATCCTGATGGCGGACGCCGATGTCGACGGCCAGCACATCAACACCCTGCTGCTGACCTTCCTGTTCCGCTTCATGCGGCCGCTGGTCGAGGCCGGGCACGTCTACCTCTCCCGCCCGCCGCTGTACAAGATCAAGTGGGGCCGGGACGACTTCGAGTATGCGTACTCCGACCGTGAGCGGGACGCGCTGGTGGAGATCGGCAAGCAGGCCGGCAAGCGCATCCGCGAGGACTCGATCCAGCGCTTCAAGGGTCTGGGCGAGATGAACGCCGAGGAGCTGCGGGTCACCACGATGGACATCGACCACCGGGTGCTCGGCAAGGTCACGCTCGACGACGCGGCCCAGGCCGACGACCTGTTCTCGGTGCTGATGGGCGAGGACGTGGAAGCCCGCCGCTCCTTCATCCAGCGCAACGCCAAGGACGTCCGGTTCCTGGACATCTGAGTCGGCCCCCACTGGCCGTGTGAAAGGACTAATCGACAGCGATGGCCGACGACACCTCCAACGTTCCCCCCGTGCCCGACGTACCCCCGTCCGAGATGGACGAGCGCAACGAGTCGGGTGGCCTGCGCATCGAGCCCGTCGGGCTCGAGACCGAGATGCAGCGCAGCTATCTCGACTACGCGATGTCCGTCATCGTCTCGCGCGCGCTGCCGGACGTGCGGGACGGCCTCAAGCCGGTGCACCGCCGCGTGCTGTACGCGATGTACGACGGCGGCTACCGGCCCGAGAAGGGCTTCTACAAGTGCGCGCGCGTCGTCGGCGACGTGATGGGCACCTACCACCCGCACGGTGACTCCTCGATCTACGACGCGCTGGTCCGTCTCGCGCAGCCGTGGTCGATGCGGATGCCGCTGGTGGACTCCAACGGCAACTTCGGTTCCCCGGGCAACGACCCGGCCGCCGCGATGCGGTACACCGAGTGCAAGATGATGCCGCTGTCCATGGAGATGGTCCGGGACATCGACGAGGAGACCGTCGACCTCCAGGACAACTACGACGGCCGCAACCAGGAGCCGACGGTCCTCCCGGCGCGCTTCCCGAACCTGCTGATCAACGGTTCCGCGGGCATCGCGGTCGGCATGGCGACGAACATCCCGCCGCACAATCTGCGCGAGGTCGCCGACGGCGCCCAGTGGTGCCTGGCCAACCCGGACGCCACGCCCGAGGAGCTGCTCGACGCCCTCATGGAGCGGATCAAGGGCCCGGACTTCCCGACCGGCGCCCTGGTCGTCGGCCGCAAGGGCATCGAGGACGCCTACCGTACGGGCCGCGGCTCGATCACGATGCGCGCGATCGTCGAGGTCGAGGAGATCCAGAACCGGCAGTGCCTGGTCGTCACCGAGCTGCCGTACCAGACCAACCCGGACAATCTGGCGCAGAAGATCGCCGACCTGGTGAAGGACGGCAAGATCGGCGGCATCGCCGACGTCCGTGACGAGACCTCGTCGCGCACCGGCCAGCGGCTGGTCATCGTCCTCAAGCGGGACGCGGTCGCCAAGGTCGTGCTGAACAACCTGTACAAGCACACCGACCTCCAGTCCAACTTCGGCGCCAACATGCTGGCGCTGGTCGACGGCGTGCCGCGCACCCTGTCGCTGGACGCGTTCATCCGCAACTGGGTGAACCACCAGGTCGAGGTCATCGTGCGGCGGACCCGCTTCCGGCTGCGCAAGGCCGAGGAGCGCGCCCACATCCTGCGCGGTCTGCTCAAGGCGCTGGACGCGATCGACGAGGTCATCGCGCTGATCCGGCGCAGCGACACCGTCGAGGTCGCGCGCGAGGGCCTGATGGGCCTGCTCCAGATCGACGAGATCCAGGCCAACGCGATCCTGGAGATGCAGCTCCGCCGGCTGGCCGCCCTGGAGCGGCAGAAGATCATCGCCGAGCACGACGAGTTGCAGCAGAAGATCAACGAGTACAACGCGATCCTCGCCTCGCCGGAGAAGCAGCGGCAGATCATCAGCGAGGAGCTCCAGGCCATCGTCGACAAGTTCGGCGACGACCGGCGCAGCAAGCTGGTGCCCTTCGACGGCGACATGTCCATGGAGGACCTGATCGCCGAGGAGGACATCGTCGTCACGATCACCCGTGGCGGCTACGTCAAGCGCACCAAGACCGAGGACTACCGGTCGCAGAAGCGCGGCGGCAAGGGCGTACGCGGCGCGAAGCTGAAGCAGGACGACATCGTCGACCACTTCTTCGTGACCACCACCCACCAGTGGCTGCTGTTCTTCACCAACAAGGGCCGGGTCTACCGGGCCAAGGCGTACGAGCTGCCGGACGCCGGGCGGGACGCGCGCGGCCAGCACGTGGCGAATCTGCTGGCCTTCCAGCCGGACGAGCGGATCGCCCAGATCCTGGCGATCAAGGACTACAACGCGGCGCCGTACCTGGTGCTGGCCACCAAGGCCGGACTGGTGAAGAAGACCGCGCTGAAGGACTACGACTCGCCGCGCGCGGGCGGTGTCATCGCGATCAATCTGCGCGAGTCCGGCGCGGTGGACGGCGACGCGGACGGCGAGGGCGCGGTGCTCGGCACCTCCGACGAGCTGATCGGCGCCGAGCTGGTCTCCGCGGAGGACGATCTGCTGCTCGTCAGCCGTAAGGCGCAGTGCATCCGCTTCACCGCCACCGACGACGCGCTGCGCCCGATGGGCCGCGCCACCTCGGGCGTGAAGGGCATGAGTTTCCGTCCAGGTGACGAACTCCTCTCGATGAATGTCGTCCGGCCCGGTACGTTCGTGTTCACCGCCACGGACGGCGGGTACGCGAAGCGCACATCGGTGGACGAGTACCGGGTCCAGGGGCGCGGCGGACTCGGTATCAAGGCGGCGAAGATCGTGGAGGACCGCGGTTCTCTGGTCGGCGCTTTGGTTGTCGAGGAGACCGATGAGATCCTGGCCATCACGCTCAGCGGTGGGGTGATCCGTACGCGGGTCAACGGGGTCAGGGAGACGGGCCGTGACACCATGGGCGTCCAACTGATCAACCTCGGTAAGCGGGACGCCGTCGTCGGCATCGCGCGGAACGCCGAAGCGGACGACGACCCGGAGTCGGCCATCGTGGCCGAAGCCGGTGAGGACGACGGAGCGGTCGCGGGCCTGGAGCCCGAGACCGGTGAAGCGGAGGAGTAAGCCGTGAGTGGAGCCACGGGCGCCGCAGGTGGGGCGGGCAGGACCGGGGGTGCCCATGGCTCGGCCAACCTCAACGGCCCGCAAGAGGGGGGATACACCGTGACTGACACGCGTCAGCCGCCGCCGCACCAGCCGGCGCAGGCGTACGCGCCGCCGGCACCCGCCACACCTCCGCCGACGCCGGGTTCGCCCGCCGCCGCGGGGGTGCGCAGGCCGCGTCCCGCGGCCCGGTCGGTGCCGCGCACCCGCAAGGCGCGGCTGCGGATCGCCAAGGCCGATCCCTGGTCGGTGATGAAGGTGAGCTTCCTGCTCTCCATCGCACTGGGCATCTGCACGATCATCGCCGTGGCGGTGCTGTGGATGGTGCTGGACGCGATCGGCGTCTTCAGCACCGTCGGCGACACCATCAGCGAGGCCACCACGTCCGAGCAGGGCGGCAGCGGCGGCTTCGACCTGGTGTCGTTCCTGTCGCTCTCCCGGGTGATGGTCATCACCTGTGTGATCGCCGTGATCGACGTCATCCTGGCCACCGCGCTGGCCACGCTCGGCGCCTTCGTCTACAACCTCTCGGCGGGCTTCGTCGGCGGTGTCGAGCTGACGCTGGCGGAGGACGAGTAGCCGTCCGTCAGGGCGGCAGGTCGGGGCGGCGGATACCGATTTTGGGACATGGCCCAGGGTGCGCTAATCTTTCGGTGCAGCGCGGGGCTATAGCTCAGACGGTTAGAGCGCTTCCCTGATAAGGAAGAGGCCCCAGGTTCAAGTCCTGGTAGCCCCACCGCGTGAAGGCCCCCAACCGCAAGTCGGTTGGGGGCCTTCGGTGTGTACGGGGGGTGTGAGGCCGCGCTGTTGAGGGTAGAACGAAAGGCCGCACAGGTCACCGTTCGGTATCGGCCGCTGTGTATAGTCGGGCGCGTCAGAAGCTCTCCCCACGGAATCAAGGAGGAGGTCACGCGATGAAGAAGTTTCTCCTGGTCGCCCTGGCCGCCGTCGCCGGACTGTTCGTATACCGACAGATTCAGGCGGACCGCGCCGAGCAGGACCTGTGGACCGAAGCCACCGACACGGTTCCGGCGGGATCCAGCACGACCGTGTGAACCGTACGTACTGTCTTCGGGCCCCGGCCGCACTCATGGGTGAGTGCCGCCGGGGCTTCGCTGTTTCCGGGGGCCGTGCGGGCGGGTCGGGGGATTTGGCCGCTGCCGGGGCGTGTGGGCGAGCCCGGCTCGGCTGTTGCGGGACCGTGACAGGAACCGCTTGAGTTTGCCTGAGCAAATCCTTAGGTTTGCTCTTGCAAATGAAGTGGAGCGAGGGGGATGTGACGGCATGGAACGACGACCACCACCGGGGCGGGCAGCCGCCACCGCCGCGCTGCTCGGGGCGCTGCTCCTGGCCTGTGCGGCCGTGCTGACCGGCGCGGGAACCGCCGCCGCGGCCCCGGCCGCACCCGCCGCCCCGGCCGTCGGCCAGGACGGCAGCCTGATCATGGTGCTGGACTCCTCCGGCTCGATGGCGGGCCCCGACGGCTCGGGCAGCACCCGGATCGCCTCGGCCCGCAAGGCCGTCGGCTCCGTCGTGGACTCGCTGCCGGACGGCTACCCGACCGGACTGCGGGTCTACGGCGCGGGCAAGCCGCACGGCTGCGACGACACCTCGCTCGCCAAGCCGGTCACCCCGCTCGACCGGGACGCCGTCAAGCGCGCGGTGGACGCCGTACAGCCCAAGGGGGACACCCCGACGGCGCTCGCCCTCACCAAGGCGGCCGACGACCTGCCCGCCGACGGGCGGCGCACGATCCTGCTGATCTCGGACGGCGAGTCCAACTGCGGGGCGCCCAAGCCGTGCGACGTGGCCGCGCGGCTCGCGGGCGACGGCAAGGACGGCATCGACCTGCGGATCAACACGGTCGGCTTCCAGGTCAAGGGCGCGGCCCGCGACGAGCTGGAGTGCGTCGCCCGCGCCGGGCACGGCTCGTACTACGACGCGCCGGACGCCGCCTCGCTCGCCCGCCAGCTCGTGCGCGCCTCCCAACTGAGCGCGGACGCGTACCGCTTCGAGGGCACCCGGATCACCGGCGGCGACTCGGCGGAGCACGCCGCCTCGATCAGCACCGGCCAGTACCTCGACACCATCGGCCCCGGCGAGACGCGCTGGTACGCCGCCACGCTGGACGGCGTCTCGACCGCCGACGCGTCGGTCACCGCGGCCCCGCAGCCGGGCGTGCCGGTCACCTACGGCGACGGCCTGGAGCTGAAGCTCACGGGGACGGGTACGTACGCCTACTCCTGCGACACGCAGTCCGCGCACTTCGGGCAGAACGAGGGCGCGATGACGCTGACCGGCGCGGTCAGCCGGGTGCCGTCCGCCGACCACAAGGACGACTGCGACAAGGCGGGCCGCTACCTGCTGTCGGTGCACCGGACGAGCGCGCCCGCCTCCGACCGGAGCCGCTGGCCGGTCGAACTGCGGCTGGACGCCGAGGCGCCGCTGCCCGCGGGCACCACACCGGCCGCCGCGCGGACCGACTACGGGACCGCGCCCGCGCCCGTCACCGGCACGCCCAAGGACCTCGTCGGCGGCACCGGCTTCAACGACGCCGCACGGGTCGGCACCGGCGTCTGGCGGGACCACCTGCTGCCCGGCCAGACCCGCTACTACAAGGTCCACCTCGGCTGGGGCCAGCAGCTCACCTACGCGGCGGAATTCGCCAACGAGCCGGTCCTGGACGACTCCTCGTCCCACGCGTCCACCTTCGTCACCACCTCGGCCTTCGCGCCCGGCAGGCTCCCGATCGAGAGCGCCTCCGACGCCCGCGGCGAGCGCTCGTACTTCGGCAAGCCGCTGTCGGTCGGCCTCGGTACGGTCCCGGTGACCTGGACCAACCGCTGGACGGTCGGCGACCCGGCCGACACCGTGCACAGCGCGGGCGACTACTGGATCGCGGTCGGACTCGGCCCGAACGCGGCGCAGTTGGCCAAGAACGCCGCTGTCGGCGTCATCCTGCGGGTCGCGGTCACCGGCGACGAGCTGGCGGGCCCCGAGTACCAGGCGCCGAAGCTGGCCCGGCAGGGCGGCGACCGGAACGGCGCGAGCGGCGCCGACGGCGGTACGAAGGGCCGGGCCGCGGGTGACGGTGACGGTGACGGTACGGGCTCCGCCGCGGGGTCCGGCATCGGCTCGGTCACGGGCAAGGACCTGCTCGCGGCGGGGACGGGCGGCGCCGTGGCGCTGGCCGGGGTCGGGGTGGCGGCGCTGATCCGCCGCGCCGGGGCCCGTCAGCGGTTCCGTGCGCAGGCCGACACGCTGGTCGGTACTCAGACGGGCCCTCAGACGGGCACCCAGACGGGCACACAGACCGGCACTCAACCGGGCACACCGTCCGGCACTCAACCGGGCACTCAGTCCGGCGACGACTACAGGGGTGGGGCATGAAGCGCCAACTGACGTTCACCGCGGCGGCGGGCGTGCTCGCGCTCGCCGCGCTCCAGGGACAGGCGGCGGCCGACACGGCGTCACCGTCCGCGCCCCCGTCCTCCGCGTCGGGGTCGTCCTCGGCCGGTTCCACGGGGGTCCCGACCGAGGCCCCGGCCACCTGGAAGCCGGAGGGCACCGCCGTCTCGGGGGCGCAGACCACGGCGGACGCGCCGCCGTTGAAGGCCGCGACCACGTACCGGGACATGATCAAGCCGAACGAGACCCGGATGTACGGGATCACGCTCGACGCCACGTCCTCGGCGTACGCCTCGGCCTTCGCGCTGCCGCCGACCGGCTCGCGGGTGGCGTACAACGACGGGCTGGAGCTTGAACTCCAGAGCGCGGACGGCACCACCTGCGACAGCCGGGACGCCAACTTCCGTGACGACGACGCGACCCGGCCGATCGGCTCGGCGGTCGCGCGGCTGGCGGGCGTCGGCACGTCCTGCCAGGAGGCCAACCAGTACACGCTGTCGGTGCACCGGACGAGCGCGGGGACGTCCGACCCCGGCGCGTGGCCGCTGGAGCTGCGCTTCGTCCTCGAACCCGCGCTGAAGGCCGGGACGACGGCGCAGCCCGCGCCGAACTTAGGCTCCGCGTCGCCGACCCCGCTGACCGCGGGCACCCCGCGGCAGGCCCGCGGCGGCCCCAGCTTCGAGACGGCGGCGGCCGTCAAGACCGGCATCTGGAAGGACAAGGTGCTGCCGGGCGAGACGCGCTTCTACAAGGTCCCGGTCGACTGGGGCCAGCAGGCCACCGTCTTCTCGGACTTCTCCAGCGCGCTGGCCAACGGCGACAGCGCCACGTACATCGGTCAGGGCGTGCGACTGACGGCGTACAGCCCGGTCCGCGAGCTGATCGACTCCGTCGACCACTCCTACTCCGGCGCGCCGACCTCGCTGAACGAGCGGCTGGCGCCGGTGTCGTACGCCAACAGGGCGGGCAGCGCCACCGATGTGGTGCGGGTGCGGTACGCGGGCTGGTACTACTTCGCGGTCACCATGCACCCCGATGTTGCCAAGGCGGTGACGGGCGCGGTGCCGGTCACCCTGCGGGTGGACGTCAAGGGCGAGGCGCTGCCCGCGCCCGCGTACGACGGTGATCCGGGCGCGGCCGGCATCGGCGTCAGCGCGCACGACGTCTCGGCGGCGAACGGCTCGGGTACCGGGTCGTCCGGGTCGTCCGGCAGTTCGGGGCTGCGCTTCCTCGCCTTCGGCGCCATGGGCGCCGGGACGGTGCTGCTGCTCACGCTCGTGGTGTGGTTCGTCGCCGCGCGGCGACGGGCGGCGCGGACGGCGGACGCGGTGCCGCCGCAGCCGGGGTACGGGCCGCCGCCTGCCTGGTAGCGGGTGTCTTCTACGGGCTCTCGTACGGGTTCTTGTATGGGCTCTTGTACGGATGCCGGTAACAGTCGCTCTCCTGGAGGGCGGCTGTTACCCGTTTCCGCGCGGAGGCACGGCGGCTCTAGGAGGCCAGCAGGGCCAGGATGCCGACGACGAAGCACAGGACGGCGACGACGAGGACCGGCACGACCACCTTGGCCGAAGGGCCCGGCGTGGGCGCGCGGACCGGGAGGTGGGCCGAGACCGTACCGGCGCTGTGACCGGCCGCGGGGTCCACGGCTGCCGGGCCGGTGGCTGCCGGGTCGGGCAGCGGGCGCGTCGGGGCGGTACGGGCGATGGGCGCGGCCGGGGGGAGCGGCTGGGCGGGGGTGTACGGCTCCGCGCGGGTCCTGGTGTGGGTGACCGGCTGTACGGGGGCGGGGGCCGTTGTCTGCGGGCCGACTGTCTGCGGGCCGACTGTCTGCGGGGTGGCCGTCTGCGGGGCGGCGAGGGGGAAGCCGGTGGTGAGGGCGCGGGCCGGTTCCGGGACGGCCGGGGCGGCGGGCGCGGCGGGTTCCGGTTCCGCGGGCCCCGCGTGCCTCGCGCGTTCCGCGGACTGCGAGGACTTGGCGGGCAGCGGGCCGTCCGGGCCGAAGCCCTCGGGCAGCGGGCCGATCTGGTCGAAGACCTCCACCGGTTCGTCGCCCGCGGCCGGTTCCCCGATCAGCTCCACGGCGGCGGCCAGCGCCTTGCGCGCGCCGTTGGCCGTACGGAATCTGGCCCGCGGGTCGGGTTGCAGCAGCGCGCCGATGACCTGCCACAGCGGCTCCGGCACCCCCACGGGCGCGGGCGGCATGCCCATCGTCAGGAAGCGCTCCGAGATCGCCTGCGCGTCCGGCTTCTGCCCGCCCAGCAGATAGAGCGCGACCAGGCCCACCGCGTAGAGGTCGGCGGGGACGTCGGGCTCGGCGCCGAGCATCTGCTCCGGCGCGAAGTAGCCGGGCGTGCCGACCACGTAGTCCGTCTCGGTCAGCCGCGGCTCACCCTTGCGCATGGCGATGCCGAAGTCCGACAGGCGCAGGTGCGGGGTGCCGGTGCCGGTCGCCTCCAGCAGGATGTTCGCGGGCTTGATGTCGCGGTGGACGACGCCCTCGGCGTGCACGGCGGTCAGCCCGGACAGCAACTGGTCGAGCAGCACGCACACATAGTGCGGCGGCAGCGGCCCGTAGTCGCCGATCAGGTGCGACAGCGAGCCGCCGTGCACCAGGTCCATGGTGAACAGCACCTTGTCGTCGTCGGCCGCCCAGCTCGCCGGGGCCAGCACATGGGGGTGGTCGATCCGCATCGCCTGTTCGCGGACGAAACGCAGCAGCGCGTGCGCGTCGCTCTGCTGGAGGACCTTGGCGGCCACGTAGCGGCGCCTGCGGCGGTCCCACGAGCGCCAGACCGCGCCCACACCGCCGCGGCCGATCGGGTCCACCAGTTCGTACCGGCCCGCGAAGACCTCACCCATGGTGCGCGCCCCTCCCCTCAGTCCTGATGCGCCTCGTAGTGCGCGACCGCCTCACCGGTCCGCCCGGCGCCGTACACACGAAGGAACTCTGCCAGTTGCGGGTGGGCGGGCGCGAGGGAGTGCGCCGCCCGCTCGATCTCCTGCGCGGACGCGACCGAACGCAGCACGTCCTGGATGCCCCGCACCACCTGCCGCGCGGGCGCCGCCGGGAGCTCCCCGGCCGCCGAGTGCGTCGTCGTCCCGCCCAGCACCGACGACCCGGCCAGCTCCCGGATCTCGTCCATCCGCGCCGCGGCCTCGATCGCCCCCGTCCGGCCCTCCGCCACCTGCCACGCCAGCTCCTGCAACGCCTGCAACCGCTGCACCACCGCCGGATTCCCGATCTTCGCCCGCTGCCCGCTCATGAGCTGCGACAGCATCGGCGCCGACAGCCCCAGCACCGCCGCCAGCCGCGCCTGGTTCAGCCCCAGGTCCGCCAGCAGCCGCCTGAACAGATCCCCCAACGGCTCCCCGTACCACCCCCGCTGCAACTCCCTCGCCTCCTGCGCGCGACGTGCCGAGTCCTGCGCCGACGCATCCATACGCGCTCCCAATTTGCTCCCGCGAATCCAGCAAACCCATCCTACGGACCCACCCCCATACCCGTTCGGCCCCCGCCCCCGGAACCGGTACGCTGTCTCCCGTAGCGGGGCCTTAGCTCAGTTGGTAGAGCGCTGCCTTTGCAAGGCAGATGTCAGGAGTTCGAATCTCCTAGGCTCCACAGCGTTCCCGCAGTTCAGCGGCCCCCTCGCCCGGTCCGGGCGAGGGGGCCGCTGGCGTGCGGGACACGAGCTGTGAGGAACTCGTCGAACGCGGCCTTGACGTTGCGGGGGCCGTACGCGGCGAGTGCCCAGAGGGCGGACACTGTCGCCGCCCCCGTCCACAGGCCCTCGGCGGACGTCGGCCGGAATGCGTGGACGCTGAGACCCCGCTCGGCGAAGGGGCTTCGGTCGAGGTATCGCATGCCGCCCGTGCCGCAGAGGTAGGTGTCGGCGCCGACCGCCCTCGTGAGGTCGGCCAGGCGTGCTGAGCGGTCCGAGGACGCGGCGAGGTCGCTGCTGTGCACGATGGAGCCGCGCCAGTCCAGGACGTTCAGCAGGGCGCGGGTGGTGGATTCAGCGACGGACGCTGTCCCACCGGTTTCAGTGACCGCCTGGACTGCGGGTCGGAGGGCGACTTGCAGTGACGGCCAGTAGCCGCTGAGGCGGTAGTGCTGTGCGGGCAACTGGCTGAGGCGCCGGGCGGCGCGTGACGGGTCTACGAGTCGGGCCTCGCGGATCAATGTTGCGCGCCCGTAAGGGAGATGGGTTTCCACGGACAGCCACCGGCATTGCTCCGGGCGGTGGAGCCCCGCGAGCCGGGCTCGGTGCTGGTAGTCGCGACGGACGAACTGGACGTCGTCGAGGACCACCCATACGTCGGCCGCGTAGAGCTTCGCCAGTGTGGAGAGGCGGGGCAGGAGGTTGGGCTGATGGATCGCGCACGAGCGCACGGCCGGTGCGTGCAAGGAGGCGGTTCGGTCAGCCGGGCAGGAGCCAGGTGTCGTAACCACCGGCGCGGAGGCGTTCGAAGGCATCGCGGACCCTTTCAGGGACGTGCTGCTCGATGGCGAATCCGCGCTTGGGGTACTCCATCACCCGTTCCATGTCGCCCATGAGCATGTCGATGAGCTGCTTCTCGTCGTCATGCGTCCTGACGTACTCGTCGTACGGCAAAGGCTGGGAGACGCAGACCGGCTCGACCTCGGGCCACACCTTGCGGCATGTCGCGTAGGCCCGGCGCTGCATGTACGGCATGGAGATCAGGAGAAGGGTGGTCACCGGGATGCCCGCGTTCTCCAGCACTTCGCGGGAGAAGCCGATGTTCTGACCGGTGTTGGTGGCCTTGGGCTCCAGCAGGATCGCCCCGTCCGGCACTCCCAGGGAGAGCGCGTGCTCGCGGTAGTGGGTGGCTTCGCCGCGCGGGAATCGTGCCTGGGTGGCTGCGCTGGTGTCGCCTGTGAAGACCACGGTCGGGAACATGCCGGCGCGGTAGAGGCCAGCGGCGGTGGTGGCCACACCGAGGTCGAGGCTGCCGAGGGTGATCGCGGCGGAGCAGGGCTTCAGCTCGTGGCCCATCTGGTGGAAGTCCCAGATGGTGCGGGCGTCGGCCCGGTCCGCGTCGCTGATCGGTGCCTGCCTGGTCACGCGTACTCCTCGCTCTCACGCACGCTCTTGATGCTGCGCAGTTGGTGTTTCAGGCCGTACCGGGTGGCGGTGTCGGAGGCCCGGTCAAGCACGGAGTCGCCGGCACTGCGGGTGGCCGGGTCGGTGAGCAGGATGTGACCGTGCGCGGTGTCGATCTGGACGCGCTGGAGCGGGGTCTCGAAACGGCCGTTGCTGCGGGCCGTGTCGATGTACGCCAGCGCCCGGGTGAGATCGCCGACGCCGCGGTGCGCCAGCGCGAGCTTCTGCTGGGCGGTCGCCCAGTCCTCCGGTTCGTCCAGGTCCTCGAACCGCTCGGCTGCCTGTGCCATGACCTGGATGGCGAACTCGTTGCGGCCGTGCTTGGACAGGGCGGTGCCGATCCACAGCAGGGCGCGAGCGCGGTCGGCCGAGCCGAGCCTTTCGTCGTCGGTGAGCTGTTGATAAAGCGTGGCGGCGGGGGCCAGCCGTCCGGCCATCTCGGTGACGACCGCGAGCGAGAGTTCGATCTGCGCGGCCCGGCGGGGGATGCCGAGTTCGGTGAACGCGGCGTGGGCGTCGCAGTAGAGGCGCTTGGCGGTCATCAAGTCCTGAAGGGTGCCCTGGAGTCGGCGCAGGTCGCCGGAGAGGACCAGGGAGCGACCGTAGAGGTACAAGCCGCGATCGTCCAGGTCCCGTGTCCGGACCCGACCGAGCCAACGTTCCAGGAGGCTGGCGGCGAAGGAGAAGTCCTGGCGGTCGAGACACACCGCGCCGCGCTCCAGATCCTCCGTCCAGGTCTCGTAATCGGCGACCGTGAGCGAGGGCGTCCTGGTCGGTCGCCGCCCGGGGAACGAACCCATGAGCTGATCGAATCGGGCTTGTACGGCGGCGTCGGAACGAGCGAGGGCTGTGTCGAGAATGGCTTGCGTGTCGGGCCAGGGGCAGGTGTCCGTGCCCAGCTTCTCCCACTTCGAGACGGTGCGGATGCCGACGCCGAGATGCGCCGCATAAGCACGCACACTCATGCGCAGCGCCTGCCGCAGCAAGCCCGCCTCGTGGCCCGTCCATCGACTCACATTCACCACAGCGCGCCTACCTCCCGCCGCCATGGAATCACGGACGGTGTGCGAGCGGCCACGGAAGTGCCACAAAGGTGCAACGGCGGTTCATTCCCAGGGGGATGGGGCCGCGGCAGGCTCGAAGGACCCGATCCGTTCGTCCCGCCGTGGAGGTCATCAGCGTGGTCACCCGAACCGAGCAGCGACTCGCGCCCCAGCCCACCGCACCGTGGGGCGTCGGCCGTCTCGCCCCGTACCCGGCCACCGCACAGCGCCCGCATGCCACGGTCGTCGTCGACCCCGGCACGCAATTAGGTGTGTTCCGCGATCGCGCCGGTCTGCTGGTCGAGATGGGCGCGCACGGCACCAGCAAGGGCACCGAAACGTCGACCACCACGAACTCGGACTCCAAGAACGATCAGGGTCACGACCAGGATTCCGAGCAGGACTGACGCCGTGACCGAGGAGAGGCCGGTTCTGGTGGTGACCGAGGCGGACGACCTGACCGCCGACATGGTGATCACCGAACTCAACCGGCGGAATGTGCCCGTGGTCAGGTTCAACCCTGCTGACATCGGTGCCGACTTGACGGTCTCGACCCGGTTCGGCACCCGCCCGGACTCCATGGCCGGGCGGCTGCGCACCCGGTCGAGGACAGCCGACCTGGCCCGCGTCCGCGCGGTGTACTGGCGCCGCCCCGAGTGGCCGGCCTTCTCCCATCTGCGCCCGGACGACGCCCGGTTCGCGGCTGCGCAGGTCCGCTTCGGGCTCGGCGGTCTCCTCTACGCGATGGACGGCCCGCTCTGGGTGAACCATCCCCAGCGGATCGCCGCCGCCGACTACAAACCCGCGCAGCTCGCCCTCGCACAGCGACTCGGCCTCGCCGTCCCGGCCACCCTCATCACCAACGACCCGGACGAAGCACGCGAGTTCATTGCCGGTATCCGAGGCGACGCGCTGTTCAAAACGCTGCGCTGGACCCCGTACGTGCGGGACGGCGTACCGGTCACCGGCTGGGCCGAACCCGTGTCCGCCGACGAGGTCGACGAAAGCGTCCGTGTCGCGCCGCACCTGTTTCAGGCTCGCGTGGAGAAAGCCGCCGACGTCCGTGTCCTGGTGGTCGGCCGGCGCACGTTCGCCGTGCGGATCCAGTCCGGTCTGCTGGACTGGCGCAAGGACTACAGCGCCCTCACCTACACCGTCGAGCGCCTTCCCGAGGAGGTGGCCAAGGCGCTCCACCTCTATCTGGAGTGTCTCGGCCTGGTGTCGGGGAGCTTCGACCTCGCCGTGGATCGGGCGGGCGACTACTGGTGGCTGGAGTTGAATCCCAACGGCCAGTGGGGGTGGCTGGCGACCGAGACCGGCCTCCCGATGTCCTCCGCGTTCGCCGACCTGCTCGCACAAGGAGAAAGCCCGTGACCGATTCCGCGCCCGAGCGCCGCCGCCTCGCCACGGCGCTGGCTCGACACGGCGACCTCATCTCGCCCTGGCTGCGCGCAGCCGTCGAAGCCGTACCCCGCGAGGTGTTCCTCCGCCCCGGGGTGTTCCTCGACGAGGGCGGCCTCTGGAAACCCGTCACGGCGGCCGGCACCGAGCCCACCGAGTGGCTCAGGACCGCGTACGGTCGCGACACCCTCACCACTCAGCTCGACGGCCACCTGACCGCCGACCAGACGGCCGAGTCCGTTGCCGGGGTGCCCACTTCCTCCTCCACCACCCCAGCCACCGTCGTCCGGATGATCGAGAATCTGGACCTGGAGCCCGGCCACCGGGTCCTGGAAATCGGCACCGGTACCGGCTACTCCTCCGCCCTGATGTGCCACGGCCTCGGCGCGGAGAACGTGACCACGGTCGAGGTCGATCCGGAGGTGGCCGAGCGCGCGGACACCGCGCTGGAATCGCTCGGTTTCTCCGCATGGACCGTCACCGGCGACGGCCTCCTCGGGTACCCACGGAACGCCCCGTACGACCGCGTGATCGCCACCTGCGCCGTCCGCCGCATCCCGCACACCTGGATCCTCCAGACCAAGCCCGGGGGCACCATCCTGGCCACCGTGGGCTCCTGGCCGTACGGAACCGGCCTGGCCAAGGTGGTCGTCGACGACGACGGCAACGCCGAGGGCCGCATTGCCGGCCGCTCGTCGTTCATGCAGGCACGTGCCCAAGCCGTCGTGCCGGTGGCAGGCGACCTGTCCGCCCGCACCGCCTACGTGGACAGCGAGCGGAAGACGAAGGTGCCACCGACCCTCCTCGACGACTGGATGCCGGCCTTCCTCGCTCAACTCGCCGCACCCGGCGCACATCTCGTCCGCGCCGTCCGGAGCGACGGGACCGGCCTGCTGTACCTCTTCGACCCCGACCGGGAGTCCTTCGCGGAATTCACCGCCCAGGACGGCCGGTGGACGGTCCGGCAGGGCGGCCCCGTACCTCTCTGGGACAGGATCGAGGGCGCGCTCGTCGCCTGGCAGGCCGCCGGACACCCTGAGATCAACTCGGTACGGCTCCGCGTCACCCAGGCGTCCCACCGCTACTGGATCGAAGGGACGTCGGCCCTGACCTGGGAACACGTCCTCACCTGAGGCGTGGTGGGGATCTCCGCCGAGTCGTCCACACCGCGAAGGCCCACCGTCGTACCTGGGGGCCGGGGGCGGTCAGGTGGTGCGGGTGGCGCGTAGTGCTTCCACCGCCAGTCGCGCCGCCGTGCCGATGGCGGCGTCGGCGCGCGGGAGTTTGGTGTCGGAGCGGGCGGCCTGGGTGAAGACGACGGCGGTGTAGGCGGTGCCGTCGGGGAATTCGACGACGCCCGCCTCGTGGCGCAGTGAGCCGAAGGTGCCGGTTTTGCCGTAGACGGTGATGTCGTCGTAGGGGAAGCCGGAGGCGAGGCGGTGGGTCCAGGGCTGTCGGCGCATGACGTCGCGCATGAAGGCGCAACGGGCGGCGGAGGCGGCCTCGTCGGTCCAGATCGCGCGGAGCAGGACGGCGATGTCGGCGGGGGTGCCGGACGCCGTGAAGGCCGGGTCGTACACGCCGGGGGGTGCGACCGAGTCGTTGTCGGCGACGCGGGCGAGGGCCGCGTCCAGGGAGGCGGCGCCCGTCTCGGCGACCAGGCGGCTGAACGTGCCGGCGGCGCCGCCGTGGACGCGGGTGTCGGGCATGCCCAGCTCACGGCACATGGCGTCGACCACGTCGGGGCCGACCGCGCGGAGGACGGCGTCGGCCGCGGCGTTGTCGGAGATGGTCATCATCAGGACCACCAGGTCGCGCAGGGACATGGTGACGGGGTCGCGGAGTACGGAGACGCCGGTCGCGCCGGGGACGCGCTCGTCGGGCTCCAGCGTCACCGGGCGGCGCGGGTCGAGCAGCCCGGCGTCCGCGAGGCGGCAGAAGGCGGCCATCAGCGGCACCTTGTAGACGGAGGCGATGGGCAGCCGTTCGCCGGGGTCGATCGTCACCTGGTCGGACGGGCGGCGCAGATCCGCCACGTGCAGCCAGCCGCGGACGCCCGCGTCGTCGAACAGGGCGCGGATGGCCCGCTCCACCCCGCTCGTGTGCCGGGTGCCGCTCACGGTGCCATCCGCCGGGCCGGGGTGCCGTGCGGAGAGTGCCCAGAGGTGTGAGGGGCCGCGACGCCACGGGCCAGGCTCTCCTCGAACCGCCGCGCCGTCCGCGCGGTCTCCCCCGCCCCCGGCCGCCGCGGATCCCAGGCCACCCGCAGCCGCAGCGGAAGCGGCGGATCGGCCGCCGCGCGCCGCTCCACCCCCGAGGCCGTCAGCGTGTCGTCCGCCGTGACCAGCACCGCCTGGCCCGCCGCCACCAGTGCGAGCCCGGCGCGCTCGTCGGAGACCACCACCGTCTCCACCCGGCGGCCACGGCTGGCCAGGGTGTCCACGAACAGGTCGTGGGCCGCGGGCGCCTCGGCCCGCGGTCGTACGGCGACGGGCAGCCGCGGCGGCGCGCCACCCCCACCGTTGCTGCCACCGCCTTCGTCACCGTGACCGCCACCCCCACCGTCGCCGTCGCCGTCGCCGTGAGAAACGTGCGGACCTGCCGGGGTGAGGAGCCAGGTCGGCAGCAGGATCACCCGGCCCGCGGTGAGACCGTGCAGCACGGACGGGTGCCGGATCACGGCGATGTCCAGCCGCCCGGCGGCGAGGTCGTTGAGCAGTACGGCCGTCGGCGCCGTCGTCACGCCGATGCGCGTCCGTTCACCGGTCCGTACCGGCGCGCCCGCGACCTCGGCCGCCGCGCCGGCCGCGAGGGGCGCGGGCACCTCGGGGGCCAGCCCGAGGCGCAGACGGCGGCCGTCGGCCTGCTCACGGGCACCGGTCTCGCGCAGCTCCGCGAGCGCGGCCAGCGCCCGGCGGGCGTGCGGGAGCAGCAGGGCGCCCTCCTCGGTGAGGGACACCCCGCGCTCGCGGTCGAAGAGGCGGACGCCGAGCAGCGCCTCCAGCCGCCGCAGGCCCTGCGACAGCGGCGGCTGCGTGATGCCGACCCGCTGCGCGGCGCTCCCGAAGTGTCCCTCTTCCGCCAGCGCGACGAAGATTTCCAGATGCCGTTCCGTCAGCAATCCGTACCCCCTGGCGTGGGCCGATACGGCCTGTGAATCGATCCGACATCAAGAGCATATTCGACATATGGCCCGGTCGCGGGCTTGACTCCGGGACGAGGGGCCGACCGTACGGTGTGCCCCCGCACCGACGCCGTGGGCCGTCCGCGGCCACCAGGACCGGCTCACCTCCTGAGCCGACCGGCGGCCCCCCCCGGTGCGAACCCACCCCCCTCAGAACGGAGTCATGCACCCCATGGACACCCGCACCCCTGTCTCCCGCCGTTCCGCGCTCGCCACCCTCACCGGGATCGCGGCCGTGCCGATCACCGGCTGCGGCGGCTCCGGAACGACCGCCCCGACCCGGTCGGGCGCGCGGCCGACGACGACGTCCCCGCCCGTGACCCGGCCCACCCGGCCCACCGGACCCACGCGACCCGCCCCGGGCGCGACGAACGCCGCCGACCCCGCCACGCGGCGCGCCTTCGCCGACCTGGAGAAGAAGTTCGACGCCACCCTCGGCGTCCACGCGCTCGACACCGGCAGCGGCCGTACCGTCGCGCACCGCTCCGACGAACGCTTCGCGTACGCCTCCACCTGCAAGGCCCTGCTGGCCGGAGCCGTTCTGGAGAAGAACTCGCTGCGGCGGCTCGACCGCGTCGTGCGCTACGGCCGGGGCGACATCGTCAGCAACTCACCGATCACCGAGAAGCACGTGGCCACCGGAATGAGCGTGCGCGACCTGTGCGACGCGGCCATCCGGTACAGCGACAACGCCGCCGCGAATCTTCTCTTCCGCGAACTCGGCGGCCCCCGGCGGCTCCAGGACGCCCTGCGCGCGCTCGGCGACCACGTCACCCACTGCGACCGGTACGAACCCGCGCTCAGCGACGCCGTCCCCGGTGACCTCCGCGACACCAGCACGCCCCGCACCCTGGCCACCGACCTGCGCGCGTACGTCCTCGGGACGGCCCTCCCCGCCGACAAGCGCGCCGTGCTGACCGACTGGCTCGTGCGCAACACGACCGGGGACCACACCATCAGGGCCGGTGCGCCGCGCGGGTGGCGGATCGGCGACAAGACCGGCACCGGCGGGTACGGCACCCGCAACGACATCGCCATCGCCTGGCCGCCCGGCGGGGGCGCGCCGATCGTCCTCGCCGTCCTATCCCGCCGCGCGGCCGAGGACGCGACCCGCGACGACGCGCTCATCGCCCGGGCCTCCGAAGTCGCCTTCGGAGCACTGACGCGGTAACGGCGTCACCCGCGTCACCGGTGTCCGTACGTCACCGCGTCGTCCCCCGCCTCGCCTCAGCCGCCCTCCCGCTTGATCCAGTCGGTGTAGCCGGGCGGGTAGTCGTAGCCGGGACGGTTCACGTCGGCGCTGGTACGGAAGGGGATGCCCTTGTTGTCGATGTGGAGGGTGCCGTGGCGGGTGCCGCTCGACCAGTCCAGGAGCAGGTCCCAGCGGACGTCGTACGCCTTGGTGGTGGCGGTGACGCGGAAGACCTCGGGGTCCGACTCACTGACGCTGTACGGGAAGTCGCGCTGGCCGTTCTCCGGGGTGAGGTGCGGGCTGCCCTTGTCGAGGTCGACGCCGAAGTCCGCCGTCCCGACATTGCCGCCGCAGCCGACGGCCATCGCGTAGTCGTTCCAGGCGAGCGGCGCGGCCTTGGAGACGATCCGTACGTGCAGGGCCTCCAGGACGACGGTCTCGGAGCCGGTGCCCTGGACGGTGAGGGACAGGCGCTGTTCGTCGGAGGAGACCGCGCCGTACGCGGCGGCCCAGCGCGGTGAGTCCTGCTCGCTGGCGGGCGGCCCCATGTGCGAGGGCTCGGCGTCGACGAGGAAGTGCTGGCTGCACGGGTTCTCCTCGGCGCGGACGTAGGGGTGGACGTCGACGCTGACCGGCGGGGCCGTGCCGTCGCCTTCGCCGTCGCCGGTCCTGGTGGCGGGCGCGGCCCCGCCGGTCCTGGTGGCCGAGGGCGTGGTGGACGGGGTGCGGCTCGGCGCGGTCGAGGACGGGGTGGCGGGCGGCGTCGCGGTGGCCGCCGTACCGGTGGTCGTGGCGGCGGTGGTGCCGGTGGCGCCGACGGCCCGCTGTTTTCCGTCGGCGGAACCCCCGCCGTTCCCGCCGTCCCAGGGCCGGTCCACGGCGAGGACCACGGCTCCCAGGACGGCGGCCACGGTGACGGCCGCGATCAGGGCGTGACGGCGGCGGCGTGACGGCGGTGCGGGCGCGGGCGTGCGCGGCAGGTCGGTGACGACCAGGTCACCGTTCCCGTCGGTCTCGGCCTTGGCCTTGGCCGGGGTCCCGGCTTCGGCCCCGGTCCCGGTTTCTGCCCCGGCCTCGGCATCCGCCTCCGCCTCCGCCGCTTGCGACAACGGCGCCGCCTGCTCCGTACCCGGTGCCTCCGCCGCCCCCGCTTCCGCCGCTGCCGCCCCCGCCCGCGCCGCCGCGGCCTGTTCCGCGCGCCGGTCGCGCGCCGCGTCCGCGAGGATCCAGCGGCGGTGCAGCTCCATCAGTTCCTCGGGCGTCGCCCGGCAGACCCGCGCCAGGCGCTCGACCGGCGCGTACTCGTTCGGCACCGCGGTGCCGTTGCAGTAGCGGTGCAGCGTCGACGTGCTCATGTGCAGCCGCTTCGCCAGCGCCCCGTAGCTCAGGCCCGAACGGTCCTTGAGCTGCCGCAGCAGGGTCGCGAACTCGTTCGTCTCACCGGCCCCTGTTGCCACCGACATCAGTTCCTCCATCCCCCCGCGTCCCAGTCACGCATTCCAGGGGATGTGCGTTCCCCCTGCTCAGAGCCGGTTTTTCCATCCCAGCGTCCCCAACTGCCCGCCGACGGTGGTGGCTGGGACGGATTGCCCCGCAAGCTCCAGTCATCCAAGCAGCACCACCACCCGAACGACTAAGGGGCACCCGCCACATGTCCAGCATCCGGAACTCCCGTACCCGTACCCGCTTCGTCACCGCCGCCGCGACCGTGGCGCTCGCCGCGTTCGCCCTGACCGCCTGCGACGACGGGTCGGGCAGCAGGGACGAGGGCGCCTCGCCGGCCTCTTCGTCCTCCTCCGACGGCTCGCCCTCGGTCACCCCGACCCTCACTCCCGGTTCCGGCTCCACCACTGCGGACGCCGGGGGCACGCCGGTCGGTTCGAAGCCCGCCGCGGACGGCTCGACCAAGAAGCCCGTGGCCAAGGCACCCGCGCCGAAGAAGCCCGGGGCCAAGGACACGGCGGTCACCTGCCAGGGCTCCAACACCAAGACGGTCGCGTCCCCGCTGAACCGTCCCGTGAACCACATGCTGCTCACGGTCACCAACACCGGCGGCAACCCCTGCCTCCTCTACACGTACCCGTCCGTGCAGTTCACCGACGCGCAGGCCGAGCCGCCGGTCATCGAGGAGTCCCAGCCGCAGGCGGTCGTCACCCTGAACCCGGGTGAGTCCGGCTACGCCGTCATCGTCCTGGCCGCCGCCGACGGCAGCGCTGAGCACGGCCGCACCGTGAAGACCCTGAACGTCTACTTCCACGGCCGCTCCGGCAACGAGAGCGTCGGCACCGGCGCCCACCCGTCGCTGCCCGCCGGGGGCACCTACATCGACGACTCGCTCAAGGTCAGCTACTGGCAGCAGTCGATGAACGACGCGATCTCCTGGTAGCCGCCCCTCCGGGGGAAGGAGCCCGCCGACGCGGGGGCGGTTGGTTGACTGGCGCCATGACGTCATCGACCTCATCGCCCTCATCGAGCTCATGGAGTTCACCGAGTTCACCGACCTCAGCGGTCTTCGAGACCGTCGCTCCCGGCTCCGTCGTCTACCTCGACCGTCTCGCCGCGACCGACCTGGGCCGCTTCTACAAGGGCCGCATGCTCGACGCACTCGATGTCAGGACCGGCCAGACGGTCCTGGACATCGGCTGCGGCCCCGGCACCGACCTCGGCGCCCTCGCCGACGCGGTCAGCGGTACGGGCTCGGGCTCCGCCCCCGGCGCGGTCATCGGTGTGGACCACGACCAGGTCGCCGTCGACACCGCCAGGGAACGTACCGTCGGCCGGGACACCGTCACCGTCCACCTCGGTGACGTCCACGAACTGCCCCTGGCCGACGGCAGCGTGGACCGCGCCCGCACCGACCGGGTGCTGCAACACGTCGCCGATCCCGTACGGGCGCTGCGCGAGGCCCACCGTGTGCTGCGGCCCGGCGGGCGGCTGGTGCTGGGCGAGCCGGACTGGGACACGCTGACCGTCGACCACCCCGACGACGAGCTGTCGCGCGCCTACACGCGGTACGTGACCGACGAGGTGATCCGTAACGCCCGGATCGGCAGGCAGCTCCCCCGGCTGGCGGCGGAGGCCGGTTTCACGGTGCCGGCGGTCGTCCCGGTGACGCCCGCCTTCCGGGACGTCGGCGCCGCCGACAAGGTCCTCGGCCTGGAGCGGACCACGCAACGGGCCCTCGCCGCCGGGTACTTCACCGTCGAAGGGGCCCGTCGCTGGCTGGACCACCTGGCCTCAGGGCCCTTCCTCGCGGCCGTGACCTTCTACATCGTGGTGGCGCAGGCGTAGCCGTGGCCCGGGCCGGTGGAGCCGGGGCGTCATTCCGCGAGCCCCTGAGGGGTCAGGGAACCCTGAGGGGTCAGGGAACCCCCAGGGATCAGGCGGCCCGCACCGGCTGCCACAGCGCGTCGACGGCCTCCTCCGCCGCCGCGAGGCTCTTCTCGGCGAGCGGGATCAGCTCGGACATGGCCGGGGTGACCGGCGCGAGGGTCAGCTCGGCGGTGATGAAGCGCGGGACCAGGCCGGTCATGACCACGCCGTGCGGGAGCCACTGCTCCGCGTGGTCCCAGCCCTCGCGGGGGGTGCCGGGGGCGTAGCCGCCGCCGCGCGAGGCGAGGACGACGAAGTCGCGGCCGGTCAGCAGCGGGTCCCTCGTCTCGGCGTCGACGGAGAGACCGGGCACGATCAGGTGGTCGACCCATGACTTGACGCTGCTGGGCGCGCCGAAGTTGTAGACGGGCAGACCGAGCAGAACGGTGTCCGCCTCCTTGACCTCACCGATCAGCGTCTCGGACAGCGCGTAGGTGGCGGCCTGCTCGGGGGTGCGGTCCTCGGCCGGGATCATCGCCACGCCCACGGTGCCGGTGTGGATGTGCGGAATCGGGTCCTTGCCCAGGTCGCGGTAGGTGACCGTGCCATCGGGGTGGGCGGCCTTCCAGGCGGCGGCGGCCCGCGCGGTCAACCGGCGGCTGACGGATCGGTCGCCCTGGACGCTGGAATCGATGTGCAGGAGGTGAGGCATCTCGTTAACCCTTCATACTTGGTTTGTGTAACGCCAACGATTTATAGCACGTCATGATTCCACGCCGCCCGATAGACTGAGGAAGTGGCCTCACTGCCCGTGCTCAACCAGCCCCCGCGACGTTCAGGCGCGCTGCTCGAACAGCTGACGCGCCGGATGCGACTGCACGCCGAGTCCGTGCTGACCCCGCTCGGCCTGCGCCCACGGCACCTGGTGGCCCTCACCGTCCTGCGTGACCAGCACGGCAGCACCCAGCAGGCGCTCTCCACGACGCTGATGATGGACCGCGCCAATGTCGTCGGCCTGCTCAACGATCTGGAGGCGGACGGCCTGATCGAACGGCTCCGCTCGCCCGAGGACCGCAGGCGCCACCTGGTGCAGCTCACCGACGAGGGCGGCAAGCGGCTGGCCAAGGCCGAATTCGCGCTCGCCCGCGTCGAGGACGAAGTCCTCTGCGCGCTCGACACCGGCCAGCGCGACACCCTCTACGATCTGCTCCAGCTCGCCGCGTCGGGACACGGCGTGGACGGGACGGCGACGGACGCGGCGTTGAACTGCGTGACCGACGCCCCGGCCGCCGTGCCGGAGTGCCTGGGCGAGGCGGGGGACACGGAGACCTGCTGACGGTGCCCGGGGAGCCACGGGCGGCGTCGGCCCGCGCTCCCGGGCGGAGAACGGGGGCGTGATGTTCGGCATCCTGGGCGCGACGCGGGTGGTGGGCGCGGACGGCGCCGAGGTCGCGCTGGGCGGCCCCCGGCGGCGCGCGGTGCTCGCCCTGCTGCTGCTCGACGCGGGCCGGGCGGTGCCCGCCGAGCGGCTGATCGACGGCCTCTACGGCGACGAGCCGCCCGCGGGCGCGGGGAACGCCGTGCAGTCCCAGATCTCCCGGCTGCGCCAGGTACTGCCGGTGCCGCTCGAAGGGCTCCCCGCGGGCTACCGGCTCGCCGTCGCACCGGACGAGGTGGACGCCCACCGCTTCCGGCGGCTGAGCGCCGAGGGCCGCGCCGCCCTGGCCGCGGGCGACCCGGTCCTGGCCGAGCGACTGCTGCGCACCGCCCTCGCGTTGTGGCGCGGCCCCGCACTCGCCGACGTCGGCGCCGCGCCCTTCGCCGCCGCGCAGATCACCCGGCTCGAAGAGCTGCGGACCGGCGCCGTCGAGGACCGAGTCGACGCCGACCTCGCCCTCGGCCGCCACCGCTCCCTGGTCGCCGAACTCGGCGAACTCGTCACCGCGCACCCGCTGCGGGAGCGCCCGCGCGGCCAGTTGATGCGCGCGCTGTACGGCAGCGGACGGCAGAGCGAGGCGCTGGAGGCGTACGAGGAGGCCCGGCGCGAACTGGCCGACTCCCTCGGCGCCGACCCCGGACCCGAACTGGCCGCCGTCCACCTCGCGGTGCTGCGCGGCGACCCCGCGCTGCTTCCACGGGACATCTCACGCGAGGCCCCACGGGACGCGTCGCGGGCCGCCCGGCGGGATGTTCCACGGGACGCGCCGCAGGATGTTCCACGTGAAACAGACACGGCGGACAGGGTGGGCGCCGACGGACATGTTCCACGTGGAACATCGACGGAAGGCGCGGGAGGCTCAGGGGACGGCGCGCCCGCCCCGGCCCCGCCCCGGCACGAACTCCCCGCCCAGCTCACCAGCTTCGTCGGCCGGTCCGCCGAACTGAAGCGGATCGGTGAGCAGTTGGCGCGCCAGCGGCTCGTCACGCTCACCGGCCCCGGCGGCGCGGGCAAGACGCGCCTGGCGGTGGAGGCCGCGGGGCGGTACGCGCACGACGCCTGTTTCGTGCCGCTGGCCGGGCTCAGCGACGGCGCGGAACTCCCGCAGGCCGTCCTTGGCGCGCTCGGCCTGCGGGCGGGCGGGCTGCTGGCGGCCGGATCGGCCGCGTCCGGCGGCCAGGGGCACGACCCCGGCCCGCACGACCCCGTCGCGCGGATCACCGCCGCCCTGGACGGCCGCCCGCTGCTGCTGGTCCTCGACAACTGCGAGCACGTGGTGGAGGACGCGGCCCGGCTGGCCGAGCGGCTGCTCGCCGGGTCACCGCTGCTGCGGCTGCTCGCCACCAGCAGGGAAGCCCTCGGCATCAACGGCGAGACGCTGTGCCCGGTGCCCACGCTTGACGTGCCCCGGCCCGGCACCGACCGCGAGCAGGCGCTGCGCTCCCCCGCCGTGCGGCTGTTCACCGAGCGGGCCGCCGCCGTACGCCCCGACCTCGACCTCGACGCGACCGCGGACCCGGCCACCGTGGACGCCGTCCTGCGGCTGTGCACCGCGCTCGACGGGCTGCCGCTCGCCATCGAACTGGCCGCGGCCCGGCTGCGTTCGCTGTCGGTGACCGACATCGCCGACCGGCTCGGCGCGCTGCCCGACGACGACGCCCCGTACAGCCTGGGCGTACGGCCCGACGCGCTCTTCCGGCTGCTGTCGCGCGGCAGCCGCACCGCCCAGCCGCGCCAGCGCACCCTGCGCGGGGTCGTCGACTGGAGCTGGGACCTGCTGCCCGACGACGAGCGGGCCGTGCTCCGCCGTGTCTCGGTCTTCGCGGGCGGCTGGACGCCCGCCGCCGCGGAGGCGGTGTGCGCGGACGGCGCGCGAATCCTCGCCGAGGACGTGCTGGACCTGCTGGACGCGCTGGTCGACAAGTCCCTGGTGGTGGCCGAGCAGCCGGACGGCGCGGGCCGGATTCGCTACCGCGCGCTGGAGTCGATCAGGGCGTACGGCGCCGAGCGGCTGACGGAGGCGGGGGAGCGCGAGGCGACGGTGCGCGCGCACGCCGCGTACTTCCTGGACTTCGCGCTCACCGCCGACCCGCACCTGCGCCGCGCCGAGCAACTGGAGTGGCTGCGGCTGCTCGGCGACGAGCGCGACAACCTCCAGGCCGCGCTGCACCGCAGCCTGGAGGCGGGCGAGGTGCGTACCGCGATGCGGCTGATCGCGGCCCTGTCCTCGTACTGGCTGCTGCGCGGCGTGCGCTACGAGGGCTTCGGACCCGCCCGCCAGGTCCTCGCCGCCCTCGGCCCGAATCCGCCGGAGGGGATGGAGGAGGAGTACGCGCTGTGCGTGATGGCGGTGGTCGGGATGCTGCCCGACCCCGAGGAGTTCGCCGACCATGTCGCGGCGGCGACCCGGGTGGTCGAGGCGATGCACCGGCTGTCCCGCCGCTACCCCGTGCTCACCTTGCTGTGGGCGCCCTTCGCCGGGGTCCCCGACGAGGGCATCGACGTCCTGGAAGCGGTCTTCGACGAGTTCCTCACCGAGCGGGACCACCCCTGGTACCGCGCGCTGATCCTGCTCGGCAGCGGATTCCAGTCCTGGCTGACGCGCGCCGACCCGGTCGCCGCGCGGATCCACTGCACCGCCTCCTACGAGGAGTTCCGCCGCCTCGGCGACCGCTGGGGCATGATCACCAACCTCAACGTGCTGGCCGACCTCGCCGACCACCGCGGTGAACTCGCGCTCGCCGACTCCCTCCTCGATGACGCGCTGCTGCTCGCCGAGGAGCTGGACTCGGCGCTCGACATGGCGGAGCTGCTCTGCATCCGCGCCGCGTACAGCACCAAGGCGGGCGACTACGCGACCGCCGCCGCGTACAGCGAGCGGGCCGTGGAGCTGTCCCGCCGGGCGGGCACCCCCGAGTGCCTGGCACTCGCCCACCTGGCGCTGGCCGAGTCCGTCCGGCTGCGCGGCGACGGCGACGGCGCCCGCGCGCTGTACGAGCAGGCGCTGGCCGAGTGCCCGGTCGGCTGGTTCTCCAGCAACGGCACCCGTTCCGCCGTCCTCGTCGCCCTGGGCCGGGTCGCCGTCGCCGACCGCGACCCGGAGCTGGCCCGCGGCCACTTCCGCGAGGCGGTCACCCTCGACAGCGTCGCCATGCGGCTCCCGCTCAACGGCGCCGTCGCCGCCGAGGCCACCGCGGGCCTCGCCCTGCTCAACGGCGACGCGCCACGGGCCGCCGCCCTCCTCGGTGCCGCCGAGGCCCTGCGCGGCCGGCCGCCCACCGGGCCGGACGCCGCCGCGACCGTCGCCGCCGTACGCGCCGCGCTGGGCGACGAGGCGTACGAGCGCGAGCGCGCGCGGGCCGCTGCCCTCGACCGCGACGCGGCACTCGCCGTCCTGACGGCGTACCTCACGGCGGACTGAGCTGACGGCGAACCGCCCGCCGCGTGGGCGAGACCGGCCCCGAGACCCGCGCCCCTGACGCTCTCCGACCGCCTGCCGCGTGCGGCTCCCGTCCTGGGACACGCGCCCCGGCCCAGCCCCGACCGCCCGCTGACCGGATCGCGCCCCGGCGCTGTCAGCCGACGGTGCGCCGGCCGTCAGCGGGCCGCCGCACGCTGCTTGCCATGACGACGACGACACCGAACGACGATGTGAGGGGCGGCGGGAGCGCCGCAGAACAGGCGCACCGGCGGCGCTGGGCCGTCCTGGCAATCTGCTGCGTGGCCGCCGCGCTGCTGGGCATCGACAACAGCGTCCTCAACTACGCGATCCCGTCCCTGTCCCGCGAGCTGGGCCCGTCCTCCACACAGCTCCTGTGGATCGTGGACATCTACGGCTTCGTTCTTGGCGGCCTGCTGATCGTGGCGGGCAACATCGGCGACCGGATCGGCCGCAAGAAGCTCCTGCTGCTGGGCGTCGCGGGCTTCGGCGCCGCCTCCGCGCTCACCGCCTACGCCGACGGCCCCGGCATGCTGATCGCGTCCCGCGCGCTGCTCGGCCTGGCCGGGGCCACGATCATGCCGTCGACCCTGTCGCTGGTCCGCAGCGTCTTCGACGATCCCAAGGAGCGGACCACCGCGATCGGCATCAGCAGCGGCATCGGCGCGGCCAGCTTCGCGCTCGGCCCGGTCGTCGGCGGCGTGCTGCTCGACCACTTCTGGTGGGGCTCGGTCTTCCTGATCAACGTCCCCGTGATGGCCGCCGTCCTCGTCGCGGGCGCCGTCCTGCTCCCCGAGTCCCGCAATCCGCACCCGGGACGGCTGGACTGGCCGAGCGTGCCCCTGTCGATCGCCGGGCTCTTCGGCGTGATCTACGCGATCAAGGCCGCCGCACGCGACGGCGTCGACGACCACGCCGTCTGGATCTCGGCGGCCGTCGGCCTCGCCGCCCTCGTCCTCTTCCTGCGCCGCCAGACCACCCTCGCCGAACCGCTGCTCGACCTGAGGTTCTTCCGCAACCCCGCCTTCGCGGGGGCTGTCGGCTCCAACGTCGTGACGCTGTTCACCGCCACCACCCTGTCCCTCGGCTTCTCCCTGTACTTCCAGGTGGTACGCGGCTGGTCGCCGCTGACCGCGGGGCTCGCGCTGCTGCCGGGACCGCTGTCCGCCGCCTTCGCCGCGCCGCTGTCCGCGCTGCTGATCCCGAGGATCGGCCGGGCCCGTACCGTCTCGTTCGGCCTGCTGCTCATGGCGCTGAGCACCGCCGCGTTCGGGCTGATCGGCGCCGACACCAGCTACTGGCTGCTGCTTCCGGCGCTCGTCGTCAACGGCGCAGGACTGATCTTCGTCTTCTCGGTCACCGCCGACACCCTGCTGGCCAGCGTGCCCAGGACCAGGACCGGTACGGCCGCCGCCATTTCCGAGACCGCCATGGAGCTCGGCGGCGCCCTCGGTATCGCCATCCTCGGGTCGGTCCTCAGCGCCTTCTACCGCAACGGCCTCACCCTGCCCGCCGGGCTCTCCCCCGACCGGGTCGCCACCGCGCGCGAATCCGTCACCTCCGGCGTCGAGACCGGCGCCGCCCTGCCCGGCGCCACCGGGCGGCAGGTCGTCGCCGCCGCCAAGTCGGCCTTCACCGACGGGTTGCACGGCACCCTCTACATCGCCGCCGCGCTGATGCTGGCCGGTGCCGTCGCCGCCCTGTTCGCCCTCCGCGGGGTCCCCGCCGTGCTCGACGTCCCCGAAGCCCCTGCGGAACAGGCCCCCCAGCCCGCCCCTGCCGTCTGACGACGGCGCACTTGTGCGCCCGGTGGGTACGAGCCCAGAAGGGGCGCGGGGAACTGCGCGCTCAGCCCCCGCCGGGCTTTGAGCCCGAAAACGACAGCAACCGCCCCGCTGGGGACGGTTCTCACCCGCGCCACGGCGCGATCAGCCGTGACGTGCCACACACGTCACGGCTGATCGCGCGATTCGTCCCTCGTCGGCGGTTAGGGGTAGGTGCCGCCCCGGCCCTCGTCGTCGGGGCGGTCGGCGTCGGCCTGCTTGGCCTCGACCTCGGGGTCGAGGCCATCGGCCTCGAGGGAGCCGTCGACCTGGTCGATCGTGCCGTTCGGCGAGGACCCGTTGGGGTGGCCGACCGGCTCGACGACGGTGAGGGTGCCGCTGCTGTTCACGGGACCGCGGTCGGCGACGTCGGTCGCCTCGGGCGGCTCCACCAGCCAGTCCGGGTTGGTCTGCTTCGACCACCACTTCCAGGCGGCGAAGGCCGCACCGCCGACGAGACCGGCGACGACGAGCCCGCGGAAGACCCGGCCGGTGCGCTCGCGGCGCACCCGCCTGCGGACCAGCCCGTCGATCTCGGCCGCGGTCACCTGACCGCGCAGGGCGTGCAGCGCGGCGGCACCGCGCAGCACCGCCTCGTCCTTGGCCGGACCGGCGACCGAGCGGGTCGCGGTCACGGCGGACTCCACCTTGGGCGCGGTGTAGTCGGCCGCCGCCCGCACCTTCGGCGCGGTGTAGTCGGCGGCGGCCCGCGCGCCGCGGCGGGTCCGCTTGGCGGCGGTGCCGAGCGCGTCGGCGGCCTTCGGCGGCACGGCCGACTTCGCCTGTTCGCGGGCCTGGTCGACCCGGTCGGCGAGATGGGCGTCGTACTGCTGCCTGGCCAGTGCGCCGGCCTGCTGCGCGTAGTACGCGGCGTTGTCCTTAGCCGTGCTCGCGTACGGCGCCGCCACCTCCGCGGCATGCCGCACGCTGTCCTTGGTCACGTCGGCTGCGTGGCGCACGCTGTCGATGCGGGTCACGGGATCCTCCTCCTCGGTGGCGTACGGTTTTCGCCTTTCCACCCAGTTTGAAATCATGCCTGTCGATGGCGGGTCCGGCATGTGTGGACGCGCATACGGGTCAGGTACCCGTTCCGAGCGGTCCGTCCCGGTGTCCGGGAGGGCCTTCGGGACGCGCCGCCGGCTCCCTTGCCACGGACCCTCGGGGAACCCCGCGCGCGCCACCGCGTCCGTGAAAGGATTTGTCCCTGTCAGCGAAGACTATGGAAGGTAGACCGTGGCCGAGCAGCTCTACGCCACCCTGAGGACCAACCACGGCGACATCGTGATCCGGCTGCTGCCGAACCACGCGCCCAAGACGGTGGACAACTTCGTCGGGCTCGCCGAGGGCACCCGCGAGTGGACCGACCCCCGTACCGGCCGGCCTTCCACGGCCAAGCTCTACGACGGCACCGTCTTCCACCGCGTCATTTCCGGCTTCATGATGCAGGGCGGCGATCCGCTGGGGAACGGCACCGGTGGTCCCGGCTACGAGTTCGCCGACGAATTCCACCCCGACCTGGCCTTCGACAAGCCCTATCTGCTGGCGATGGCCAACTCGGGCCCGGCCACCAACGGCTCGCAGTTCTTCATCACGGTCGCGCCGACCACCTGGCTGACCCGTAAGCACACCATCTTCGGCGAGGTCGCGGACGAGGCCAGCAAGAAGGTCGTCGGGTCGATCATCGGCGCGCCGACCAACCCGCGCACCGACCGGCCGCTGGACGACGTCATCATCGAGACGGTCGTGATCGAGAAGCGCTGACGCGGCCCGCCGCCCCGCGGCCCGTATCCCGTACCCTTCGGAAGCACCTTCGGGGAACGTCTCAGGGGAACGTCTTCGGGAACATCGCGCCCCGCCCGCACGTAGGAGTGGGCGGGGCGTCTCAGCGCCTCCGCGCCGCATCGCGAGGCGCTTCATTCAGGGAGAAGGCTCATGGACCAGGCGGTCTGCTGCTACCGGCACCCGGACCGGGAGACCGGTATTCGCTGCACCCGGTGCGACCGGCCGATCTGCCCCGAGTGCATGGTCAACGCGTCGGTCGGCTTCCAGTGCCCGGACTGCGTCAACGAGTCCAGCCGGCACACGGCGGCGCCGCGTACGGTCGCCGGCGGCACGGTCGCGGCCGACCCGTTCCTGATCACCAAGATCCTCATCGGCCTGAACATCGCGGTGTTCCTGCTGGTCCAGGCGGTCGGCGACCGGCTGGTCTACGACCTCGGGCTGTACGCGGTCTGCGGCAACGACCCGTTCGGACAGCACGGCTGCATCGGCGTCGCCCAGGGCCCCGACCAGTGGTACCGCCTCATCACCTCGGCGTTCCTGCACCAGGCGGTCCTGCACATCGGCTTCAACATGCTGTCGCTGTGGTGGATCGGCGCCCCGCTGGAGCGGATGCTCGGCCGGGCCCGCTATCTCGCGCTCTACCTGGTCTCCGCGCTCGGCGGCAGCGCGCTGGTGCTGCTGCTCGCCCCGTCGTCGCTCACCCTGGGCGCCTCGGGCGCGGTCTACGGCCTGTTCGGCGCGACGGCCGTGTTCATGCGGCGGATGCGCTACGACATGCGGCCGGTGCTGATCCTGCTGGCGCTCAACATCGTGTTCACCTTCACCTGGGCCGACGTGAGCTGGCAGGGCCACATCGGCGGACTGGTGGCGGGTACCGCGATCGCCGTAGGGATGGCCTACGCGCCGCGCGAGCGCCGCGATCTGGTGCAGTGGGGGACCACGGCGGCGGTCCTGGTGGTCTCGATCGCGCTCAGCGTGATCGCTGTGGCGCAGGTCACGTCCTGAGGGACGGATTCGCGGCCGTGGACCCGTGTCCATTGGCGTTGATCACACGTTATCCACAGCGTGTAGGCGGGTCTTCGCAAGTTGTGCACAAGTCGCCGGAAGACCGTGTTTCACGCCCGCACAAGCCCAAGATCAGCGAAAGACCGGTGGCCGACGTCCTGGCCACCGGTCGTACCGGCGTCAACCTCGTAGAGGTTATCCACAGATCTTCCGACCTTTTCCCCACTGTGGATAACCGTGTGGACAAACGTCCGGCAGCACGCCGACGCGGCCCCCGGCACCCCGCTGGGGACGGCTACTTCCACTGGGTGGACACGACGAACCCACCCGCGATGAAGCCGAAACCGACCACGATGTTCCAGTTGCCGAACGCTTCGACGGGCAGACTGCCCTGCGTCACGTAGAACAGCACGATCCACGCCAGACCGACGATGAAGAACGCCAGCATGAGCGGCGCGACCCAGTTGCGGTTGGTGTTGAACTTTATGGCGGTGGCCGTCTTCGCCGGTGGCGGCGTGAAATCGGCCTTCTTGCGGATCCGTGACTTCGGCACGAGGGACGCTCCTGTCGATGCGCTGCGTAACCGCGCGGGTGTGCGGGGTAAGCCGGGCGGGTTCTGGGCCTGGTAAGGGTCACTACCGCTTCCGGGCGTCCGTTAGCGTAGTGCTTCCTCGGGTTATAAGGAGACAGGGTACGGTGACGGATTCAGACGGGGTATCCCCCACCCCCTCCTCCCGTCCTGCCCACCGCACCGTAGCGCTGCGGACCATGAGTGCGGGAGTCTTCGCGCTCGCCGGACTGATCTTCTGGACCAGCTTCAACACCGCCAAGGGCGTCGACATCCGCAGCGACGACCCGCTGCCGAAGCTGTCCGACACCGTACGTACCAAGAACACCCGTAATCAGCAGCTGGAGGACCAGCTCTCCGGGGTGCGCAAGGACGTGGACCGGCTGACCCGGCAGGGCGACGGCGTCAGCCCCGCCGAGCGGGCCAGGCTCGACGCCCTCGACAAGGCGGCGGGCACCGGCAAGCTGACCGGCCCCGCGATCGACGTGACGCTCAACGACGCCCCGCCGAACGCGACCGCGCTGGTCCCCGGCGTCCCCGACCCGCAGCCCAACGACCTGGTCATCCACCAGCAGGACCTCCAGGCCGTGGTCAACGCGCTGTGGCAGGGCGGCGCCCAGGGCATCCGCGTCATGGACCAGCGGCTGATCTCCACCAGCGCGGTGCGCTGCGTCGGCAACACCCTGATCCTCCAGGGCCGCGTCTACTCCCCGCCGTACCGCATCACCGCCGTCGGCGACCAGGCCAAACTGCGCAAGGCGCTCAACGACAGCCCGGCCATCCAGAACTACCTCCAGTACGTGAACGCGTACGGCCTCGGCTGGAAGGTCGGCGCGCAGAAGCGGACGACACTGCCCGGTTACTCGGGCTCGACCGACCTGCACTACGCGGAGCCGGCGTCGTGAGCGGCGGGCGTCCCCGGCCGAAGCATTGGCGAACGCATGCCGAAGCCTTTGTCCAGCCGGGCCCCCTATCACGCCGATCTCCCTTTACTCTGTTCCGGGGAAGAGGAAGGAAGGCAGCGCATGTACGGCTGGATCTGGCGGCATCTGCCGGGTAACGCGTGGGTGAGGGCTCTGATCTCGCTCGTGCTCGCCCTGGCCGTCGTCTACCTCCTCTTCCAGTACATCTTTCCGTGGGCGGAGCCGCTGCTGCCGTTCAACGAGGTCACCGTCGACAACGGGATGGCCGTCGTACGCGAGACGGGGACGGCCGCTGTCCGATGAGCGCACGCATTCTCGTGGTGGACAACTACGACTCCTTCGTCTTCAACCTGGTCCAGTACCTCTACCAACTCGGCGCCGAGTGCGAGGTGCGGCGCAACGACGAGGTCAAGCCCGCGCACGCGCAGGACGGTTTCGACGGCGTACTGCTCTCGCCCGGCCCCGGCACGCCGGAAGAGGCGGGCGTCTGCGTCGACATGGTGCGGCACTGCGCGGACACCGGGGTGCCGGTCTTCGGCGTGTGCCTCGGCCTCCAGTCGATGGCCGTCGCGTACGGCGGGGTCGTGGACCGCGCGCCGGAGCTGCTGCACGGCAAGACGTCGCCGGTGACGCACGACGGGACCGGCGTCTTCGCCGGGCTGCCGTCGCCCTTCACCGCGACCCGCTACCACTCACTCGCCGTCGAACGCGACACCGTGCCCGAGGAGTTCCGGGTCACCGCGTGGACCGAGTCCGGCGTGATCATGGGGCTGCGGCACCGGGACGCGGCCGTCGAGGGCGTGCAGTTCCACCCGGAGTCGGTGCTCACCGAGTGGGGCCATCTGATGCTGGCCAACTGGCTCGCCGAGTGCGGTGATCCGGGGGCCGTCGGCCGCTCCGAGGGGCTGGCGCCCGTGGTCGGTACGGCGGGGGGCGCCGGAGGTTCGGGAAGTCCTGCGGGGAGGGCCGGGGCGTGACCACGCTCCGCCCGGAGCGCCCCTCGGACGGCCCGATGTCCTATGAGGACACCGGGCAGTTCAAAGCCGTTGTCGAGCAGCTCGACGACCCCCTGAACGACCCTCTCCCCGGAAGACCCCCCGCGGTTCCCGAGCCGACCTACGACGAACCGGCGTACGAGAAGCCGGTGTTCGACGAGCCGGTCTTCCCGGAACCGGCGTACGAGAAGCCGGTCTTCCCCGAACCGGCCTACGAAGAGCCGGTGTTCGACGAGCCGGCCGCGCCCTGGTTCGTACCCGAGGAGCCGCCGCAGGCGGCCCCGCCTCCTCCGCCGCCCCCGGTCCGGCCCGTCACCGCGGACGAGGAGCTGGACCTCGGCACGGCGACGGTCGTGCAGCCCGTCGTGCGGCCGGTCGAGCAGCCGGCCGTCGAACCGCCCGCGGACGACGTACTCGAATCCGTCTTCCCCACCACGGAGTCGGCCCCGGAACCGGCCCCCGAGCCCGCGGGTCCCGGGCCCGGTCCGGCGTCGGGTCCCGTGCTCGGCCCCGACGGCGAGGGCGGGCGGGCCGCGCGGCGGAAGGCGGCGCAGGCACAGCAGCGCGGCGGCGCCGGACACGGCGGCCACCGCGCCAGGGGCCGTACGCCCGGTGGCGCGGCCGGTGCGGCCCCCGCCGGAGCCGTCCCGCTCAGCCGGGTCGAGGCCCGCAGGGCCGCGAAGGCCGCCAAGGAGAGCCCGGCGGTCGTCGTCAGCCGTATCGTCGGTGAGCTGTTCATCACCACCGGCGTGCTGATGCTGCTGTTCGTCACGTACCAGCTGTGGTGGACCAACGTCCGCGCGCACCAGCAGGCCAGCGGCGCCGCGAACAACCTCCAGCACCAGTGGGACGCCACGAAGGACGACCCGAACCGGGTCCCCGGCACCTTCTCGCCCGGCCAGGGCTTCGCGATCATGTACATCCCCAAGCTGGACGTCAAGGCGCCCATCGCGCAGGGCGTCTCGAAGCACAATGTGCTGGACAAGGGCATGATCGGCCACTACGACGGCGTGTTGAACACCGCGATGCCGTGGGACAAGTCCGGCAACTTCGCGGTCGCCGCCCACCGCAACACCCACGGTGAACCGTTCCGCTACATCAACCACCTGGTGCCCGGCGACAAGGTCGTGGTCGAGACGGCGGACACCTACTACACGTACGAGATCACCAGTTCGCTGGCGTCCACCCCGCCGTCCAACATCAGCGTGATCAAGCCGGTGCCGACCGGCTCCGGCTTCACCGGGCCCGGCCGCTATCTGACGCTGACCACCTGCACCCCCGAATTCACCAGCACCAACCGGTTGATCGTCTGGGGAAAGCTGACCGAGGAACGGCCGCGCAGTAAGGGCAAGCCCGACGCGCTGGTGGAGTGATCCATGCTCCAAGCGGAACTTGAGGAACGGAACGGCGTGACCACGACCAAACGCGGCGGCCGGGGGCCCATCGCGGCCACCATCAGCGTCATCGGCGAACTCCTCATCACCGCGGGCCTGGTGCTCGCGCTGTTCGTCGCCTACTCGCTGTGGTGGACGAACGTCCTCGCCGACCGCCATGAGCACAAGGCGGCGGACAAGGTCCGGCAGGACTGGGCCCGGACGCCCGACGCGGGACCGGGGAGCCTCGACACCAAGGACGGCATCGGCTTCCTGCACGTCCCCGCCATGGGCAAGGACTACGAGGTGCTGGTCAAGAAGGGCACCTCGACCAAGGTCCTCAACGAGGGCGTCGCCGGTTACTACACCGACCCCGTCCCCGCCGCGCTGCCGACCGCCAAGACCGGCAACTTCACCCTCGCCGCCCACCGCGACGGCCACGGCGCCAAGTTCCACAACATCGACAAGATCCACGACGGCGACCCGGTCGTCTTCGAGTCGAAGGACACCTGGTACGTCTACAAGGTCTACAAGATCCTCGACCAGACCTCGAAGTACAACGTCGCCGTCACCGACCAGGTCCCCAAGGAGTCCGGCAAGACCACGCCGGGCCGCTACATCACCCTCACGACCTGCACCCCCGTCTACACCTCCCGCTACCGCTACATCGTCTGGGGCGAACTCGTCCGCACCGAGAAGGTCGACGCGGCCCGCACCCCGCCGGCCGAGCTGCGGTAGGCGCGTACGGCGACACACGTGAAAGGGGGGCGGGGGGGGGGGGGGGGGGGGGGGGGGGGGCTTCCCCTCTGTTCCTCGAGGGGCGCCTCTACCCCCTCTCCCGCTGCTTTCCCCGCCAATCCCCACCTC